>DASXMM010000041.1:0-4317 GCA_036495665.1 Candidatus Acidiferrum sp. | reverse complement strand
AAAGCGCGCCGCAAGAGTGAACGCGCCAGCGTTGGTCAGCCCGGTACCGCCGGCGAGAAATGCGAAGTTGCCGCTGAAACCGGAAGTCTGCGTTGCGATTGTCCCGCTCTGCTGAAAAGCGTCCCCCGACGTGAAACTGCTCCCGTCCGTTTCCAGCATGAATGCGTGAGTCTGATCGACCGGATAGAAAGCGAAACTAAGACCGCCAAATGTGATCGTACCCCGCCCAAAATTAGCCGCGTTCCCCGCGTTATTGTCCAGCTGGTAGCTGCCGCCGGCGTTGATCGTCAGCGGGCCAGAAGGATCATTCGGGTTTCCGCCGTCGTTGCGGTCGAGGGTTCCAGTGCCGGCACCCCCGGAGCCATTTAGAGCAATATTCCCTACGTACGTAATCGGGAAACCCGCGCTCTCCGTGCCGCTAAAATCGAAAATGTATGTGGAAGCCGAAAACGGCTGGGTAAAAGAGCTAATGTCTTGCTGGCTGAAGTTCCCGCTTGACGTAGCGTTAAGATCCGTCTGAATCATGAAGCCCTTGCCAGCCGGTGCCGCCGCTGCTAGCGAGATGCTTAACTGGAGGGCAGTACCCGCGGCAGTCTGCAAAGTCAGTATTCCTTTTCCGTTGGCCTGAATGGTGTACGTTCCGCCCTGCGAAAACGACACCGTCGAAATAGCGCCACCGTCATCGAGGTCTTCAATAGCGTTCGTGATATTCCCGTTACCATCGGCAACGAAACTTCCGACCCTGGTAATGAACGCGCCAAACAATGCGCTCGTTGCATCTTGGCCCGCCATAGAAAAAGCGTAATTGCCTTTCAAGCTCGCATTCGTAAAGCCGCCAACCGGAGGAGGTGGAGGAGTTCCGTTACCGCCACCGCCGCACGCCACCGTGAGCGATGCCAATGCAAAAACGAAAGCAAACGCTAAGCGCTTCACAGGACACCTCCCGCCCGACTGGCGGAATTTGTCACGACCGGACGCACTGGGAAACCCCGCACACTTCGCACCGTGAGCGACTGCCCGCCCTTCTGAATGATGCGTGCAAGAAATTGAGAGCTGTTGCCATTGACAACCGTTTCGCCGACGATCCGAACGCTGTCGCCGGGACTCAAGCTGAAATGACTGCTTTCCAGAAACCTAGCATTGCCGAGGTGTACGTCGAGGGGCCCGGAAGCCGTTTGAATGGAGGCGTGGGGACCGGCCATCGGAGAACTCGCGGCCGCCGTGAACGAGATCACGGTTCCTTGAATGGAAGTTTCGCGGCTTACATCGTAAGACATATTGCGTGGCGCAGCCGGCGTCTGCTTTTGCTGTGCGCCGGAAAACGGTGCAACCCAGAGTGCGCCAGCAAATGCAGCACACCCCAAACACATTCTTATGTTCACTTTCATTGGCCCTTTCGTACGTTTTTAAGAAGCGTTAGAAAACCTCGAGACAGCGCGGCGCGCGTCGAACTCGCGTGCTGCGCCGATCTTCCTCTGCTTGGATGGCTACACCGGCGTAAACGATTTCCGCTCAACAATTATTTTATTCAAAGGGATTACACCCTCTGAAGTTGGCGAAAAACGCGCACTCCTCCCGCCAACATTCAACCCCATCCCATCGCAAAAGTCGCGCCCGCGAGCCATCATTTCTCCGCGCCACGCGCGCCTTCTTTCCATTCCAGTTCCGCCAATTGAATTTCTTAGTTCCCGGCAATAATTTCTTCGATTTGACACTCGCTCAAATTCCGATGATAATTATGCGTACGTCACTCCTGTGGAGGGCTGATAAGCTCGCGCCCTGGGAAATCCCAAACGCGGGCTGCATGGATGGCGCCAAAATATATCTTTGTTACTGGCGGTGTTGTTTCCTCGCTTGGAAAGGGAGTTGCCGCTTCCTCCATCGGTTGTCTCATCGAAAGTCGCGGTTTCAAAGTCACCCTTCAGAAATGCGATCCGTACCTGAACGTCGATCCCGGTACAATGAGCCCATTTCAGCATGGTGAAGTGTTCGTGACCGAAGACGGCGCCGAAACCGATCTCGACCTCGGCCACTACGAGCGCTTCACGCACGCTAAACTTTCCCGCGACAACAACTGGACCACCGGCCGCATCTACGAAACGATTCTCACCAAAGAGCGCCGCGGCGATTATCTCGGCAAAACCGTGCAAGTCATCCCGCACGTCACCGACGAAATTAAAGCCACCATTAAAAAAGTTTCCGACGACGTTGACGTCGTCATCGTTGAGATCGGTGGCACCGTCGGCGACATCGAATCGCTTCCCTTCCTCGAAGCCATCCGCCAGATGCGCCTCGAACTCGGCTGGGAAAACACGCTCTTCGTCCACGTCACGCTGGTGCCCTTCATCGCCGCTGCCGGCGAACTGAAAACCAAGCCCACCCAGCACAGCGTAAAAGAAATGCTTGGCATCGGGATTCAGCCCGACATTTTGCTTTGCCGCAGCGATCGCCACATCCCGAGCGACCTCAAAAAGAAAATCGCCCTCTTCTGCAACGTCGCCGACGCTTGCGTCATTTCCATGGAAGACGTCGACACGATTTACGCTGTGCCGGTCGAACTCAGCCGCGAAGGCCTCGACGCGCAAATCTTGCGCCACCTGAAACTCGAAGAGCGCCCCTCCGACATGCGTCCCTGGCTCGACCTCGTCTACCGCATGCACAATCCCGCGGGCGAAATTCGCATCGCGGTCGTCGGCAAGTACGTGCAGCTCGAAGACGCCTACAAAAGCCTGCGTGAAGCCCTCCTCCATGGCGGCTTGGCTCACAATCAGAAAACCGTTCTCGAATGGATTGAAGCCGAAGAAATCGATTCACCGGAAACCGCGGAGGCGCGCCTGCGCGGCTATGACGGGATTCTGGTCCCCGGCGGCTTCGGCAAGCGCGGCATCCAAGGCATGATCAATACGATTCAATTCGCCCGCGAGAGCAAAATCCCCTACTTCGGCATTTGCCTCGGCATGCAGTGCGCTACGGTGGAATACGCCCGCGATGTGGCCGGCTTAAAACAAGCCGACACCACCGAGTGCGACCCGCAAGCTCCGCACCGCGTCATCTATAAGCTGCGCGAGTTACTCGGCGTTGACGAAATGGGCGGCACGATGCGCTTAGGTGCGTGGCCCTGCAAACTCGAACCCGGCTCCTTCGCTGCCAAGGCCTACGGCAAAACCGAAATCAGCGAGCGCCACCGCCACCGCTACGAATTCAACCGCGACTACGAAAAAACTCTGACAGACGCCGGTCTCCGCATCACCGGCCGCACCCCCGACGAAAATTACGTCGAAATCATCGAAGCTCCCGAACATCCGTGGTTCCTCGGCTGCCAGTTCCACCCCGAATTCAAATCCAAGCCGCTTGAGCCGCACCCGCTCTTCGCCGCCTTCATCGGCGCCGCCCTAGAACACAAAAAGAACCGTATGCGCCCCGTCACTGAAGCCCCACGAGCGCAAGCCGTAGGCGTCGCGCCACACGCCAACGCCTAATTTGGAGTGCGGCGGCTCGACGCCGCTTTTCCGACCTCTACCGCATTTCCCAAACTTCTCGCTACTTCCTTCTCGCACCGTCTCCGCCCGACCGCTTTTTGCGTTTCGTGTGATATCTTCAATATCCTCAATGCCCCCGATGCCTTTGACCCGCGAAATTTCCCTCGGCACGCTTCGCCTCGGCGGCGGAACGCCGCTCTTTCTCATCGCCGGCCCCTGCGTCATCGAAAGCGAAGCCCACGCCAGAAAAATGGCCGAAAAAGTAGCCAAAATCGCCGCCGACGCCGCCGTCCCCTACATCTTCAAAGCCTCCTACGACAAAGCCAACCGCTCCTCTGTAAAAGCCTTCCGCGGCCCCGGCCTCAAAGAAGGCCTACGCATCCTCGGCAAAATCAAATCCGACCTGAATCTCCCCATCCTCACCGACATCCACGAATCTACCCAAGCCCAACCCGCCGCCGAAGTCTGCGACATCCTGCAAATCCCCGCCTTCCTAGCCCGACAAACCGATCTTCTCCTGGCCGCCGCCAAAACCGGCCGCATCATCAACGTCAAAAAACCCCAGTTCGTCTCCCCTTGGGACATGGCCAACGTAGTCGAAAAAATTGCCACCACCGGCAACAAGGACATCATCCTCACCGAGCGCGGCGCGACATTCGGCTATCAGAATCTAGTCGTCGATATGCGTTCCTTCCCCATCCTCCAAAAGCTAGGCTACCCCGTCGTCTTCGACGTCACGCACTCCGTTCAACTCCCCGGCGGCCAAGGCCACGCCAGCGGCGGCCAACCCGAATTCATCGAGCCGCTCGCCCGCGCAGGCGTAGCCGCAGGCATCGAC
>DASXMM010000040.1:0-3225 GCA_036495665.1 Candidatus Acidiferrum sp. | reverse complement strand
CCCGTGACGGGACTTTGTGACGGCGGAGCGGTCGTTGGCGGGGATAAGGTAGCCGCGAAATGGGTCATAGGCGCTGATGGGGGTCAGTCTCGGGTGAGGCGTTGGAGTGGCTTGGAGAGCCGCCGTTCGCGAACGAGAAGGTTCGCGTTTCGCGTTCACTATCGTGTGGCGCCGTGGAGTGATTTTACAGATATTCATTGGGGCGAAGACGCGCAAGCTTACGTTACGGCAGTAGGAGCGGAAGAAGTTTGTGTCGCGCTGATTACAAGCAGGCCGAATGCGCGCTTTCATGAGACTCTCACGAAATTTCCGACCATAGCCCGGCGGCTCAAAGATGCGGTGCAAACAAGCACGGAACGCGGGGCGGTGACGGGGATGTTCCACCTAAAGCGAGTGCACCAGGGAAATGTTGCGCTGATTGGAGACGCATCGGGCAGTCTGGATGCGATTACCGGGGAAGGGCTCTCGCTTAGTTTCAGGCAAGCGACGGCGCTTGCCGATGCGCTGGCAGCGGGCGACCTGGAGCGATATGAGAAAGCGCATCGGATTTTGTTCCGGCGGCCGCGTCTGGTGGGGAACCTAATGCTTTTGCTGGACCGGCGGAATGGCCTGCGTGAGCGGACGATGCGGGCGCTGCAAGCTGCGCCTCAACTTTTTGAACGGTTGCTCGCTTATCAGTTGGGGGAAACGCGGCCGCTGCAATTGACCGCGGCTGGAGCAGCTTTCGGTTGGCGCTTTCTGACGGCATGAGCGTATGGAGATAAGAGAGATGAAGGACGCCAAGTTTCGCGGGGATCGCGCCCGCTTTGTTCTTTTTTTTGCGCTGTTGATTTGCCTGACGGCGCGCGGCTGGGCTCAGTCTGAGCCGTCCGCGCAAACCGCTGTGACAGCAAATGCTTCGGACGTGACGGTGAGTCTTGATCCTTCACAGAGCAAAGTAAACTTTACGCTCGGCAGCACGCTGCACACGGTGCACGGAGCTTTTAACTTGAAGCGCGGCACGTTGAAGTTTGACCCGGCAAACGGAAACGCCAGCGGAGAATTCGTCGCCGACGCTGCCAGCGGTAAGACCGACAACGACGGGCGCGATAAAAAAATGCATCGCGAAATTCTCGAGAGTGGGCGCTACTCCGAGGTGATTTTTCGGCCGGACCGAATGGATGGGAAACTCTTGGCGCAAGGGCCGTCTAGCGTGCAATTGCACGGAACCTTCGTCTTGCATGGCGCTGAACACGAGCTCATTGTACCGGTGCTGGCGGAGCTGAATGGCAATCACTGGAAAGGTACGGCGAAGTTCAGTGTGCCGTATATCCAGTGGGGACTGAAGAGCCCGAACACCTGGTTGCTGAAGGCCGATCCCGCGGTCGAGATTGAACTGGAACTGAGCGGCACGCTGCAAGGCGCGGTTGCGCCCTGAAAATCGCTAATCTTCCGCTTCTTGCGTGACGATGTGTACGTCAACCGGCGGAGATTCGCGTAAGAAGCGGTGAACTGCCGAGAGGTAGAGGTATTTGCGCCAATCGTGAATAGGCGCACGGCCGAAGATCACCTGCGTAATGTGCTTGGTGCGAACAAACTCCGCGACACTATCGGCAACGCTGCGGCCTTTCAAGCGAACTACTTTTGCGCCCAAGCTTTCCGCGAAGCGCAGATTAGCGGCAAGAGCGCTTGTGTTGGGTTCCTTCGGGCCCAGCTCGCGATCGACATGGACGACGTAGAGTTCCGCGTCCATCCGGCGAGCCATGCGAGCGCCGCGCGCAACGAGATACTGACCGGCAGGATTCCCAGAGATGCAAATCGCCATGCGTTCGCGGACACCCCAATTTTTGCGGATGTCCTCGTCTTCCATGTAGGTTTCGAGGCTGCGGTCCACCTGCTCGGCAACCTGGCGGAGGGCGAGTTCGCGAAGTGCGATCAAATTGCCGCGGCGGAAAAAGTTTTTGAGCGAGCGCTCCACTTTTTCGGTGCTGTAAACGTCGCCGCGCTTCATGCGGTTGTGGAGGGCTTCGGGAGTGAGGTCGACCATGACGGTTTCGGTGGCCGTCAGCGGGACCCAATCCGGAACGGTTTCGCGCACGGTGATTCCCGTGATCGAGCGAACCACCGGCGCAATGCTCTCGATGTGCTGAATGTTCAGCGTGGAGACGACGTCAATTTTCGCGGCGAGAAGATCCTGAATGTCTTCGTAGCGTTTGCGGTGCTTGCTGCCGGGAATATTCGTGTGAGCCAGTTCGTCGACGAGAACGACTTCAGGTTTTCGCGCGAGGACGGCATCGACATCCATCTCTTCGAACACCGTGCCTTTGTATTCGATTTTTTTGCGCGGCACGAATTCGATTTGCGACGACAATTCTTCAATGCCTTTGCGGCCGTGCGTTTCCACGACGCCGATGACCACATCTTCGCCGCGGCTCCGGCGGCGCAACGCTTCGCTCAGCATGTTGTACGTTTTGCCAACACCCGGTGCGTAGCCAAGGAACAGCTTAAATATCCCGCGGGCTTTCTGCGGGGGCGAGGCTACTTCGAGCCAGTCTTCGGGCTTCTTGGGCAAGGCGTCAGCTTCTCCCTTTCGAATGCCGGTCATGCGATAGAATACCGGGATGCAAAGGATGCTCGGTGGCCGCGTCTTCGGCTTTGCCGTCTCGCTGGCCATCGTTGCCGGACTCACCATCTTCTATCATCACGCGCGCAACGTGAATCAGACGACGATCGCGCTCACCTTTTTGCTTGCTATTCTAGCAGTTTCGGCTGTGTGGGGAATGGTCGTGTCGGTGTTCACGTCGATCGTTTCGGTTTTGGCGATCAACTATTTTTTTCTTCCGCCGATTGGAACGTTCACGATTGCCGATCCACAAAATTGGGTGGCGCTGCTTGCGTTTCTCGTGACGTCGATCATGGGAAGCCAGCTCTCGGCGCGTATTCGCAAGGAAGCCGATGAGGCGCACCAGCGGCGGCGGGAGATCGAGCGGCTGTATAAGTTCAGTCAAAAATTACTCGCGGAAGGGAATGTGATTCAGTTGATGAACGCGATACCGAATTACATTGTGGAAAGTTTCGAGGGCGGGGCGGCTGAGCTGTTTCTTCCGCAGAAAGACAAATTTTATCGGTCGGGATTTGGCGCCGCGCATCTCGATGAAGAAAAAATGAAGTCGGTGTTCGCGCGGGATGAGGGCGTGTTCGATTCGCAGGATGGGTTGTACTTTATTCCGGTGAGAATGGGCGTTC
>DASXMM010000039.1:0-12427 GCA_036495665.1 Candidatus Acidiferrum sp. | reverse complement strand
AGATGGATACGACGTGCGCGTATCCCGGCGTAGCGGAGACGCTGGAACAACTCGCGAATGTGCCGATGGCGGTTTTGACGAATAAGCCGGTGCGCATTAGCGTTCGGATTCTGGATGCGATGGGGCTGTCGAAGTATTTTCGAGCGATCTACGGGGGAAACAGTTTCGAGACGAAGAAGCCTGATCCACTGGGCGCGAAGACGATTTTGAGAGAATTGGGCGTTGAGCCGACAGGGGCGTTGCTGGTCGGCGACTCGGAGGTGGATGTGCAAACGGCGCGCAACGCGGGGACGCTGGCCGCAGCGGTAAATTACGGCTTTGGAGTACACGATCGCGGCGCGCATCCGGCTGATATTTATCTCGAGCGCTTCAACGAACTTTCGACGCTTTTGAGCAAGGCGTGATTCCCCGTCATCTCGGGAGTGAAACGGTTCAACCGAGCGCGCGCAAGTGGAACTTGCTGGGATGTCGCGACCTCGCAGAGGGCGCGTGACGTGCCCTCCCCCCCTGTTTTTACATAAGTGTTGATTCCACAGATAGTTAAAGTTCTTTGTTTTGATACACTTTTGCAAGTGTTGATTCTAAACGACCTACGAATTCATGAGTCGGCCGCTTCGCACTTAGTAATGTGGATCATTTGCTCAGAACGAGTTCGCATAGGGAACGGGACTTGACCGCGGTTGACGACTGATGATTCTGCCAGTATGCACAGACCCGTTTTACGAACAATCTAACCCCTCTGCTCGACGTGGCTGGGTGGACTTCCTTGGGATTCGTTTTGGGCCAAGGACAAATCGTGCGCTTTACGAATCCGCGTCTCCCCGTGCACACAAATTTCAGCAAGCGGCGTACATGAACAAAACAAGGATACTCCTCGCGGACAATCACCCAGACTTGCTAGAGACGGTCGAACAACACTTGGAACCAGAATTCGAGATTGTAGGTAAAGTCGGCGATGGCCAAACCCTGCTCGAGGAGGCTATGAGACTGAAGCCTGACGTGATCGTTGCCGGCATCGGTTTGCCTTTTGTTGATGGCCTTGAGGCTGGAGGTCGACTAAAGAATTCAGGTTGCAATTCGCGGATCGTTTTTTTGACAATTCGATCCGATGCCGATTTCGTGCGTAGATGCCTTTCCACGGGGGCTTTCGGGTACGTTTTGAAACCCCGAATCTCGTCAGAACTGATACCAGCCATTCTTGCCGCTTTGGCTGGATATTCCTTCATTTCCCTTCAGGCTGGGGACACTGTTGGTTTCTTGAACTGACTGAGAGTCATCCATTTGCAACGGCGGCGTCCAGAGGAACTACGAGGAAGTACACGCTGCAGTAGCAATACCGCAACTATTCCCGTAGATCAAAACCGGAAGATAATCCCGGTGGAGATCCTCGCGTTGCTCTGCGAACGGCCTCCGAATTGCGTCAGCAAATAGTCACCCTGAATCAGGCGCCAACGAAACTTGTCGGTCAGCGTGTAATCAATTCCGCCGCCAATGGCCATCGAAAAGGAGGTGCCAATCCCGCGGATCGATCCATAGTGCCCGTCAAAATCCGCCACGCCTCCTATCCAGTCCCGGAATTTATATTGCGCCGAGGCTTCCCACCCGTTTAGGTTGGCGTTCGGCGAACTGTTGAAGTGCATGTAGGTATAGCCGCCGAAAACTTCTACTTTGTCGTCGTCTTGTGCTTGCGCGGAGACTGCAGTAACCATACACAGTCCAAACACCAGCAGCATTTTTCGAAGCATCAGGTTCTCCTCTTAAGTCTCAATTTGGGGATCGCCAGGGTTCGCTAGGTTGTTACTTGCTTTTGCCGGGGCCTTCGATCGCCGCTGGGAGGCTACCGTACAAAGCTGGGCTGGGAACCAAGCGGATTCGTAACATCAACCGGGCATTCCACTACCCAGTGTTTAGTTACAAGTTGCCGTGAGGCCGAGACAAACCACGAAGCCTTGACATTAGCGCCGCCAGATTCGGTCGGTCAGGTTCACTGACAGCCGTGAATTTCAGTCCTAATCCCCTGCTGGTCTTAGCATGACGCACAACTGCTTCAGCTCTTATCTGTCCTTCCTGCACAAGGAAATCGAGATCGGTCCTGATGCCCACAGGCTGCGTTTTTGAAGTCTCGATAAAGAGCCCCCCTATGCCGAGATTCCGAATGCGCGATAGTTCTTCGCTTCCATCACACCGCCAATAAACCCACACGCCGTCCGTCACTTCTACCCGCGAGGTCAATCTCCTGGAAGGGGTAGTCCCGTGGCACACGCTCCGGCCTCCGAACACCGCCGCGCCGCAGAGTCGCCCAACATAGTGCGAGGCCGGTGGCCGCGCAACTGTCATTTTTGACAGACATGGCACGTCGTCTTCATCTCCTCGATTGTTTATAACGGTGCAAATCCCTGACTAGCTCCCGGCGAGTCGGCAAACCGGACATATTCGTTCCAGCATATACATGTACGGTTAGCATATTTTCTGGAACTTGGCTAGAGAATACCGGGTCACGTGCGCATTCCTAGTCGAGACTTCGGCAATTATCTGCCCGGGGCGATTCCTGCTGTTCGTCTCTAGCACCGAAAAACTCATTTCGGCAGAGCTTTGACGACGGCCTGCCATCCTTTCAACGCGATCTGCACGCCGATGCACAACAGGACGAAGGCCACGACACGCAGTATCCCTTGGATAGTTGCGGGCGCAATTTTATCCGTGATTCTCGAAGCGTACGAGTAACAGAGCCAGATCGTTACGCCCAGGGCGACGATTGCCAGAGCCATACCGGCATGGGCCAAAACATTGTCCAACAGGTCGCGTCGCGAGGCGTGCGCTCTTAACGTCAACGTAACGACAATACACGCGGGCCCGGCCGAAATTGGAAAGGTGAGCGGAGAGAAAATCTGGTCATTCAGGGTGCGTACGTCACGATCCGGGGAGGTACTTTGCTGATTGGCAGTCGCGTTCTGGCTCAGTATCCGCCAACCTATGGCCGCGAGCACGAATCCACCAGCAAGCTGTACCACCGGCAGGAAGATTCCAAAAAAATTCAACAGAGCAGCCCCGCCGCCTTCAAAGACCAACAGAAATAGAACGATGCTGACGGCCACCTTTCGGGCCAAATACCGAAATTGCTCAATGGGTACGCCGCCCACGGCAGTGAGAAACCGAAAGCCAGCGCGAAGAATCTCAGGACTAAGAGCATTTTGTGACAGCACCCCTAAGGCAAAAGAAGCACATAGTGGCGCCCGCCAAGTGACGCGAAAGCCTAAGCGAGAAGGCGGTTATCGCTACCCACTAGTGCTAACCCAACGCCAGAGATCGGGCCGAGCACCATCGCGATAAGCGTTACGTTCCGATACAATCCAGAGAGTCCAGATGTTTCTTTGTTCGTGGACGACGAGGTTTTGGGGCGAAAGATCTCGCAAAATCCTTATTGGATCCCATCATTCTCAACGCGGTGGGATGAATCAGAGGTCGGCGGTGAGCGAGGTCCCCCGTCGGATATGAGCGAGACTCGCCCGGGATAATCGTGAGGTGGGCCTCCAAGTAATCCGCTTCGTTACAAATCTTCATTGCACCCTCAATAAAGGCCGATGTTGTTAGTGTGCATCTCGTGTCCGCAGCGTCAGCTGGGAAAAGTAACAGAGGATTCACTTGGGGATGGGAAGGCGGCTCACGCCCGTCCTGAACCGGCGCATTTGCACGCCAATGTGCTGCCAGTGCCTGGTAAGTCGCGAAACCGGACAAATTCGGCTCAGTACTCAGATTTTTAGTTAGAGCGTTAAAGACATTTGGTGGTAAAGATCATCGAAATCCGAACGGATTTGAAATTGTTGGATTTAGAAGCAAAGAGCCCTTCGAGGGCTCAGGGTAAGCCGGCGGTACAAAGAAAAATGGCCCCGACAGGTCGGGGCGCAATATTCAACGGAAAAAGTATACCAAAGTTGGAAGGGTGTTGTCAAGAAAATTCGGAGGCTTGCCGGCCGGGAAAAAGGTTTGCACGGAGGGTACCGAGTTAGCCGAGGTCGCACAGAAGAGGGGCGGGAATATAGGAAAAAGGCAGGCACTTGCCTTACGTTACGACACAAGGCAGACTCTGCGCGTGCTGATTGGACTGTTTACGGAATTGGACGCGAATGGCGGGGTGCAGCGGGCCAGCCGCCATGTGGCGGCGGTGATGAGCGAATTCGCGGCGAGCCGGCACATGGATTGCCGGCTGCTGAGCCTGAACGATACGCGCGAACTGCACCGCATGTCGGTGGGCGGCAAGGAGTTCGTGTTCACGGGATGCGAGCGAAGCAAGGCGCGGTTCGCGGCGACGGCAGTGCGGACGGCGAGACGCCACGGGAAGGTGGTTTTGGCTGGGCATCCGAACCTGGGGCCCGTTGCGCAGGCGATGAGGATTGCGGCGCCGCGGCTTCGCACCATTGTTTGCACGCATGGCGTGGAAGTGTGGGAGCCGCTGCCGGCGCTGCGGCGGCTGGCGCTGGGGCGAGCGGATGTGGTGCTGGCGCCGAGCCAGGATACCGCGAATCAAGTCGCCGTGCAGCAGCACGTGCTGCGCGAGAAAATTCACGTGCTGCCGTGGGCGCTCGATCCGGAGTTTGAAGCGATTCCAGCGAATGCTCCGGCGGTAAAGCTGCCGCACGGATATCCCGAGGGGCGCGTGATCCTTACGGTGGGCCGCTGGCTGGCGAACGAGCGCTACAAGGGGATGGACACGCTCATCACGGCGCTGCCACGGCTGTTGACGCGCTGGCCGGAGCTGCAACTGCTGGCGATAGGCGATGGGGATGACCGGGCGTGGCTGGAGGATCTCGCGGAGCAGAACGGCGTGAACCGGCATGTAACTTTTCTTGGCGGTTTGAGTTTTGAGCAGCTTGCAGCGTGCTACGACGCTTGCGAGATGTTTGTGCTGCCCAGCCGGGGCGAGGGATTCGGGCTTGTTTACCTCGAGGCGATGGCGCGCGGAAAGCCGGTGATCGGCGGGACGCACGGCGGCGCGCCGGAAGTGATTGAAGATGGCGTCACCGGGTATCTCGTTCCGCACGGCGACGCGGCGCAACTGGCGACGTCCATCGAGACGCTGCTGTCCGATCCGGCGCTGGCGCAAAAAATGGGGGGACGCGGACGGCAACGTGTGGAGCGGGATTTTCGGTTCAGCGTGTTTGCAAAGTCCCTCAAGAAAATTCTTCGCGAACAATGCGAATCCTGAGCGTCACAGAAACCTACGCACCCTTCCTCGAATTCGGCGGGCCGCCAGTGAAGGTGCGGGCGCTGGCGCGGGGACTTGCCGGGCGCGGAAATGAAGTGACGGTGCTGACAGCGGACTGGGGTTTCGCAGAGCGGGCGCGCGGGGAAGAGGCGTCGCGGAAGGAACATGGTTCGTTCGGATGGCAGTGCGAGGAAAACGGAGTGACGGCGATTTATTTGCCTACGTGGTTGCGCTACCGATCCTTGACTTGGAATCCGGCGGTGAAGCGATTCTGCAGCGCACGGCTGCAAGATTTTGACGTGGCGCACATTTATGGTCTTTACGATTTTCTCGGGCCGGCCGTTGCTGATGCGTGCGTGAGGAGAAACATTCCGTACGTTTTGGAGCCGATCGGAATGTTTGTGCCAATCGTGCGGAATTTCCGGCTGAAGCGGATTTATCACGCGTTGTTTGGGTGGCGAATGTTCGAGGGCGCGAGCGCGATCATCGCGACGTCGGAGCAAGAAGTCGAAGAGTTGGTTAGCGGAGGCGTGGGGCGCAAGAAGATCGTTTTGAGACGCAATGGAGTGGAAACGCCCGCTTTGTGGCCGGAGCCAGGAACTTTTCGCAAAGCTGTGAGAATCGGGAAGGAGGCGAAGATTGTACTTTTTCTTGGGCGGCTGTCGGAAAAGAAAAGCCCGGAGCTGTTACTGGAAGCGTTCGCTTCCGTTTCGAAAGAGGTCTCGGACTGCAATCTTCAGCTGGTGTTTGCGGGCCCGGACGAAGGCGGCGTGAAAACCAAGCTGGAACAAACGGCGGCACAGCTTGGAGTCTCCTCGCAAGCGCAGTTCACTGGGGCTATCTTTGGAGATGCGAAGTGGGCGGCGTTTCGCGATGCAGACGTATTTGTGCTGCCATCGCAAAACGAAAACTTCGGCAATACAGCGGCAGAATCGGTGGCGGCGGGAACGCCCGTCGTTGTTACGGAGCAGTGCGGCATCGCGCCGCTTTTGGCGGACACGGCAGGGTTGGTGGTGGCGCATGACTCCGCAGCGCTGGCGCGGGCTATCCGAGCGGTGCTCTTCGACGCGGATTTGCGCTCGCGTTTAGTCGCGGGGTGCAGCACGGTGACGGCCAGGCTCGGATGGGAAGAGCCGGTTCGCGAGATGGTCGCGCTGTATAAGGAGCTTGCAAATAAGAGTGCGCGCAGTGCAAAATTTGGAGCATCTGGGTGACTGGATTGCAGACGAAGCACCTCATCTTCCGGGTGGTGTGGCGAGGCGTGAACCTGCTGCTCGTCGCCGTCATGTTTTCGGCGGTGTACGCCGGAATCCGGGAATACTCGGTGCGGCGGTATCTCGACGGTTTCTCGGACGCGATTGTCCCTAACTCGTTGCCCGAGGAGCAGAAGCTCGAAGCTATTTTGAACTGGATGCGTGCGGAGCCGTCGCGCGCCGTCGCGATGGACCCTGAGTCCCTTGCAAAGCGCGATCCGGAAGTGACGCTCACCTACAGCCAGCTTTTGAACGTGTGTGGCACGGCGACGAACGCTTTCTTGAATCTAGTGCGGAGTTCCGACTTGCGGGCGCGCCGTCTGCTCCTTTTGACTCCCGATAACAACACGAAGCACGTTGTGGCAGAAGTCCTTATCGGCGGGCGGTGGATCATTGTTGATCCGACCTATCGAGTGATCATGAAAGATGCGGCGGGCAACGCTCTGACGCGTAAAGACCTGCAGAATCCCGCGGTTTTCAACGAAGCGATCAGCGTAGTACCGAAATATCCGCGTGAATACACCTTCGATCATTTTGCCCACGTCCGCCTGGCGCGGCTGCCGTATATCGGATTTGGGCTGAGGAAAATTCTGAGCGCGGTTTTTCCCGGCTGGGAAGAGGCGATTGATTGGAGCCTGCTTCTGGAGCGCGAGTCGTTCTTTTACCTCGTGCTGAGCGTGGCTACGATGCTCCTTCTTCTGCTGCTGCGCGCGGTGCTGGCGTGGTACGCCGACAGCCGCTTGAGAATTCCCCGCTTCCACCTGCGCGAGCACGCCTTGCGCGCCGGCGTGGCCTTCTTTTCGACTCCGGAGATCAAGCAGTAGCGTGTGCGGTATTTGCGGCGTCGCCTTTGCTTCGGGCAGCAAAGAGGCGGAGTCGCGCGTGCGTGCGATGGCCGCTGCGATGCGGCATCGCGGTCCGGACGAAGAAGGATTTCTTACGGGGGATCCGCGCGCGCCGGGGCTGGCGCTGGGCATGAGGCGGCTCAGCATTATTGATCTTGCCGGTGGGCAGCAGCCCGTTTGGAATGAAACGCGCGACGTCGCCGTCATTTACAACGGCGAGTTGTATAACTATCGCGAACTTCGCGAGCGCCTGGCGATGCTGGGACACCGCTTCGCTACACAATCCGATACCGAAATTCTGGTGCACGCCTGGGAAGAGTGGGGCGAAGAGTCTTTAACGGAGCTTCGCGGAATGTTCGCGTTTGCGCTGCTGGATATGCGCGGACGATTTGCGACGGCGCCGCTACTATTCCTGGCGCGCGATCCGCTGGGGATCAAGCCACTGTATTACACGCAGGCCGCCGAGGGTTTTGCATTTGCGTCGGAAGTGCGAGCGTTGCTGGCGAGCGGCCTTGTGCCGAAACAAATTTCTCAGGATGCGCTCACGTCTTACCTGCTTTTCGGCAGCGTGTCGGAACCGGTCAGCCTGGTGGAGGGAGTTTTTTCTCTGCCGCCTGGCCATCGCATGTTGCTTTATGTTCCAGAGCGGCGGCGTGTGCCGCGAGCGCGTCCGTGGTGGGACCCGCAGACGGCTCCCGCGGCGCGCGACTCGCGAAAACCGAAGGATTTGGATTCGGCGGCGAAGCGGCTGCGACCGTTGCTCGAAGATGCGGTGCGTGCGCATCTGGTCGCTGATGTTCCGGTGGGACTTTTTCTTTCGAGCGGGCTCGATTCAGGTGCAATCGCGGCTCTCGCAGGGCGCGCGCAAAAAGGCATTCGCAGCTTCACGCTTTCGTTCCCCGGCACTTCCTACGACGAGTCCGCGCTCGCGCGTAAAGTCGCGGAACGGTGCGGCACGCAACACACCGAGGTTCCTCTCGACGGCGGCGCAATGCTTGCGCGCATTGACGAAGCCGTTGCAGGACTCGACCAGCCGACAATGGACGGCATCAACACTTACTTCGTGTCATGGGCGGCGCGGGAAGTAGGCCTGAAGGTGGCACTTTCCGGGTTGGGCGGCGATGAACTCTTTGCGGGCTACGCTAGCTTCGCCAACACCGCCCTACTTCAGCGGCTCACTCGAATGGCTTGGTTCGTTGCGCGTCCATTGCGCCGTGCGACCGCGCCATTGATTGCAAGTCTGCTCGCGACGCGTATGTCCCGAGATGCCGCCGGCAAAGTGGTTTCCGCGTGGATCGATCCCGACAGGCTTCCGCACCCTTACTTTTACGCGCGGGCGCTTTTCTCGCCGGACCGACTTGCGCGACTGATGGAACCGCGCTTCCGTCCGAGAACTGTGGGCGCCGACGGCGTGACACTCGAACCGACCTGGCTTGGGTGGCTGGATCGCGCAGCTAGTGAGGCGCGAAAACTGGAGCCAGTCGCTGCAACGGCATGGATGGAAATGCGCTGCTACATGGCGAGCACGCTCTTGCGGGACACGGATTCGGTGAGCATGGCGCGGTCGCTCGAAGTACGCGTGCCGCTGCTCGATACACCGCTAGTCGAGTTCGTCAGTTCCCTGCCCGATGCGGCGCGACAGCGCGCTGGGACACAGAAGGCATTGCTCGTCGAAGCTCTGACCGGGCTTCTGCCCGAGGAAATTGTCGGCCAGCGGAAGAAGACATTTACGCTGCCCTGGGAGGAATGGCTTCGAGGCCCGCTGCGCCCGCGGATCGAAGCGAGTTTTGGCAACGTCGCGCCTTCGCTTGCACCGCAGCTTCGAGCGGAGGGCGTGCGCAACGTTTGGTCTGACTTTCTCGAAGGCAAAACTTCATGGTCGCGCCCGTGGGCGCTGTACGTCCTCAACGAGTGGTGCCGGCAGCACCTCGCGGCATGATCCGCACGGGTGAGGTAGACTGAACTCCTCTGCGATGAACATTCTTGGGATAAATGCCTATCACGGCAATGCGTCGGCAGCGATTGTCTGCGAAGGCCGGCTTGTGGCTGCGGTGGAAGAGGAGCGGTTCAACCGCGTAAAATATGCCGCGGGGTTTCCGGCGCACGCGATTCGCTATTGCCTCAAAGAAGCGGGACTAGAACTCAAAGACATCGATCAAGTGGCCGTGCCGCGGAACCCCTACGCGCGGCTGGCCACCAAGCTTTTCTACGCGATGCGCATGCCATCGTTCGCGCGCGAACGCGTGAAGGTCCTCGCAAAATTTACAGGAATTCCGGAAGCGCTTGCGAAAGCGTTCGATACCGACCCCGCCAAACTCGCCGCGAAGTTTCATCGCATCGAGCATCATCAGGCGCATCTCGCGAGCGCTTTCTTCGTTTCGCCGTTCGAACGCGCGGCGTTGCTTTCCGCAGACGGACTCGGCGATTTTGCGAGCACGATGTGGGGCACGGGCGCAGGAAGCCGTATGAAAATCGAGGGTGCGATCGCGTTTCCTCATTCGCTGGGACTCTATTACAGCGCCGTCACGCAATACCTGGGCTTCCTGAAATTTGGCGACGAGTACAAGGTCATGGGCCTGGGCGCCTACGGCGAGCCGGAACAGCTCGACGCCGTTCGCAAGATTGTGTACGCGCACGGCGACGGATTCCGGCTGGGACTTGATTACTTTACGCATCACCGCACCGGCCCCGAAATGAGCTGGGCGGACGCCGACAAGACGCCGACACTTGGCACGATATTTTCCGAAGAAATGGAAAAGCTGCTGGGGCCAAAACGCAATCCCGATGAGCCGCTGGAACAAAGACACAAAAATCTTGCGTCCGCATTGCAGGCGCGGCTGGAAGAGATTTATCTCGGCATGCTGAAAAAGCTTGCCGAGCGCACGCGACTGAAGGCCGTGTGCCTGGCTGGCGGCGTAGCGTTCAATTGCGTGGCGAACGGAAAAATCTTCGACAAGACCGGATTCGAGCAAGTTTATGTTCATCCGGCCGCGGGGGATGGCGGACTGGCAGTCGGAGCTGCGTACTATGTTTGGCACCAAATTCTGGGGAACCCACGATCGTTCGCGATGGATCACGCTTACTGGGGACCAGGATATTCGCGAGATGACGTGCGGCGCGCGATCGATACAAATGGCTTGGGAAAAAAGGCTTGCCGCGTTGAAGAGCTGCCCGAGGACAGCTTAATGGCTCGTACCGCCGCGATTGTTGCCGACGGGAAAATTCTTGGATGGTTTCAAGGCCGGGCAGAATGGGGGCCACGCGCGCTCGGCAATCGGAGTATCGTCGCTGATCCGCGCCGGCCGGAGATGAAGGAAATTCTGAATCAGCGCATCAAACATCGCGAAATTTTCCGGCCTTTCGCGCCATCGATTCTCGCGGAATCCACGGGAGAGTGGTTCGAGAAGTCACATCCTTCTCCCTTCATGACGTTGGCTTACGCGGTGCGGCCCGAGAAGCGCGACAAAATTCCAGCGCCGACTCACGTTGATGGAACGGGGCGTTTGCAGACCGTAACACGCGAAGCCAACCCGCGTTATTGGGGCCTGATCAAAGCATTCGAGCAGCTAACCGGTGTTCCAGTGGTGCTGAACACCTCTTTCAACGACAACGAGCCAATCGTCTGCCGCCCCGAAGAAGCGCTGGATTGTTTTCAGCGAACGCAGATGGATGCGCTGGTCGTCGGCGACTTTCTGATCACCCGATCGTGAAGCGCATGCCGCGAGTACTGTTCGAATGAGAATCCTGCTCCTGAACCTCTACTATCCGCCGGACACTTCGGCGACGGCTAAGATGGCGGCGACCGTGGTTGAAGCTCTTTCCGCGAGGAACGAAGTGACGATCCTCTGCGGAAGGCCGTCCTACGATCCGACGGAACGGCGGCCATGGCGGCTCTCGCAAACTGAAACGACTGGACAGACAAGAATCATGCGCGTCGGTTCGACCGACTATCCTCGTTTCGCGATGAAGCGGCGCGTGCTTAATTACTTGACCTACGTAGCCCTTACGATCCAGCGTTCACTCTTCTTGCGTTGCGATGTGGTGCTCGCGATGACCGACCCGCCGTTCGAAGGCATCGTGGGAGCCGTGGTCGCGCTGTTAAAAGGCAAGCCATATGTTTACAACATTCGCGATATGTATCCGGACATGGCCGTTGGAGGCGCGATTGTTCGGCCCGGTCTTCTTGCGCGTATTTGGGAAAAATTGCATCGATGGGCGCTGCGCCGCGCCACACGTGTGATTGTCCTCGGCGAAGACATGCGAGCCCGCATCGTCGCCAAGGGCATTGATCCAGGGCGAATCGAGATTATCCGTGACGGTGCGGACATTCCCGCTCCCGGCGCGCCGACTCCATCTTTGGACGAAGAAATAATCAAAACGATTCGCGGTGACTTTAGATTTGTGCTGCTTCACGCCGGCAATCTCGGCTTCTACGGTGCATGGGAAACCTTAATCACCGCGATGCACAGTTTGGCCGCGGATGGCGTGGGCCTCGTCTTCGTGGGCGAAGGAGCGCAGCGCCCACACGTCGAGGCTCTTGCACGCGAAGCAAAGAACGTGCGATTCCTTCCCTTTTTCCCCGCCAGCAAAATTCCTTCCGTACTGGCCGCCGCAGATGCGCACGTCATCACGGTAAAGCGGGGCCTCGAAGGTGTCGTGGTGCCGAGCAAAATGTACGGAATTCTCGCCGCCGGAAAACCAATCCTAGTCGTAGCACCACAAGAGACCGACGCAGCTTCGCTTGGCGCGAAATTCGGTTTCGCGGTTTCCGCTGATCCAGACAATCCGAAAGCAGTCGCCGCCGCGATTCGATCACTCTCGAAAGACGGTGCGAAGGTTCAAAAGATGGGCCGCGCTGCGCAAGCCGTCGCGCCCGATTATGATAGAGTCAAAGAACTACAAAAATTTGTGAAAGTTATAGAGGGGGCCGTGAGCGCGTGACATCTTCGGAGACGTTTTGGAGCGGAAAACTTGTGCTGGTGACAGGAGGCGCGTCTTTCATCGGCTCGACGCTGACGGATCAGCTGCTAGCCCGTGGCGCAAAAATTCGCATCGTCGACGACCTGACGAGCGGACACCTCGACAATATCAAGCAGCATTCGGCGGCGGGGAAGATTGATTTTATC
>DASXMM010000038.1:0-8189 GCA_036495665.1 Candidatus Acidiferrum sp. | reverse complement strand
TGGAGACGGCTGCCGGGTTCCCAGGGGTTGCCGTCTTGCCATCGCAAGTTGCCGTAGACATTGGCGAAATTGTTCCAGCGATGCAGATCGGAAAAAACGAGCCAGGCGAGCGACGGGCTAGCCTTGGTGACGACGGTGTATTCAAACCTTGCCATAACGTGTTTCTGACTACTCCTTACGATTGTATTTGGGCCTAGCGAACCGCTCGGGCGGGCGCGACCAATACTTATACGTTGTAGTTTTAACGATGTCAAGTATAATAAATCGATTTAATATTGGGGAGCGCGAGGATGCCAAGGAAGCCTGACAAGCAGTTGGAGGGACGGATCGTTGACGCGGGCTATCAGCTCTGGAGCAAAGGCGGTGAACGCGGATTGACCATGCGCGGTGTTGCGCTGGCGGCCAGGACGACGACGCCGACTCTGTATGAGCGGTTTAAGGATAAGCACGAGTTGATCACGTTTCTAAGAGTTCGAGCTAGGGAGAGGATGTTTGCCGCTCTGCAGCCATCCAAGTCCACGCTCGAGGCTTGCCGGTTGGGTCTCGACTTTGCGCTGCGCAACCGAAATGAGTATCTGTTGCTGACGTCCGATTGGGCCGAGCGGCTTGCCCGGAAGGAGAGGATGCCCTCGTATGAGTATGTGCAGGAAAGACTGGCGAAGGACCTTGGGGGCGCTATTGGGGAATACACGCAGCTTGCGATGGCGCTGGTGGCACAAGTGCATGGAACTGTGCTCTTGCTTCTGGAGGAGGGAGTTGGTGCGGAGGCAGCCAGCGAGCTTGGGGGCGCGTGCCTCCAGGCGTGTCAAGCGCTGATTGAGTGTGGGGCCAGCCGATTTAAGCGAGCTCGTGGCTGATTTTCGTGCGATTCGTGAAGCTTTGGCGTTCTGCCCTCAGGGTTCGGTTTGGCGGGACGGCCCCTTCGAGGTCTCAGGATAGACAAGCCTCCCTTACAAAGACTTAGTCTGGGATTAATTTGTTGAGACGTTGGCGCGGCGCCTAGCTTTGATTAAGACGTCTGCGGAATCGGGGCGGCCATTCCAGAAATCGAGGCGGACCCGACCGTCGGGAAGCTGGGTGATTGTGGCGGGAATAGCGCTGCCGGTGAGGTACCAGCCGGTGGGGAGGACTACGGCGTTGCGTGGGCGGCCGAGGCTGCGATCGAAGACGAGTTCATCGCCATCGAGGCGGTAACTTGTTGGGGCTGTGTAGGTTTCAGAGATGCGCAGGCGGATGGATTGGCCTTTTTTCACCGCCGGAAACGGGATCAGGACTACCTGCGTAGCGGGAGTGACGGGTTCTCCGGCGTCGATCTTGGAGGCGGCGAGATCCGCGCCGGTCATCATTTTTGTAGGGAGTTTTTCGCCGGTGTCCAGGATGTAGGCTGATGGTGCGGAAACGGTGCTGCCTTCGCGGACGACGTTCAGATATTTGTCGGCACCTTCGTGGGATTCGGTGTAGTCATGGTAGAGGCTAAAGGCGTGCGTTTCAGGTTGCTGCAAGAAGTAGACAATGTCGCGGTCTTGATGGGCGCGTTCGGAGAGACGTGCTCGCTCGGTTTCTCCCTGGAACGGAGATTCCCAACTGCGCAGTTGCGTTAGAGGGTGGGGCGCAGCGGCCGGGCCGATTTGCGCACCGGGCTTAGTGCGGAGGACCAGCGGAGCTTCACCAGAGCTGGCGTTGAGAAAGCTGATTGCGATGCGCCCGTCGGGTTCCTGCAGGACTTGCGACGGAACATTGCAGCCGACCAACTCGTAGCCGGCGGGAAGAACGACTTTGTTTCGCTTAATGCCAAGCGGGCGATTGAAAACGATGGCGTCGCCTTCGCGGAAATAGCTTTTCGCGTCCTTGTAGGTCTTCAGGATGAGAATGCGGCCCTGGCCGTCTGGAGGCACGGGCCGCGCGAGAGCGACTTTGATGAAGCTGGCATCCGCGTCCGCCGCGGACATGAGCGGATCTTTGCGGGCATCCGCGCCGCTGATCACTTCAAAATGAAGCGGATTGCCGGTCATGGAATCGATAACGGCTTCGTCGGTTGCGACGCTCCCTTTACGAATCGGATTGTAGAAAAATTTGGCGCCGGGTGTTGTGGCGGTGACTTCGTAGGAGATTTTGAAGCTGGCGGTTTCGGGCGCGAGAAGTTCATAACGCGTGTATTCGTCGGTTTCCATTTGCTTTGCGGCGTCGGGAAGGGCAGAGGCCCCCGCGGGTTTGGGTGTTTGCTGGGCTGGCAGGGATGCGCCGGTAAAAAGTGTGAGAATCGCACCGGCGCTTGCGACGATGATCAATCTGTGCATCTCGACTCTCCTAGTCGCGCCATAGACGGGGCGTCCCTGAAAGAACCCGCATCTTACACTGTCGAACACAATTGAAAAACTGGGAACAAAAAAACAGGCGCAGCAGGTAAAATCACGAGCCGGAAGACTTTCAGGGGAAAATGGATGGCGAAGAAACCGACGCCCGACGATGCGCGCTTGATTCTGGAGCTGTACGATCTGCGGCGCGAACCGGAAATGCGGAAGGCGCGGCAATGGTGGATGACGACGTTCTGGCCAAAAGAGGCGGATGACTACATCCAGGTGGCCATGACGATGGGGACCGAAGAGAACAATTGGATGAGACAGGTGATCAGTTATTGGGGAATGGCGGCTTCGTTTGTTGAAAATGGCGTGTTGAACGAAAAGCTGTTTTTTGCTACGTCGTTCTGTGGAGAATTATTTTTCATTTTCGCCAAAGTTCGCCCATTTTTGAAGGAACTGAGAGAGAAAACGAAGAATCCCGAACTGATGCTCAGCATTGAAAAACTGATTATGGGATCGAAGCTGGGGCGAGAGCGATTCCTCAAAGTTGAGCCTAGAGTCCAGGCATTGCGGCCAAAGTAATGAGATTAGGCGCCAAGAATTCGGGGAGATATTTTTTAATCCGTCGCGCATCGATTGGTGCGGCCGTCCTGGCGTGCGCGCTTTGGTCGGCGACAGCGATGCGGGCGGAGGAGTGCGGGAACGGAGTTGCGCTAACGCTCAGCGGGCCAGAAACGGCGCAAGGTACCCTGCTTCTTGCGGAGATTCGTAGCGCTAAGGCGCTGGATGAAGTTACCGGCAAATGGAATGAGCGGGACGTTCCGTTCTGGAGCAACAGCCAGAAAGAGCAGGGATCTTCGAGCGCGGATATTCGCGAGGCGCTGCTCGGAGTTGATCTAGAGAAGGCGCCCGGAACTTACGAGTTCACGGTTGCGGTTCAGCTGAAGAGCGGCGAACGCATCAGTTGCCGGGCAAGCGTGGAAGTGCGCGAAGGACATTTTGCGACCGAAAGTTTGACGGTAAAAAAGCAATTTGTTGAGCCGAACCCCGAGCAAGAGGCGCGGGCGCAGGCGGAAGCGGCGCGATTGCGAGCGATTTATGACACGCTTACGCCGGAGCGCTTGTGGGACGGGCCATTTCGCATGCCGCTGGAGGGCGAGTTTAAGGGAAGCAACTTTGGAAAGCGTCGAGTTCTGAACGGGCATCCGGGTTCGCCGCATGGCGGCGTGGATTTTCCCGCGCCGACCGGGACGCTGGTGCACGCGGCGCAAAAGGGGCGGGTGGTTCTGGCGGAGGAGTTGTACTTTTCCGGGAATACGGTGATCGTGGACCACGGCTTCGGGATTTATACGTTCTACTGCCACTTCTCGGAAATCGATGCAAAGGTTGGCGACGAAGTGGCGGCGGGAACGATTTTAGGCAAGGTCGGCGCGACCGGACGAGTTACCGGTCCTCATCTGCATTGGGGATTGGAAGTGCAGCACACGCGGGTTAACGCGCTAGAAGTCGTGAGGGTGCTTGGAGCCGGAAAGAATGGCCGGTAGCGTTTTGAAGAATCGGCGCTGGCACGCGTGAACTTGGGTCCCCTTCGCTGCGAAAAAAAGTGAATAAAGAGACAAAAATACTCGGTCTCATCTCGGACACGCACGGGCTGCTGCGTCCCGAGGCCGTCGAAGCCTTGCGAGGATCCGATCTAATCTTGCACGCTGGAGACGTGGGGGATCCGGCGATCCTCGCCGAGCTGCGAAGGCTAGCCCCGGTTGTGGCGGTGCGAGGCAACGTGGATACGGAGGAATGGGCGCGTGTGTTACGGCTTACCGAGGTGGTCTCAACCGGTCCCGCGACGGTCTACATGCGGCACATTCTGCAAGACTTAGATATTAATCCTGCTGCTACGGGAGTTCATATTGTCTTGACCGGGCATTCACACAAACCCGGTACAATCGAGAAGGATGGCGTGCTGTACGTCAACCCGGGGAGTGCCGGACCACGGCGGTTTCAGCTGCCTGTGACGGTCGCGAGGTTGGACCTGCAAGTGAGACCCTGGAAAGTCGAACTCATCGACCTCGAGCGCCGGAGTCGCTAAAGCGCCGGCGGGCAGGCATCTAAGTGATAGAATGCAATTGGTTTAACTCGGAACGTCCCGAGCCTCCCAGCTGGCATTAATTGAATAAGCAAGCGCGTACCTCAATTCTTAGGCGGTGGCGAAACGTTCGGACGCTCGCATGCACTACCTAGGAGCGGGATTTTCCCAAAATGGTGTTGAAGTCTTGTGGGTAACGTACTAGAGTACCGAGGCCGTTGGGTTCGTTTTGGTACCGTTCTGCTATTGTGGAGAGCAGTTCCGGAACGCACAATATACGGGATGTGGACGACGTTCGTACTTGTTTCCTCGCTCGTGTCGACCGTTCACTTCGGCGTCATGTTTGGAAAAGTGATGATGCTGAAGCCAGTCCAGTATGGGCAGGCTTAGTTCCCGAGTCGTCAAGATCAAGCCAGAGGTAATTGTCTCTCATGGCGATACTTCATTTTCGATGTAAAGAACGGCGCCGCACATTGCGGGTGAGCATCACCGTGCCTATAACCGTGCACGGACAGGACGAAAGCGGCGACAAGTTCCGCGTGAAGGCGAAGTCGCAATCGGTGAATCGGCACGGTGCGTTGTTGCAGCTTGAGCAGCCCGTCGTCGTGGGGCAGATGCTAATTCTGGTGAATGAAAATAGCGACCGGACAGTCGAGTCGAGAGTGGTTTCCGTGAAACGCGACCGCGAAAATAAGACGTATGTTGGCGTCGAGTTTATTTCGGCGGACTCGAATTTCTGGCACATGAGTTTTCCGTTGCCCGGAGCCAGGCCTCTGCGCCGCAGCTTCGATACCAAGGCCAGCGCGTAGCATTCCAACGATAGAATAGAATGCAGTCTGGTGAAAGTCGCAGCCCTCTGTTTATTTGGAGGGCTTTTTTCGTTTGCGGCGGGGTGCTCGGGACGCCTGTCTCTTGACCACCTTTTTCGACAATCTGACGCGTGAGGTCGGCTTGGAACTTCCGAGTGCCTCCCGGGTTTTCCTGGGGAGCTTGGCGACGACCATGTCGTAGGACTCGCGCAATAGCGCGGCGAGCTCATCTAGCGGAAGAGCATCCTTCGCTTCAAGTGCGATCCATTTTGCGCGAGCCAAGTAAGGTGCCGGAATAATGCCGGGGCGCTCGGTCAACTCTGCGAACTTTTCCGGAGAAGCTTTGAAACAAAGCCAAATTTGCGCGGGATGCAGCACGGTGATGGCGTGAATCTTTCCGGCGACCTTGAAGACGAGATTGTCGTCCCATTGGACTTTTTCGGTGGTGTGGGGAAACGAAAGACAGAGATCGCGGACCCAATCGATGTTCATGGCCGAGTTACGCGCATAGCTTTGAAGTTGATCGTCGCCATTTCCTGACCGATTCCCGAGCAAATTTAGTTACGGAATGGCCGGCGCCCAGGCAAGGCCGTCGACGCCGGGAGTGAGTTTGATCGGTTGCAGCAGCTTATGGCCGGGAATGTCGAGGATTTCGATCGTGCCTGCCGCGGGGCAACTGACAAAAGCAACCTTGCCGTCGGGCGCGAGCAGGAGTTCGCCCAGCGCGGGCGGAATGTCGAAGGATTCTTCGAGTTTTGCGCTGGCGAGATCGATGACAAAGAGTTTTCCGGATGGAGACGAGGCAAACAATTTGCGACCGTCCGCACTTGGCGAGGACGAATACACGGTTGCAGGCACCGAAATCCAACTAGCGACTTTGTTAGTCGCGGTATTGACAACAGCGATGCGGGGAGCGTCTTGGTCGTGCGTGAAGACGCGTTTGCCGTCGGCGGAGATGGAAATGCGCTGGACGGTTTTTGCGACGGGAATGACAGTTACCAGTGAGCGCTGCTTAAGGTCAAGAACACTCACGCTGCCTGCCGCCACGTTAGCGGTGTAGGCGCGACGGCCGTCGGGCGAAATGACGATCATGTGGGATTCGATCGCGCCCGTTGGAATTTGCGCCACGACTTTGCGCGTTGCGGGATCAACGACGTCGACCGCTTTGTCGAGCTCGGCGGTGACATAGAGCAGTCCGTCGGGGCCAAATTCGGCGCGGTGAGGACGAAGGGGCTTGCCGAGGTCGATGGTGCCGACGAGTTTGTGTTCGCGCAGATCGACGACGTCGATGGTTGTGCCGTCGGTGCCGGGTTTGCCCACGCCAGAGTTGCCGTAAATGGGTACGTAGGCGAAGCGGGAGTCGGGCGAGACGGCGACTTCGTGACCGTTGACACCAACGCTGACTTTCGCAAGTTCCTGACGCGTTTCGGGATCGATGAGTAGCGCGGTGTGCTCGCGCTGGTTAGCCACGACGAGCATTCCGTGAGTCGGTGAAGCCGGTCCGTGTCCGCCAGCCGCAACAAGAGTCAGAAACATCAGAGACGCGAAAAGCCAAGACATGGGTGCCAGCATGATTTACCTCTTTTTGTGATTCTCGTTTGCGTGTTGCCGCGGAAATTGAATCAAATTCGCGGCGATTATACCAGTCCTGTATGGGCGTGCTCAGGATTGTTCAGCGTGGGCCTACGGCAATTACCGGATTTGCGGAAGGGGTTCTGTCTCTTATTCTCGACTTCGCCAGCCGAGCATGGAATCGGGGAGAAGAACATGCTAAGCGTGTTGCTGCAAACAACGGTTGGCAAGGTTGCTTACGTATCCGGCATAACATTGTTATTGACTTCGCTGGGCTGCTGGGCGGTGCTCGGCCATCAAGACCCCATGTCATCGGAAGCCCGGGCAGCGATGACGGACCAAGCTTTTGCGAAGGAAGCGGCTCGCGGGGGCATGACGGAGGTTAAGCTGGGCAAACTTGCAGAATCCAACGGTTCGAGCGAGGCCGTAAAAAGCTTCGGAACCCGAATGGTGGCCGAGCACACGAAGGCCGGAGACAAATTGAAGCAGGCGGCAGAACAAGAGCACATCACGTTGCCGAGCGATCTCGCTCCGAAAGATCAGGCGACCTATGACAGGCTTGCGAAATTGAACGGCGCTGAGTTCGATCGCGCCTACGCCCAAGACATGGTGAAGGATCATCGGCAGGATTTGCGGGACTTTCAGCGCGAGTCGAACCAGGGCAATGACAATGTAATTAAAGCGTTCGCCACGGATACGGTTCCGATGATTCAGCAGCATCTGGATCAAGCAAAAGAAATGTTGAAGACCGTCGCGCCGACAAGCAGTCGCCGAACAAACGGAAGCGCAAGCCAGCGGGCACGAGGGCGTTAGTTCTATAGATTCGGATCAAGTTTCTCCCCCCGAGACAAGGCGGCGTCCCAAAACATCGGGACGCTGTTTTGTTTTCCCTTCAAAGTTCGACCGGCGGCATGTTCGGCGCGAGTCCGGTATAAGATACGTGACGCGAGGGGAACGTGGTCGCGACACGGATCTAAACATGCGGACAAAAAGCTATGCGTTCGTGGTGGCTTGGGGAGCGGTGATCGTTGCCGGTGTTTTTTTCGCGGCGCGGGGCGGCTCTAACGCCTTCGCCTCGCAAATTCCCAGGAACCCTACTTCCGGCAGTGCCAGCGACGAAAAGCGCGATTGGCCAGCCTACGGCGGGGCCGCAGAAAATACGCATTATTCAAGCCTGGCGCAGATTAATCGCACAAATGTGAAAGAGCTCTCGATTGCCTGGAGCTTCGACACCGGGGAAGACGGAGGATTGCAAACGAGCCCCATCATCGTCGAAGGAATCCTGTATGGAATCACGCCGACGCAGAAAGTTTTCTCGCTGGACGCCGCGAGCGGCAAGCTTTTGTGGAAATTTGATTCCGGGATTAAGGGCACGCAACCAGATCGTGGACTGGCTTTTTGGTCGAGTGAGAAGGACAAGCGCGT
>DASXMM010000037.1:0-8854 GCA_036495665.1 Candidatus Acidiferrum sp. | reverse complement strand
CAGCGATGAAGCGGAATGGCTAACACGCGCAAACTCCATACCCTCCGATTCGAACTTTGCTGCCACGACAGACTTGCCATGCGCAGAGCAGCCGTTCTCGACCGGGCCACGAGCGGTGATTCGGGTCGAGGATCCTTGTCGTGACGGCGCTCGGGAGGTACCAGGTGCTCCGCCTGCATCTGGCTGCAACGTCTCCGAAGACATAGTTCCAGCGGAATTGGCTTCGCTCGGCAAGCCGGGCGTGAAGATCGCGCGCGCTCGAGAAGAAGTTCTGAAGATCCTACGCTCGGCAAATACCTGCGCCGAGTGGTACGAGACGAAGGACAGAAACGCTGTCGAAACGTTTCAGTCGGTCAATTATTTGCTCGATCCCCATGGCGAGCAGGATATTTTTGCTTCGATCGAGGATCCATCGACAATCGTGATGCGGCAGCCCTACGTTGCACGAGCGATCCAGGACGGCGGAGCTCATTCGACGATTACCATCAATGCGAATGGCGCGTTCTACCGGCCACAAGGACAAGTACAAAAAACGGGCCGGGAAGGCGGCCCCGCAAGATCAGGAGGCTCGCACTTGCTTACGGTTGGATCCTATACAGGCGACACACTGCCAGCCCAGATGGTCACCCTCCTGCACGAGTTCGGGCACATCATCAACTTGCTGCCGGAGGATGCAGACAATCTGGACAGCAAATCGATGCGCAATACCGACGAAGTCCTGCGCCACTGCCGCGCTGAAATCCTCGCGCGGGCGAAGCAGGCCCGATAAAAAAACGCAGTGATCAAGCCAGCTTGCTAGTGGGTCGGTGAGCGGTGGCGATCGACGAAATAGGCCAGCAACGCAAAGACTGCGAAGTAAAAGACGGTGTTGACACCGATGGCGATACGGAGAAACCAGCCGAATGTCCAAGCAAGGGATTCGTGCGCCGCAGGCATAGTGAGTTCGGCAAGCTTCAGGCCGGGCGAAACAAGAGATACCAGCGCGATTGGAAGTGTGGATTCGGCCGTCACGGTCCAGGCGAGCGCGAAGAATCCAACCAGTACGCCCACGAGGGCGGGTAAAACCAGGCGAAAGAATAAGCGTCGTGGCACTGATATGGATTCTATCAAATGGTTTGCTGTAGGAAGTGGCTACAGGCTGGCCCGGCGAACCATTCGTAACTGTCAGAGAGCTGTTGCTCGGAATGAAACGATTGCGGTCTCAAACGCACTATGCAGGCAGTAAGGCCCTTCCCAATTCAAACGCCCCTGTTCTAACCAATGGGGGCACCGTAGTCCAGGTGCCAGTCGCGGGGTAATTGGTCGGGAGACGCGTGGGGGAGCACTTCAGGGAGAGTTGTGTTCCCCTCGTGTTCCGTGGTTGGCCAAGCTTGTGCCTGCCACGGCGAAAGCAGCCTGCCTCATCTAAGCGAACGCGGCACAGCTAAAACCACGTCGAGGCTCGGTAACGGCGATATTCATCGCCGAAGTGTTCTTCGAGGATGCGCGCTTCGGCGCGGGCGCGGTGATCTGCAGGAATAGCACAGGCACCACAAGCAAGAGTAGCCACGGCCGCTCGAGGAAAAGAAACAGTCCCGTAAATACGAAGATCCCGAAAAAGTAGATGGGGTTGCGAATGCGGGAGTAGATGCCGTGGGTGACCAACTTTTTCGCCTGAGGAGTCAGAGAAAAGGAGTTGCCGAGTTGGACGCGAGATACGGTCAAGAAAACGAGGGCGAAAGCCATGACGACCAGGCCGGCGATGCGAAGCGGCGCCCATGGAGGGTGTGCAAATTCGTAGACAAACAAGGCAATGCCAACCAATGGGACGATGGTGACCACGAGCGCGC
The DNA here is from genome assembly GCA_036495665.1 of Candidatus Acidiferrum sp. GTDB lineage: Bacteria > Acidobacteriota > Terriglobia > Acidiferrales > UBA7541 > Acidiferrum. Next base: position 7,025 of record DASXMM010000037.1, on the reverse strand, counting down.
CGCGTTGCATTGTTTTTACTCGCCGCTACCGCGTAGCGCATTTCCTGGACTCCAGCGAAAACACCAAACGTTGCGCATTGAACGGCTCAGATCGCTCACTTCATCAGTTACGTTCAAAGTCCGCGTCCTTGAGGTGCGACGGCAGGCGTCTCCAGAGCGAGGAATGCAGAAGACCGCCTAATGCCAGTTCTTTCCGTTGCGGGCGAAAGCCCGCATTTGCCAATGCACTCTCGTAACTGGGCAGATGAGCCACCTGCAAATTCGCCGCTATCCGAAACGCGGCATAGAGCGCGCGGATGACCAGCCTGGTCCATAATCCAGCGAACCACCCCTCCGGTTGTTGAAATTCCGAAACAATCCATTGCGCATCCGGGGCAGTCCACGAGGCGAGACGGACGGTCAACGCAGCAACCTCGCTGTCCGTGAAGCAATCAAGAAAAAAGTGGGTGGCGATGAGGTCGTACTCGTCTTGCGAAGGATGAAAGTTTTCCAAATCCGCTACGTGAAAACGAACGCGTGCGCGGAAAGAGCGGCCCATGGCGCTGATGCGGCGGTCTGCGAGCTCGACCATCTTCCGGCTCGAGTCCACAAAATCCACGCACACGGCGGAATTAGCGCCTAGAAGGCGAGCGAGAAAACGGCCGTCTCCGCCACCGCAGAGAATCGCTTTCCGTGACGCCTTCGCCTCCGAAAGAAATGCGAACCGGCGCCGCTCGAGCGCTCGTCCAAACGAAACATATTCGAGGGTTTGGTAGTGAGGAGCAATGAAATCGCAGTTCATGAGCACACTCCGGACGCTTCTTCAGTGGAAAAGAAGCAACGCGGCCAACGCGGGAAGCACGAGTGCGGCGTCAGCGAGGACGCGCAGCGCTTCCGGCGAGAGCTTTCTTCGTTGGCCGTTTAGCATCGCCGTGAGCAAGGCCGCAGAAGAAATAGCGAAGAACGGAATCTCCATTGCGCCGCCGCACGCAGAGAGAAATCCGGCGAGCAGCGCTGCAGTTGCCACGCCGAGAGCAATAGCGCCGAGATGTGCGTCTGCCCACGCGATCCACGGAAGCCCCGTTTTGTGCTGCTCGCGGATGCTACTCGGGCGCTCCCAGCACTCGATCGACAAGCAATTCAGCGAACACAAAAGGCCAAACATCAGCGCGGCTAGCACCCAGTAGTGCGACTGGGGAGGGAATCGACCTGGCTTGGACAAAAGCGGTACGGTCGTCCCGGCTGCAAAAATCATACCGACTGCTATTTCCTTTGGCAGCAGCCTCGAGAAGCGTGCCGGGCCGGCGTGGATGCTGGCCAGATACAGGACAACGATCACGCCCAAAATGAGGCCGCCTCGAACGGTTGTAGCCTCAAGGCCTTCCATGCCGATCCAGATGAGAGCGGCGCCGAAGATCAGAAGGAGCGAAGTAAGGACAAACCGATGTCGCGCGCAGAACGAGTGCCGCGTCCGCAGGAACGAGCCGGACCGTGGCGCGAGGCCGTCCAGCAAGCGATCCGCCGTGTAAATCACCCAGACTGCCAAAACGAGAGCGACGATGGCTTGCAAGTGCGCGGTGCGCTTGCCGGCGCGAAGCAGAAGCAAGGACCAGACGCACGCGACGGTTGGAGCATCGAGACTGAGTACATTCCACCACAGCCACCACGGGATAGGAGCGGAATGAAGCTGGCGGACGTGGATTGTGACGATAGCTGTTTGATCAGGGCTATGTGTGCGGGTGAGGGTACGAACCGTTGCTGGCTGAAGACCTCGAGATGCCTCAGAAAGTGACGACATGATCCTGCAAGCCTGTTGTGCTGCACCTCCAGTTTTTCACGGCAGGCTGCCAAACGCACCAGAATTCTCATTTCAGCTATTCTTCGGGCCGAATTGGAGATGAATTGTTGGGAAAAGTCGTGGGAGGTGTACCCCCCCCCCATTTTTTCGTAAGAATATCAATCGAAGGGACTTACGGGAGGCCCTCGGCTAAGAATATCAAAAGAAGGGGTTTAGGTCGCACAAAGCTTGTAGGACGGTGGCGCATGTCTCGTAAGCGGTGCAGTCAAAGGATCTGGATTACTAATCCAGGGCCCACAAAGGCAAAAACGCCAGCAGGGATGCTGGCGCTACCAAACTTCGACGCAATATTGCCTTATTCTTACTATACATGTCTGGTACTGTTTTGTTAATGCCATAATATGGGCAGACCAAACGCGGAGGAGGGAGAGGGACTCCCAATGGAAGGGATGAGCGGAGGAGCGGCCGGGGTGAGTCGGCGGCCAGAGACGGGTGGCAGTTGACTCGAAATCTCGAATCATCCAGAATGATAATCTAGGTAGATATTAAGGAGCCTTCATGCGCAAAGTCGGTTTATTCGAGGCGAAACAAAAGCTGTCGGAGTTGGTGGAACGTGCCGAACGCGGCGAGAGGATTGGGATTACCAAGCGGGGGAAACTTACGGCTGTGATTGGGCCGGTGCAGGAAGAAGTGGATCTCAAGGAAGTGTTTGCGAAGATGGATGAAATTCGAAAGAACTCGAAAAAGATCCCGGGTGTGACGATCAAGAGCTTGATAGAAGAGGGCCGGAGGTGAATCGATTTGTTCTGGATACGTCGCTGGCTGCGGCATGGTTTATCTCCGATCCTGAGGCGGCTTACGCATTGACGGTGCGGAACAAGTTTGAGGCGGGGTGGGCTGCGATCGTGCCGGTGATCTGGCCGACCGAAATGGCCAGCGTATTGGTCAAGGCTGTGCGCCGGGGCACGCTGACGGAGTCAGCGGCGGCCAGCGCGCTCCAACAGTTGGAGGTACTGATTCTGTCGGGTCCGAGAATCGCGATCGAGTCCCATTTTCAACCCGTATCGAAGGCGTTTGCGGTGGCGCAAAAGCACCAAGTGTCTGCTTATGACGGTTTGTACCTCGAACTGGCTTTGAACGAAGGATTGCCGCTAGCTACTCTTGACAAGCCATTGCGGGCGGCGGCGTTGAAGGCCGGGGTCGAGTTGGTGCAGTAACCGTGGTTCATGGGTCCATGCTTACAAATCCACTGCAACGTCGTGCCTCAGCAGTTGACGGTTGCAGTGGGCTGACTGCTGGACGGCCTTCAGTTATTGATGCCCATTTGAGTGAGGAAGTAGGCGTAGTCAAAGGCGACCTCTTTCAGCCGATCGTAGCGCCCCGATGCGCCGCCGTGTCCGGCGGGGTTCATATTGGTTTTCAGGATCAACGTATTGTGGTCGGTGCGGAGGGCGCGCATCTTGGCCGTGTACTTGGCCGGCTCCCAATACATGACCTGGCTGTCATTGAAGGACGTTCTCACCAGCATGTTGGGATAGGCTTTTGGCTCGATATTGTCGTAGGGCGAATACGTCAGCATGTAATCAAAAGCAGGTTTTTCTTTGGGGTTGCCCCATTCTTCAAACTCGGTGACGGTTAGCGGCAGGGATTCGTCGAGCATGGTGTTCATGACATCGACGAAGGGAACTCCAACCAGCGCGGCGTGAAACAAATCAGGCCGCATATTGAGGACCGCGCCCATCAGCAAACCGCCGGCGCTTCGTCCTTCGATGACCAACCGGTCCTTGGAACCATATCCGTGCGCCACTAAATATTCGGCAGAGGCAATAAAGTCGGTAAACGTGTTTCGCTTGTGCATCATGCGGCCGTCGTCGTGCCAGGCTTTGCCCATTTCGCCACCGCCGCGAATGTGCGCGACGGCGACGACAACGCCGCGATCCACCATGCTGAAAAGATCGGAGTTGAAGCCAATATCGTAGGAAGCGCCGTAGGAACCGTAGCCGGTTAGATACAGCGGACCTTTTCCGTCGAGAGTGGCGCCTTTGAGGTGCATCAGCGAGATGGGAACTTTCACGCCATCCGAAGCCGTAGCGTAAATCTGTTCGACCTGATAGCGCGAGCGATCGTAGCCGCCGGGGACTTCTCGCTGCTTGAGCAGCGTGGAAGTGCCGCTGGACATGTCGTACTCAAAGACAGATTGTGGGGTAATGAATGACTGGTAGCCATAGCGGAACTTGGTGGTGTCATATTGCCGGTTGACGTAGGAATAGGTTACATAGGCGGGCTCAGGGAACGCGATGCGGCGCGACTGCCCGCTGGCTAAATCGGCTACGCGAAGCTGAGGCAATCCATTCTCGCGTTCGGACAAGACGTAGTAGTTCTTGAAGAAGTCGATGTCGTCGAGCATGACATCCGGCCGATGCGGGATGACTTCCTGCCAATTCTGGATGCGGGGATCGGCGACGGGGGCTTTTACGAGACGGAAATTGCGGCCGGTGTCGTTGACACGAATGTAGAAGAAATCGCCGTTGTGATCGGGGTAGTACTCGACGTCCTGCTTGCGCGGCTGCATGATTTTCCATTCCGCGGCCGGCTCGCTGGCGGGGATGTAACGAGCTTCACTGGTTGTGTGGCTTCCGGAAATCAGGAAAATATACGCTTTGCTGCGCGACTTGGCTGCGAAGGTCTCGAAGCGTTCGTCTTTCTCTTCATAAATAAGGCTGTCGGGTCCCGCGCTTCCGGCGGCGTGGCGATAGAACTGGTATTGGCGTTTCGATACGGCATCTTCGACCGTATAGAAAATGGTCTTGTTGTCGTTGGCCCAAACTACGGAGCCAACGCGTTCCGCGTGGTCAGGAAGGAGTTTTCCGGTTCGCAGATCTTTTACTGCGAGAGTGTACTGCCGAAAGCCGGTGTTGTCGGTGGTGTAGGCCAGCAGATTGCCGTCGTCGCTGACGACATACTCGCCAAGGGACATGAACTTTTGGCCTTTGGCCAGTTCGTTGACGTCGAGAACGATTTCTTCCGGAGCGTCCAGGCCGCCCTTCTTGCGGCAGCGAATGGAATACTGCTTGCCGGCTTCGGTTCGCGAATAGTAGAAGTAGTCGCCCTCTTTGTAAGGAACGTCCACGTCGGTTTCCTTAATCCTGCCGAGGAGTTCGACGTAAAGCTTTTTCTGGAGCGGCTCAGTGGGCTTCATCACGGCATCGGTATAAGTGTTTTCCGCTTCGAGGTAGGCGCGCACGTCCGGGTTTTGCTTGTCGCGCAACCAGAAGTAGTTGTCGACGAGCTTGGCGCCGTTGATCTCGGTGGTTTTCGGAACTTTTTTCGCAACGGGAGGCGCAGGCGTGGGAGTGTCAGCCGCTAAGAGAGCAGCACAGGAGGCAAGGATTAGCAAAGCAAAAACCGGAAGGGCGCGGCGCATGTGGTGTGCAGAGAATTTATTCACGGGAGTTCCTCGGTGATGACGTTTGAACACGGCGGCCATTGTATACCAACGCGTGCTGACGCCGGGCTGGCATCGTTGCGTGGCGCTGAGGCGTGGACTGTACCGTTTTCGACTTTGCGTGCATCGAATTCTTAGGCAGGATGCGTCTCCGGTGGGCTGCTAGGATTTGCACAGAAAACCACAGGGCTACCAAAAATAATTGTTACTGGGACTTGACGGATACAGAAAAGTCGGTATACTTACAAATGGCTCGGGGGGTAGTTGAGCCAAGCAGGGCATCACAGTCGGGTCGAAGAAGCGTCTTCCCAGCGTAATACCAAGCGAAGGCCAAGAAGTAGATCCTATAGTGAGGTTCTTTACGAGCACAGGCTAGAAATCAGTCGAGCATCGCGTGGAGCCACCTAAGTGTGGGTGGCTGTACCCGGCGCTCGACGCCGGGTTTTTTATTTTGCGGCAGTGATTAGTGGCGAGTGATTAGCGGTGGATTTCCGCAAGGGAATTCCGAAGCAAGTCGCAAAGCTCTAAAACACGAAAGCAAAATCCCAACGGAATGTTGGGGACTCTGACAAGATCAGGGCCACTGCTCTTTGACAACAGAAAGGCTGGCAAGTCCACGCCGATAACTTGGCAGGGATTACGGTTCCTGCTGGGGCAATGGTGTGGATTATTTACAAGTTTTGCTCGAGATCGAGCAATACTGTGGAAGAAAAGGCGGCTTAGCCAATTGTTTGAGGACTGCGAAGTCGAAAGCCTGCTGCCGATACCTGAATGATTCTAAACAAATCAGACAGACTTTTTCGCTGCCCATGCCCGGGTGGTGAGGAGATCGGCTGCGAGGAAATATGGAAGCGCAGAAATCGGGACGTTGAGTTGATGCGGAGTGTCCGGGGTAAAACCTGGCGCTACAAAGCGACGAAGACGGATTGGGTAAGTTTTATGATTAAGCTACTAAGGGCGTACGGTGAATGCCTTGGCGCCAGAAGGCGATGAAGGACGTGGCAAGCTGCGATAAGCCTCGGGGAGCTGCAAGCAAGCTTTGATCCGAGGATCTCCGAATGGGGAAACCCGACGGGATGAACTCCCGTTACAGCCCGCTGAATACATAGGCGGGTATGAGCTAACCCAGGGAAGTGAACCATCTCAGTACCTGGAGGAAAATAAATCACAGAGATTCCGAAAGTAGCGGCGAGCGAAATCGGAACAGCCCAAACCCAAGTGCTTGCATTTGGGGGTTGTAGGACCGCATAAGTAGAGTTACCAAACCGACAGTTAGATGAACCTGCTGGAAAGCGGGGCCATAGAAGGTGAGAGCCCTGTAATCGAAAGCTGATCGGACTCGAAGCGGCATCCTGAGTACCACCGGACACGTGTAATCTGGTGGGAAACTGGGGAGACCACTCTCCAAGGCTAAATACTCTCTGGCGACCGATAGTGAACAAGTACCGTGAGGGAAAGGCGAAAAGAACCCCTGCGAGGGGAGTGAAATAGAACCTGAAACCGTATGCCTACAAGCAGTCAAAGGGCCATGCAGGGACTTCGGTCTCTGAAAGCCTGATGGCGTGCCTCTTGCTTAATGAGCCGGCTAGTTATTCTGACGTGCAAGGTTAAGCGCAAGCGAGCCGTAGCGAAAGCGAGTCCGAATAGGGCGACAAGTACGTCGGAATAGACGCGAAGCGGGATGATCTACCCTTGGCCAGGTTGAAGGTCGCTTAACCGCGACTGGAGGACCGAACAGGTGTGAGTTGAAAATCGCTCTGATGAGCTGAGGGTAGGGGTGAAAGGCTAATCAAATTCCGTGAT
>DASXMM010000036.1:0-4359 GCA_036495665.1 Candidatus Acidiferrum sp. | reverse complement strand
GTGGCGTTGGGATCGCTCGTCGTAGAGCCGGGTTGCTTGGTGGACTGGGCGGTCTTGGTGCGCAGGGTGGGCTTGCCGGGTTGGTTGTCGTTCACCTTGCGGGCGAACATGATGTTGCGGAGGCGGCTTTTTACGGAGTCGTACTCGGATGTGGTGACAATGTACTCCGGCTTAGACGGCAGGATGCGCGCGATTTCCTTTTGCGTGGCTTCGATGCGATCCGGAGTGGGCGGATGCGTCGAAAAGACCTTGGGAATGGTGCCGGGGCGGCGCTTCTCGTCGGCTTGGATGCGCTCGAAGAAAGTTACGTAAGAGTTGGGATCGTAGCCGGCCTTGTACATATATTCGACGCCAAGGTAGTCGGCTTCGCGCTCAGCGTCACGGCTGAACTTCAGGTAAGTGACAGGAATGGCGAGGCTTGCGGCTTCGTAGATGCCATAGCCAGCCCAGCCACCTGGACCTAGAAGCATGAGCGGAATCATGGCGAGTTGCATGGCTTCGCCTTTGGTGGCGTTCTTTGTGCCGTGGCGGGCGCAAACATGCGAGATTTCGTGGGCCATTACGCCGGCCAGTTCGGACTCTTCCTGAGCGCGGAGGATCAGGCCGCTATTGACGTAGAAAAAGCCGCCGGGAAGGGCGAAGGCGTTGACTTCATCGGAGTCGATGACTTTGATGGTGAAGGGAACCTTGGCGTCGGAGTTGCGTACGAGGTTTTGGCCGACGCGGTTCACGTACTCGGTGACGACGGGGTCGTCGATCATCTTGGAGGAGCGTTCGACTTCTTGAGCGAGAGATTTGCCGAGGGCGATTTCGCGTTCGAGCGAGTAGAAGTTGGGGCCCTTGCCGACGTTGCGATTGCCGATGGCTTCGACGTCGTCTTTGGAATTCTTGGGATGGACAGTGTCCTGCTGAGGAATAGGCTGATCCTGGGGAGTTTGCGACTGCGCGGCCGGCGTGGGTTGCGGGGGCGCAGGCTGTGGCGGAGCGGGCTGCGTGGGCGTTTGCGTTTGCGTCTGTCCCGGAGCCTGGCCGGATTGCGTCGTCGGAGCGGGCTGCTGAGTCGGCGCCGGGTTCTGGGTTGACTGCTGCTGGCGCGGCGTTGCTGAAGCGCTTGCTACAAGGAGGCCTGCCACCGTAAGGCCCAAAGCTAATCTCGGTAGTTGTGTCATGGCATTAACCTCCGACTGCGGTCAGTATACACCCGTTTTTGGAATACCAGGGCGGAATGGCGGTCTCGCCCTTATCCACTACGATGTGCCAGCGTGGTGGAAGGTTTCCTGATTGTGAAGCGAGGTGCCGAGATTTGTGGGACGAGAGGAGATCGACTTCGGCTGACGAGGATATGTGGGGTGGTGGAAACGTCAAACGCGGCTGTTCCGAAATGAAAGGCGCGAGGAACGGTGTGAAAAGTGCAGGATTAGAGAGGTTGACAGGTTTGGTGAGGGCCTCTAGAGTCAAGAACAGGGACAATGAGCGTAAAAAAAATCCAGATTGGCCAGCTTTGGAGGAAGAATGACACCGGGGATGTGTACCTGGTGACGCGCGTTTATAGCGAGGCACTGAGTACGATCGTGGTGCTGCGTAAATCGGGGGCGGAGGATGAGGCCTTGACGCGATTGCGCGCAGAGAGTACGCCGAAGGGGCCTGGGATACCGGGGTATTCGCCGGCGCAGGATGAGGAGAATTTTTGATCGAGCAGTGAGTAATGAGTAGTGAATAGCAAGTCGTGCGAAGATCAGAGGGCTTCCGGATTAGTCCACGCCGCTTTCCGGGTTCAATCGCGAAACAAGTAAAATTCAGATGGAGCGTACGTCCATTTTCACGATGTCGTGGACTTGCATCAGCTCCTTGACTAGGAAAGGCTCGCCGTATTTTACGCCGATCATCTGGCCGTAGTGGCGGGCGAGTTGGTTCATTTCGTCTTCGAGGCGGTCGATGGCGAGGAAGACGTTGGTTTTTTTGAAGCGGCGCGCGGATTCGTGTTTGTTCGGTCGGAACTGGGAAGCAAAGGCTTGAATGGCGCGGCCGCGTTGTTCGTAATGGTCGGTGATGTCGACGACGAAGGTGGGCCGGACGGGGGCGAAGACGGTGGAGTAGAGGATCTTGAAGGGACGGTGGGGTTCGCCCTCGATGGGGAGCTGTTTGAGGCCGGCTAGGAAACAGCCTTCGTAGCCGAGGGTGGAGGCGTGGTAGTGGTCGGGGTGCCGAGCTTCCCAATAAGGAAGGATTACGGTTTTGGGGCGGAGTTCGCGGATGGCGGAGGCTAGGCGAAGCTTGTGTTGGCGGCTGGGTTGCACATCGGAGTCCGGGACGCCGAGGGTGCCACGGTAGTTGACGCGCAGAAGTTTGGCGGACTTGGCGGCTTCTTTGGCTCGGGTTTCGGGCGTGCCCCGGGTACCCATTTCGCCGGCGGTTAGGTCAAGGATGCCGGTCTTGTAACCCAGCTTCGCCATTTTTAGTAGCGTGCCGCCGCAGCTTAGTTCTACGTCATCGGGATGGGCGGCGATTGCCAGGACGTCGAGGTTCATGTGAATTCCTCAGTTAGCGCGTTGCGACTGAATCCGCGGATTTGAAGAGAAAGACGCGGATCTAAAGATCGGCCATCACCCGATTGTAGCAGGCGATGCGGGAATGCTGGCCCGTCGCGAGTGTGTTACTTTCTTTTGCCAGGATGTCTACAGAAAAAACAATCGGTACTTCGCTGCAGGGGAAAGTTGCGCTTGTTACAGGGGCGGGGAAGCGGCTAGGGCGTGCTGTCGCTTTGCGTTTGGCGGCTGAGGGGGCTGGCGTTGCTGTTCACTACCGGAGTTCAGCTGCGGAAGCACAGGAAGTTGTCGATGCGATTAAGGCGAAGGGATGCCAGGCGTTCGCGATTGCTGCGGAGCTGACTTCATTGGAAGAGATTCGGCGGCTGGTGCAGACCGCTACGCACGAGTTAGGGCGGCTGGACATTCTGGTGAACAGCGCGGCTAATTTTTTACCGTCGAGCATTATTTCCACGACTCAGGAAGTGTGGAACGCGGCGCTGGACACGAATTTGAAGGCGCCTTTTTTTTGCGCGCAAGCGGCGGCGCCGTGGCTCAAACGAAGCAAGGGCGTGATTATAAATTTTGCGGACACTGGCGGGATTATCGGCTGGCCCGGTTACATGGCGCACTCGATTGCGAAGGCGGGAGTCATCATGTTGACGCGCGTGCTGGCGAAATCGCTGGCGCCGGAAGTGCGAGTGAACGCGATCGCGCCGGGAACGATCAGCATGCCGGGCGATCCGCCGGAGTGGGAGGCGGACTTCGTGAAGGTTGCGCCGCTGAAGCGCACTGGGACGCCGGAGGACATTTGCGACGCGGTTGTGTTTCTGGCGCGATCTGAATTCACCACAGGCCAGGTGCTCGTTGTGGATGGCGGGCGGACTCTGGGCTAGGCGCAAACGCGAGTGAGTCATGCGGAAGAGCTGCGCAATCCGCCGTGCAGAGATTTGCGGCACGGTGTATTCTATTGAGCTTATAGTGCGAATAACTTTTGCGCGCACAACACCGAGTGTGACGGAATTTTGAGCGAAGAGGGGCCAGCCGAAGTCATGGACAACGAGACCTACACGCACGTAGAAAACCAGAGCCACGTTGAAAACCAAAGCGAAGCAATCAGCGTACCGCACGGGCTTGAGGACACGCAGATTCAAGAGTGGCTGGAGTCGCTGGACTCCGTGCTGGAATCGAGCGGACCGGAAGTAGCGGCGGAAATTCTGGAGAGACTTCGCGCGCATGCAACCGTTTCGGGCATTGATCTTCCGTTCTCCGCTAACACACCTTACGCCAACACGATTCCCGCGCGGCTCGAACCGCTTTTCCCCGGCGACCAGGAACTCGAGCGGCGAATCAAGAGCCTGATTCGCTGGAACGCGCTGGCGATGGTGGTGCGCGCGAATCGGCTCGAAAATGGCATCGGCGGTCACATTTCGACCTACGCTTCCGCCGCTACGCTTTACGAAGTCGGCTTCAACCATTTCTTCCGTGCGCGCACCCCGGAATTCGAGGGTGACACCGTCTATTTTCAGGGCCACGCGGCCCCGGGTATTTACGCGCGCGCCTTCATGGAAGGCCGCCTTAGCGCGCAGAAACTAGAGAATTTTCGCCGCGAGCTGAAGCCGGGCGGTGGACTTTCTTCCTACCCTCACCCCTGGTTGATGCCCGATTTCTGGGAGTTCCCGACCGTGTCGATGGGTCTCAGCCCTTTGATGGCGATCTACCAGGCGCGTTACAACCGCTATCTTGAGAATCGCGGCCTGAAGCCTGCTACCGACGCCAAAGTCTGGGCGTTCCTCGGCGACGGCGAAACCGATGAACCGGAATCGCTCGGCGC
>DASXMM010000035.1:0-5175 GCA_036495665.1 Candidatus Acidiferrum sp. | reverse complement strand
CTGTTTCCGTTTCGCCGCGGTCCGAAGATGCATTGACGGTGTCCGGCCCGCTCATCGTCGAGCATGAAGTAGACGTCACCGCGCAACGCGACGGCATCATCTCCAGCATCTTTACGGATGCGGGGATTCGCGTAAAGGGTGGCACGGCGCTCGCGCAAATGGATGATCGCCAAGTCTCCGCGAATCTGGCGGCCGCGCGCGCAAAAACCAGAAGTATCGAAGCCGATCTCAAGAACTGGCAAGCGGAAGAAGAAGTCATGAAAGCAGATTACCGGCGGGCGCAGCTACTATGGGATTCAAAACTCATTTCCGAAGCGGACCTGCAACACGCCAAATTCAAAGCGGAATCCGAGCAGTGGGACATTCAGCGCGTGCGTGAACTGCTGGCCAGCGCGGAACAAGACGAGCATTCGCTGGAGTTGGAATTAGAAAAAACTCGTATCGCCGCCCCATTCGATGGCCTGGTGGCGCGACGCTATGTGCGCGCAGGGCAGTCGGTTGCCAAAGGCGACCGTCTCTTTTGGGTTACCGCGGAAGCTCCGTTACGCTTGCGATTTACACTTCCGGAAAAATTTGTCGGCCATTTGAAGATCGGACAAGAGTGGGCTCTGTCATCACCGGATGTTCCGCAGGAAAAACACAGAGCCCGGATCGTAGGAGTAAGCCCCGTTGTTGATCCTGCCAGCGGGACTATCGAGGTTCAAGTCGAGGTCCTCGGCCCAACGGGAGGACTTCGGCCAGGGATGACCGCGAGCGTGAGTGTCGTTTTTCCGCAATGAACATCACGCGTGCGCTGAACGCAGCCCTGCCGGAAATCCCGGCGCGCTCGCTGGCGCAACGACGTCCCCGTCTTGATCCTAATTTCACTTTTAAAGAACACATCGAAGAGGGCGAGCGGGTGATCCGCGTTTATATACCCTGTTCAGGAGCGATGTACAAATTTCCACCGCAAAATTGGGCGCTCATTCAAGTCTTTGATGGCACCCGGACCTGCGAAGAAGTCGCTGTCATGTATTCCAATCAAAGTGGAATCCACTACACCACCGAAGCTATCCAGGAATTTGCGGACGAACTTGAGGCCGCGGAGTTTTGGCACAAGACGTCGCAGGAAAAAAACATTCAGCTAATGCAGAAGGGTTCGGAAGAGCGCCGTAAACTTCTGCGCTCAAAGAAAAAATACGGCGACCTCTCGGAAATTCTTTTTCCGGCCGTCAATCCGGATGCGTTTTTGACCCGGCTGGGCCGCTACACGGCTTTCATTTATACTGGCTGGTTCACGGCCCTAACCCTTGCGGCATTCGCGTTTAGCGCTGGAATTACTATAACGCACTGGCCGGAAATCGGGCGTGACACGCTGGAGTTTTACAATTTCTCCCTCAAGACCTGGGGAGACATCGCGCAATTGTACTTCGTGGCCATCTGGGTCTTGTTTCTTCACGAGATTGGGCACGGGCACGCCTGCAAGCATTACGGGGGCCGAGTCCAGGCAATGGGATTTGGACTGATTTATCTGGCACCGGCCTTCTACACGGACACGACAGAAGGTGAAGTACAAGCAACCCGATACCAGCGATTCGTGATTGCCATGGCCGGCGTATGGGCCGAATTGCTGGTCTATGCCGTGGTGACGCCCATCTGGTGGGGCACTCCTCCTGGTACGCCCATTCATAACATCTCCTATTTTCTGATGCTGATTACGGGAATCGCCGCCGCGCTGGTCAATTGGAATCCGCTGATCAAGCTCGATGGCTACTATATGCTGAGCGAGACGCTCGGCCTTGTGGACCTCAAAGAGACTTCCACCGCTTATGTGTCGGCGTGGGTCAAACATTACATATGGCGTCTACCGGTCGAAGTGCCGTATATACCGAAACGCCGACGCCTTGGGTACGTCATTTACGCTCTACTCTCCGGCCTTTACAGCTATACGGTGTTGTACGTAGTGGCCCGATTTGTGGGCAACGTGTTTCGTAACTTTAATCCCGATTGGTCGTTTATCCCAGAACTCCTGACTGCGGGCGTGATCTTCCGGTCACGCATCCGTCTTTTGGTGAACTTTATGAAGTTCGTGTACTTAGATAAGAAGGACCGTGTGCGCGTGTGGTTCACCCCCAGGCATCTCTTCGAGCTTGGCGTGGTCGTTGGCGTACTGCTCCTGCTGCCTTTGCGTCGTGACGCCGTAGTGGGGAGATTTGTATTGGAACCCTCCGAGCGGGCCGTTTTGCGCGCCGAAGTGCCTGGCGTCGTTACCGCAGTGTATTCGGATGAGGGAGAACCCATTAAAGCCGGGGCGACCTTATTGAGCCTTCGCAATTTGCCCTTGCAGTCCAGTCTTGCCCACAGCTCAGCGGAATCCACGATTGCTTCTGGGCGAGCGACGTCCGCTTCCCTTCAATACGCCGACTTTGGACCCATGGTAAGGGATCGTGATCGCCTGGTGCGGCAAACCCGCGAACTTTCGGCCGAAGCTGCCAATCTGGAGCTTCAGAGCCCCATTGACGGGATCATTTTGACGCCGCGGCTCAAGGACCGCGTGGGAACCTACATCACCGAGGGCACTGAGATAGCTGAGGTGGGGAACTTGAGACATTTGCGTGCGCGAATCTATGTCCCGGAGCACGATGTCTACAAACTTCATCTCGGATCCGAAGCCCATTTGCAGGTAGAAGGTATCCCGAAAATCTGGGACGCTCGGGCACTCGCCATTTCGCCGCTTTCTACCGAGATGGACCCGGGGTTAGCGGAGCAAGTGCAATACAAAGGGCTGCTGCCTCCCAACTTCTATCTCGTGGATCTGGTAGCCGATAACCCCGAAGGAGAGCTCAAACCCGGAATGACCGGGACCGCCCGAATCTACGGCCAACGCCGCAGCATTGCAGAATTTGCCTGGGAGGAGATCACGAACTTTTTCGGTCGAAAGATATGGTAAACAAAAAAGGAGGGCTGCCGGTGGCAGCTCTCCTTTTACTCTCAAAATCTGATTTCGCTTCCGAACGATACCTGGCTGGCTTACTTCCTGCCTGCTCGAACTGCTCGGACCGCGCGGACCGCGCGAACTGCCTTCACCATCTTCACCCCGTGCGTTCCCTTGATTTCTCCGGCCTCAGCAAGAGCGGCGCTGGCGGCATTGGCTTTCTTGGTGGTCTTCAACGTGTTGATCAGCGACTTTTTCTCGATGGGCATTGCGAATCTCCTTGTCATCCTCAATTTCTTTCTCCGGCTTCCCTCCGGCTGCGTTCTTAGAATGCATGCGGGATTCCAAACTCCCGCTGCGCCCTTCCAAGAATTGTGACCCCGTAAAATCAACACCTTGCAGGTCCACCTCCACCCAAAGCCCGCGAAGCGTCAGCCGGAAATTAATCTCGGGGTTAATTTTTAACCATATAGAGGTTAAATTTTAACCAGTCTACACTTTAAACTTGCGGCACAGATACTTCATACGCTGCGGATCCAGCCGCAGCAGGGCGGCCGCAGCGGATTTCTTGCCCTCGGTGCGCCGGAGGGCGGCATTGAGGTAGGCCCGTTCGATGCGTTCCATCTCGGCGTCAAAATCCACGCCCCCCTTGGGGATTAGAATGGCTTCCTGGCTGGTCGCACTGTGTTGCAGCAGATGCTGGGGTAGGTGCCCAAGCGTGACAACCGGGCTGCTCACCATGACCACAATGCGCTGGATGACATTTTCAAATTCGCGGACATTCCCCGGCCAGTTGTACTCTTCAAAGATCTCCAGAACGTCAGGTTTTAGCGCCTTCAGTGGCTTCTTTGCGGAGGCACAATAAATCCGCAGAAAATGGTCGGCAAGTAGAGCGATATCGCCATCTCGCTCACGCAAGGGGGGGATTACCACGGGTACGACATTTATTCGGAAATACAAATCCTCTCGGAAGCGGCCTTTGCGCACGCAGTCTTCCAGGTCTTCATTTGTCGCAGTGATAAGTCGGAAATCGATCTTCTTCGCGCCGCGACCTCCGAGCCGTTGCAGAGAATGTTCTTGTAGAACACGCAACAGTTTGCTTTGGAGACTCAAAGGAAGCGTGGTGATTTCATCCAGGAAAAGTGTCCCGGTGTGCGCAAGCTCAATCATGCCGGGCTTTGCAGTGTCGGCACCGGTAAAAGCTCCCTTTTCGTAACCGAAAAGCTCCGACTCCATCAGGCTATCCGGCAATGCAGAGCAATTGAGCGTCACTAACGGTTTGTCCGCTCGGTCGCTGCACTGCACGATGGCCCCGGCGACCAGTTCCTTCCCGACTCCACTCTCTCCGCGCAAGACGACGCTTGCTTCCGTTCTTGCAACCGCTTCAATCGCTTGATAGACCTTCTGCATTGACGGACTGGCTCCCACAAGTCCGCAAAACGCCGTTTTGCTTTCCGCTTGCTGGATCAAGCGGCGCCCCTCAAGTTCGAGCGCGCGTTTTTCAATGGCCCGCGAGAGAACAATTCTTAATTCATCGTAGTCAATGGGGGACAGAAAAAATTCGTCAGCGCCAGCCTGGCTGGCCTTCAGAGGTATCGCCCGCAGATTGCTGCGCGTGAAGGCCGCTAGCACGACATCATTTCGGAACTTACGAATCTCTTCAAGGACCTCAAGACCGTCGCTTGGACGATCTCCAATCGCATCGAGATTGAAAAGGATGGCGTGCAACTCGGGCTTTTCAAGAAGGGCTTTTATTTCGCCCTCGGTGGTTGCTAGCGACGTGCGGAAGTCCCCACCCAGATGTTTGCGAATCTCCGGGAATATGTCTGCGTCATCCGTGATGACGGCAAGGGAATAGCGTTCTGTGCTGGAGGCAATTTCCGGCAAGAGTCAAGGCACCGTGATGGGCGGGATTATATGTCCAAGTGTCGACAAAACCGAAATTGGAAATGCAGGGACTGCTACCCACTGGAGATTTGACGGGGGCTTCGCCGACTGCTTGTGAACTGGATCCCGACGGTTAACTCCTCATTTGTCATGCCTTCCGAGCACTATACGCAACTCGTCTCCTGCGTGAGGGCGTGGGCCCATAGAAATTGGAGCTTCTCGCCCGGAGGGCCGCATGACCTGCCCCCCAGAATTTAATCCATCGAAAAGTTAGCTTCTCCGGGTATACAACTGTGAGAGGAGAAGTGTCATGAAGAGGAGTCGGTTTACGGAAGAGCAGATCATCGCTGTTCTGAGAGAAGCTGAGACCGGGG
>DASXMM010000034.1:0-4870 GCA_036495665.1 Candidatus Acidiferrum sp. | reverse complement strand
CACACAGAGCCGCTACCGGCTATACGCGGACGCCGACGTGCGTCTGTTGCAGCGCGCCGTTTTTCTGCGCCGTGCTCGCGGGCTGAATCCCGCGGCGATCGTGCATGTATTGAAGCGCCAGGGAATGGTCTCCGCGCCGCCGGAGAGCCCTGTGCTTCCCGGCCAGCGATTTCGCAGATTGCGGACTCGTCGAGGTCTTTCTCTTGCGCAGGTCGCGCGAGCCACGAAAGTTTCTGTCGGTTTTCTCAGCGCGCTCGAACGCGGCCAAATGCGCTCGTCTATTTCCACGCTGCGCCGCATCGCGCGTTTCTATCGCACCAACATTCTTTCTCTATTTGAAACCGCGGCGGAAAATCCCCGTCTCGTCCGCGGCAACCAGCGAAAAATTCTGGAAACCACGCCCGGAGTGCGTATGGAGCTACTGGCCTGGGGCCAAACCGCCATGGAGCCGCATCTTTTTCGCATCAAACCCGGCGGTGGAAGTGGCGAGTCTTACTCGCATGAGGGCGAAGAGTTTCTCCACATTCTTCGCGGCGAGTTTGAAATTTGGCTGAACAGCAAAGAGCACTACCGGCTCAAGCCTGGAGACAGCCTCTACTTCGAAAGTTCGACGCCGCACCGCTGGAGAAATCCGGGCCGGTCCGAAACCTCGTTGCTCTGTGTGAACACGCCGCCGACGTTTTGAAGAGAAGCCTCCATTATTGTTGGCGCAGTCGCAGGGGGTGCAAATGGTCCAAAACCGAGAGAAAGTATGAACCGGCGCTCAATCGCTCTGGGCGTTCTGGCCTTTACGGTGAGCCTTGGCGCCTGCGGGGAAAAAGAAACCACGCTGAGCCTTCTCGTCTGGGAAGGCTACGCTGATCCGTCCTTCGTGCGTGCCTTCGAGGAGGCACACCACTGCAAAATCAGCGCGTCGTACATGGGTTCAAGCGACGAGTTGATGGCCAAACTTCGCGGTGGCAGCGCGTCAAACTACGATGTAATTTCGCCTTCGAGTGACGTTGCTCATTCGATCGCGATCAACGGCCTTGCCGCGCCGCTGGACCTGTCCAAGCTCGCCTCCTACTCGCAGCTTTCGCCGAAGCTACGGGATATTCCTCTCGTTAAAGCACACGGGCAAGTTTACGGCGTCCCTTTTATGTGGGGCCCGAATCCACTGTTGTACGACTTCAGATCCATTGATCAAGAACCGAATTCCTGGGTGGCGCTGTGGGATCCATATCTCAAAAATAAGATCTCCGTATGGGACGATCTCTCAACCGTTTACATGGCGGCTCAAGTATTGGGCTACGACAAGCCTGATCCCGCACAGCTTTACAATCTTTCTGACGCGCAACTCGAAGCGGTCAAGAAAAAACTCATCGAGCTCAAGCCTAACATCCGCAAGATCTGGTCCACGGGTGGTGAGCTGACGAATCTGTTTCAGAACCACGAAGTTGTCATGGCCATGGGTTGGCCCTTGATGACCAACCAGCTGCGCAAGCTGGGATTCCCAATCAAGGAGTTGATCCCAAAAGAGAACACAACCGGATGGATTGACCACCTAATGATCACCGCAGCCAGCCGGCATAAACAACTCGCGCAGCAGTTTCTGGAATATCTGATCGAAGCGCAAACTCAAAAAAAGGTCACCGACGTCACCGGTTATGCGCCGGCCAATCCCGACGCAGCCACATTCATGTCGCCAGAGGAAAAGAAGAATCTACACCTGGATGACCCCGACGCGTACATGCGGCGCATTTATTTTTGGCAGGATGTGCCCCGCCGCGCCAAGTACAACGAAATCTGGAACGAGGTGAAAGCCGCACAGTGAGCTCCGCTGCCATTCCGCAGTCCGTTTCGCTGGATGCGAATGCTCCGCTGCTCGAAGTGCGCGAGGTGGCAAAAAGTTTTGGAGCGCGGAAGGTCCTGAAATATATTTCGGTGAATATCGGGTCTGGAGAATTTCTCACGTTGCTCGGCGAAAGCGGTTCTGGAAAAACCACACTTCTCCGCCTCATCGCCGGTTTCGAACAACCCACCTCCGGCGAAATCTGGATGTCCGGTGCGCGGCTCGACTCACTGCCGCCCTACAAGCGCCGCGTGAACACGGTTTTTCAGAACTACGCGCTCTTTCCGCATTTAACCGTGCGAGAGAACGTCGCATACGGCCTGCGCGTACAAGGCTCACCAAAAAACGAAATTCCCGCGCGCGTTGACCAAGCTCTGCAAATGGTGAAAATGTCGGAATTTGCCGCTACGCGCCCCTCGCGTCTCAGCGGCGGGCAACAGCAGCGCGTGGCTCTGGCCCGCGCTCTGGTGAATCGACCGCAGCTCCTGCTCCTTGACGAGCCGCTCTCGGCGCTCGACGCTAACCTGCGCAAGCAAATGCAAAGCGAACTGAAAGCTCTGCAACGCGAAATCGGCATCACGTTTCTTTTCGTCACACATGATCAGGAAGAGGCCATGGCCCTGTCGGACCGCATCGCACTCCTTCGCGATGGCTCGCTCGAGCAAGTTGCTTCACCCCGAGAAATCTATGCGCACCCCGCCACGGCTTACACCGCCGAATTCATTGGCCAAACAAATTTGCTCCGCGGCGAGGTCCGCGGCGGCATCGTCACCTGTGGCCGGCTGCGGTGGCCATTCGAAGGAGCCGACGGCCCAGTCGTTTGTTCTCTCCGCCCGGAAGCGATTCGCTTAACTCCCGACGGCAAACGCCAAACCAACGAAGTAAAGTTTCGCGCCAGTATCCGCCAACAGATCTACGCTGGAGCTAGCGAACTGCTTGAAGTGGATTGCGGCGACGGACAGCTCTTGCGCGTGCGGCTCCCCGCTTGCGGCGCACTCAGCGGCGAACACGATTTTGTTTTCTCCATCGCGGATGCTATCCGCGTTGCAGACTGAATATCGATGTACTCGCGCGCTTACAAAACGATCGTCTCCGCTCCGCCGCTACTCTGGATCGCGATCTTCCTTCTGCTCCCCTACGCGTTAATGTTCGCGCACAGCTTCTGGACTGTGCAAGACGGTATCCTCCTTCACAACTGGAACCTCGACAACTATAGAAGACTGTTCACCAATCCTCTCTACGCCGGTGTTCTGTTCCGCACGATGAGCATCGCCGCCTCAGTAACGATGTGCTCGCTGCTGCTCGGTTACCCGCTCGCTTACTACCTCTCGTTTCGCGCCGGTCCTCGCAAAGAACTGCTCTATCAACTTGTCATCGTGCCGCTCTGGGTGAGTTATCTCGTGCGCGGCTACGCCTGGAAAACAATTCTCGGAAGCGAAGGGGTTCTCAACGGCTTCCTCCAATACCTCCACATCACTCACGAACCGGTGAGCTTCCTGCTCTACAGCCCCTTCGCCGTCGTCCTCCTGCTCACTCATATCTACACGCCGTTCGTCTTCCTCCCCATTTACGCTTCGCTCACACACATTCCGCGCCCGCTCGTCGAGGCCTCCTACGATCTCGGTGCCGGCCCGGTCTCCACATTTTTCCGCGTGATACTTCCACTGTCCATGCCCGGCCTCCTCGCCGGAGCCACGTTCGCCTTCGTCCTCTCTCTCGGCGATTTTCTCGCTCCGCTTCTCGTCGGTGGCTCTTCCGGCACGATGATCAGCAACATCGTGCAAACGCTGTTCGGCGCGGTCTACGACTGGCCTCTCGGCGCCGCAATTTCCGTGTTCATCCTGCTCATCACGCTGTCTTTGCTCCTCCTGACCGAAAGCCTCGAAAAGCGATGGGCCTTCCGATGAGCCACGGCTATCCACGGCAACACTCTGCCTTGCTCGCCATTTATGCCGCGCTCGTCTTCGCGTTCATTTATCTGCCGCTCATCGTTCTGATCCTCTATTCCTTCAATCGCGACGGCGTAGGCGGATTTCCCCCTCAGCACCTGACGCTGGACTGGTATCGCCAACTCTTCGCGGATGGTCCGATCTGGGACTCTGTGCTCAATAGCCTCATCGTCGCCAGCGGCGCGGTCGCGCTTGCGCTCACTCTGGGTTTGCTCGCCGCGCTTGCTCTCGATCGCGCCAACTTTCCCGGCAAAGCGCTTTTCCGTCGCCTCGTACTTCTCCCGCTCATTCTTCCCGGGATTATCACCGGTCTCTCTCTGCTCATGTTCGCGGTGCAAGCCGGCTTGCAGCTGAGTCTGCTCACTGTTTTTATCGGCCACGGCACAGCGCTCATCTCGGTGGCTACCACCGAGCTTTTTGCCGGTCTTCAAAAATTGGACCGCGCACAAGAAGAAGCCTCGCTCGATCTGGGGGCCACGCACTGGCAAACTTTCTGGCGCATCACGCTTCCAAGTCTCAAGCTCTCTCTGATCGCCGCCGGACTTCTCACCTTCACGCTCTCGATGGACGAAATCGCCGTGACTTTCTTTCTCATCGGCCGCGACAATACTTTGCCGCTAGAAATCTGGGCGCGCCTACGCCGCGGCATTACGCCGGAGATCAACGCAATCTCCACTTTGATTTTCGCCGTCTCCGTCCTCCTGATCGTGATTTGGTATCGCATCCGGACGCGCAGCGTCGGTAGCGAAGCGCAGCAACTGATCGAGAGGCCGTAGACGTGGAACCCATGGGAGGATCAATGCCGCACTCGCGCCGTGATTTCATCAGATTTGTTGTAGCAGGCTCGGTCGCGTCGGGTTGTCCTGTGGATACCGCTCTCATTCCCGCGCCGGATTCCGCATCGCAGAACTCAAAAACAAGCACACCGCCGTTGGTCGAAGGCGAACGCTTCGAAATCTGCCACGAAGTCCGCGACGGCCGCCACTTTGATCTTCCGGCCGTCAGCACCAGGGCCGACATCGTCATCGTCGGCGGTGGAGTCGCGGGCCTCTCCGCGGCCTATTTTCTGCGCGGCAAAGACTGGCTCCTA
>DASXMM010000033.1:0-8757 GCA_036495665.1 Candidatus Acidiferrum sp. | reverse complement strand
GTTCCACGGAAACCGTCCTAGAAAAATGTGAATCGGCCCCAGCGCTGGTAGCAAGTTGTAGAAAATCACTCCGACCGGGCCAGTCACAAGAAACGCAAGCATTGCGGACACAGCTCGCTTGCGATCCCGCAAAAGTTGCCCTGCATAAACCAGCGCGATAACCATAGGCAGTCCAATATAAAACGCGGTCCCCGCAGCCTTGAACCACGGCCACAGCGCATAAGCCTGCCCCGTCAAAAACGCAATCTGCAATCGCAAGCTCGAATCAAACGAAAACAAATAAAGATCGAGAACCTTCGGATTCGCCCGCTCCGTCCAGCCCAGCAAAATCGTGCTGCCCCAATCCGACGTCACAAAAAGCAGCGCGGGAATAAACGCCAGCGCCATCTGCTTTTGCTCCGCGCCCGCCGACCAGATCGCGCGCAGACCCAGAATCGACAAACTGCTGATACCGAGATACGAAGTGATTCCTCCCATGCTCGGCCTGAAATGCAAAACTCCAAAATCCACAAACGCGAATACCGCCGCGCCTCCAAGAACACACAATGCATCCTGCCACGAAGGCCGCACGCGAAAATGAATCAATACCACGCTGGCCAGTGTCACTCCGAAAAAAATCGAAAGCAGCGCCGACTTGTAAAAGTGCTCGCTCGTTCCCAGCCACACGGCCATGCCAAGCAGCGCCACCGTCGCCACAATTTTCAAGGCCATCGGCATTTTCATTGCGTATTTTCCAGGATGGATTTACCCGGCTTCGTAGCGCGTAACCGCAGCTTGCAGCCGCCCCGTTTTCATTTCATCATAAGGCGCGGTTTCTCGCGGCAGCACGTGCGTTTCCTGTGCCCAACCCGTGACGCCGCTCTAAATTTCGCCAAAGCAAAAAGGCTGGCCAGCGCATGACTGCGGCACCCAACTCAACTGCGGCACCGAACTCGACGGCGGCATCCGACTCGACGGCGGCACCGAAGTCAAAGATGCGGGTCGCCTTCCAGGGCGAACCCGGCGCTTTCAGCGAAGAAGCCGCCGTCCAGCTTCTCGGCAATGAAATCACCACTGTCCCGCGCCCCACCTTCGACGCCGCCTTCCGCGCCATCAGCGAAGGCCTCGCCGACGCCATTCTCGCCCCCGTCGAAAACACCCTCGCCGGACCCGTCGTCCGCGTCTACGATCTCCTCCTCGAAAGCGCCCTCACCATCACCGCGGAAACGATTCTCCCCATCGAGCATCACGTCATCGGCTGCCCCGGTGCCACGCTCGACGGCCTCCGCTCCGTCGCCTCTCATCCCATGGCGCTCGCGCAATGCGAGCGTTTCTTCGCCGCTCACCCGCATCTCAAGCGTGTCCCCGCCGAAGACACCGCCGGGAGCGTTCGCGAAGCCCTCGCCCGCGGCGACAAATCCTCCTCCGCCATCGCCGGCCGCCGCGCCGCCGAACACTACGCTGGCGTCATCCTCGCCTCCGACATTCAGGACAATCCCGAAAATTTCACCCGCTTCGTGCTTCTTCTACCCGCCGCAACCGCAGCCGTCACGCCGCCATCCCCCGACGCCCGCAAAATGTCCATCGCCATGCGCCTCGCCCACCGGCCCGGCGCCCTTCTGGCTTCCCTCGAGCCCTTCGCCAAGCACGGCGTCAACCTCCAAAAAATCGAAAGCCGCCCCATCCACGGCCGTCCCTGGGAATACCAATTCTTCCTCGACGTCGAAGCCAACTCCACCCAACAACTCGAAGCCGCCCTCGCCGCCGCCCGCCAAGCCACCAGTCACCTCCGCGTCCTAGGCCTCTACCCCACCGCCCGCGCCCAAGCCCCAACTCCAGAGCGTTAGCCAAGCATGGTGGCCGGAATGCCTGACCTCTTGGATCACCTATGTTCTCTTTCGCACCTTGGGAAGTGGCTCTCGGCAGGTGCCGGAATCCTATGGCAGACCCTTGTTGCGATGGGGCCGCTCGGGTGTATCATCCTCGCAAACGACGCAGCGCTGGCAACTGCATTCACCATGCCACCTACCTCCGCTGCGAGCAAAGTCACAAGGAGGGGATTGTGAAAAGACTTACCGTACTACTCGCCGTTTGCGTTGTGTTTCTCGCTATATCGATTCGCGCTCAGGCGCCTCAGGGTCCGCCGAAGCCGGGGCCAGAGGTCAAGCTGCTTGCCTATAACCTCGGCACATGGAACATCGAGGGCGACGCCAAGCCGTTCGGCCCGATGCCCGGAGGCAAGGTCACCTCCACGGAAAAGTGCGAATGGTATTCGGGCGGGTTTTTCGTCATGTGCCACTCGGACGGCATTGGCCCGATGGGCACAGGGAAAGGCGTCTCCTTCATGGGATATGACCCGAACGAAAAGGTTTACACCTACCATGAGTTCAGCAGCATGGGCGATGCGATCGATGCCAAAGGCACGGTCGACGGCGACACTTGGAAGTGGACTTCCGATTCCAAGATGGGTGACACCAAGATCACTGCGCGCGTCACCATCAAGCACGTCTCCAAAACCGAGTACACCTTCAAGCTCGAGATGGCGCAGAACGACGGAGAGTTTTCCACCGTCGAAGAAATGACCGGCCACAAGGTGACCGCCGCAGCGCCGGCAAAGAAATCGTAGCTTCCTATACGCCCCGATGGCGGAGGTTCACCCCGCAATTTCTCTGTCGACTGTGAACCTCCGCTTCCCTATCTCCTTCACGGCTCACTCGCCAATCCCCCCACGCTCCGCCCCCGCCCAAATGTCATCGCGAGCGTAGCGAGGGATCTGCTTTTTCTCGCTCGCTCGCTCGCACTCGCCACTCGTGTGCCTTGAGCCGTGCTCGCCGCCCCATCACCGTCATTTCGAACGGAGCAGGCCGACGCCTTTTCTTTCCACTTTGCTCCTGCAAAGTGGTCGGCCTGCGCAGTGAGAAATCTCTCTTCGGTTTTTCCATCCCTAAGCGCATCATTCAGAACGTAGCGCACAGGCAGGTCAAATGTCGTCCCGAGCGTAGTGAGGGCTCTGCTTTTTCTTTCAGTTTTTGTCTCTAGTGCAGGGTGATCGAGGGGCTTGCCGGGCGGTGTTTGGAGCAACTGAACCCTCCGTTCAATTGACGGGATGCATCCAAAAGGCTGTAGAATCTCTTCGTGATCATCTCGCGGCTAATTCTGAAGAATTGGCGCAATTTCCGATCGGTTGAAATCGGACTCACCGAGCGGGTATTCATCGTCGGGCCGAACGCGTCAGGCAAGTCCAACCTACTCGACGCCGTTCGTTTCTTACGCGACATCGCCAAGCCTGGCGGAGGATTGCAACAAGCAATCTTTCAGCGCGGAGGAGTCTCTAAAATCCGATGTCTGGCCGCGCGAAGCGAGCCGGATGTAGAGCTGGGTGTTGAATTGACGAATGGACAGGACGGTCCCAACTGGCGCTATGATATCGGCTTCACGCAACAGGCTAGAGGTCATCGTCAGCCAGTGCTACGTTTTGAAAGAGTGTTTCGCGGTGACGAGCTTCTGCTAGAACGCCCGGAGGCCTTGGACAAAGAAGATGAAGTGAGGCTGACGCAAACCCACCTCGAACAAATCAACGCCAATTCGAGGTTTCGGGAGGTTTCCCGATTCCTAGAATCAATCCGATATTTGCACCTGGTCCCTCAATTGCTCAAACACCCCGAAGCTTTTAAGGGCCCCGGGGTAGTGGAGGACCCTTTCGGAAAGAATTTTCTTGAGGTAGTTGCACGGACACCTGAAAAAACAAGACGCTCCCGACTAAGAAAGATCGAGGAGGCTCTGCGGCTTGCCGTGCCCCAGCTAATCAATCTCTCCGATGCGAAAGATGATGCGGGTGTGCCGCACTTAGAAGCGACATATACGCACTGGCGACCGAATGCTGGTAGACAACGCGAGGATCAATTTTCTGACGGCACGCTGAGATTGATTGGATTGTTTTGGACTCTGCTAGAAGGGGACTCTCCCCTCCTTCTGGAAGAGCCTGAACTGTCGCTACACACAGCGATCGTGAAGCAACTGCCAGCACTGTTTTACAGAATGCAGCGCAAACGACGGCGTCAAGTTTTTGTCAGCACTCACAGTTGGGAGATGCTCCAGGATAGAGGCATCGGCGGAGAGGATGTGGTGCTACTGCAGCCATCCAACGAAGGGACAATCGCGACGGTAGCCTCGACCAATCAAGAGATCCGAGGGATGCTTTCCAGCGGGCTCAGCATTGCGGAAGTCGCCGTACCCAGAACAGCCCCGATCGAAATCGAGCAAATGTCTCTCAACCTAGAATGAGTCCCATCCCACTGCACTTAGTCATTGAAGATGAACTCAGTGAGGTCGTAGTTCGGCGTGTTCTAGCGGATACTCATAGAGATTATTTTGTAGGATCCGCATACGGGCGTTCCGGTTTTGGGTATCTTCGCACCACCGCAAATAACTGGAACGCTGCAGCGGCTGCCGGCACTCCGATACTACTGCTGACGGATTTGGACCAGCACGACTGCCCGCCAGGCCTCATCGCTGGATGGTTGAGCCACCAGTGCCATGCGAATCTCATTTTTCGCGTGGCTGTCCGGGAAGTGGAGTCTTGGCTGCTTGCTGATAGAGAAGGCTTCGCGCAATTCCTGGGAATCAACGATGTGCTAGTACCGGACCAACCGGATAAGGTAGCCGATCCCAAGCAAACTCTCATTAATTTGGCAAGGCGCTCTCGGCGGCGGGCACTTAAACAATCGATCGTTCCACGTCCGGGGAGCACTGCAATTCAAGGACCCGATTACAACGGCTGCCTCGGAGACTTCGTTCGAAGTCAGTGGAATTCAAATGCCGCGAAGGATCGGTCGCCGAGCCTAAATCGGGCATGGCAAAGAGTCATGTCTTTCGAACCCGTTTGGCCCCAGCAGGAAGAGTTTCTGTGACGGGACGGAAGAGAAAGTTCGCTCAAGACTCGATCTGTCTATCCGATGGATCCCAATGCACCCTCAGTCGAATACAGCTACGCCTCTCACACCAACTCGACCATCACCCGCCGCCCAACCATCGCGGCCGCGTTGCAAACTCGAAAGCGTAATATCGCTTTTCGGATTCAGCACCCGGTCCACTTGCGTTCGGCTCGTCTTCAGCAACGTAGCCATCTTGTTCTTCGATATTTTCTTTTTCTTCATGGCCTCATCAAGTTGCCACGCGACCACTTCCTCGATCGGTCGGGTGGCCCGAACCCGAAACACTCGGGCGATTCTCGAAGGTGCCTGGACGGCCAAGGTTGGGAAAGTCCTTTAGCTTCGCACAGCCCTCTTAGAGTTTGACGATGACCTCGTGTGCCGCTGTTGGGTTTTCCTTGTGAATGCGCGTGAAGATGCGTTCAAGATCCAGGGCAGCCTGCGGAGACCAGCGGACCTCCATCAGGGTTTGAAGAGGCGCTCGATGCGCTGACCGACTTCCTCGTGAGTGAGATATTCGCCACGTTCGAGTTCGGCTTCTCCGAGTTTGACCGCTTCGACGAAGCGGGCTTCTTCCTCGAGATAGCGGGCGAGAACTTCCTGCGCGAGCACATCGGCTGTACGGCCTTTGGCCTTTGCAACTTGGGAGAGTTGCGAAAATTGGTCGGCGGTCAAATGCACTTCCATAAACGAAAGTTTAGGCGGGGGCGGCTCGGCAGTCAATGGTGGACGTCGTGCTGAGTTGGTTGAAGGGGGACCGGGGGTGACCCAACCCTGAAAAGAGCCGGCAAGGATGCCCCTACGGAGCAAACCGGTGCTGCGGGGGCGCGACGGTGGCAGGTCCTCGACGTTCTGGTTGCATCCTTACCGCACAACCAGTCCGTCAAGCCGCTCCAGCGTGTCGGGATACTTCCGCACCAGCAGCACCAATGCCGCCGCCTGCGGATTCGGCTTGGCTCGCCCCTGCTCCCACTTTTCCAGCGTTCTTACATTGATCCGCAGCTTCCGCGCAAACACCGCTCGCGAACACCGCATCTTCTTTCGTGTCTCCCGTATGAACTTCGAATTCACAGCCGGAAGCGGCGCCGCCTCCACACGGTAGCTCCGCAGCGTCAGCTTCCCTTCGCGCTGCTTCCTCATCGCTTCCACGCCTTCGATCAGTTCCGTAAACACTTTCCTTTTTGCCATTATCGTTTCCTCCCGGCCCCTACACGCGCTTTGCGTTCCGCTTCGATCGCGGACTTCAGCATCTTCTTCTCTCTCGCCGCGAGATCCGCCATCTCATTCTTCAAAGAATTCCATTTCCGTCAATCCTACGCCAACGGCGTACATCATAAACTATACGCCATTGGCGTATGGCAGTGCAAATCTATGCGTCGTTCGAATGACTTTCTCAGTAAACAAAATAACTATTGACAAGTGGTAACGACCCGTGCTAAAATACGGTATGTTCGCGTCGGACTCTAGCCAATCCACCGCCTCTGCATCCCAGCCTCATGCGGGATCCTTCCTGCTCCGAGTCTCTGCGAACTCTGTGCCAGCTGCGTTAAAATCCACCCGTCCCCACGACCAAGCCGATCCGCCGCCCTCGCGCCTTGTTTTTCCGGCTTTTGCTAATTTTCAGCTGTCGACTGTTGGCCTCCCCGCTCCAAGCGCCACTATCCCCTTTAGAATCATATCTTTTGCAGACCCCTACCCTCTAACCCCCATGGAATCATATTCTTACAAAAAACCGGGGGGAGGGGGCGCCCAGCTCGTTCCGCTCTCACCGGCTTCTCAACATGCAGAAAACGCTACAACCCTTTTCCTTTCATGCGCCTACGCACTCTTTCGTGCACGAAGGGGGTGGGGGGTGGGTCCGAACCCTCAAGCTCTCAAACCTTCCAGCCTGCAGACATTCCGTACACGGACGAATCGTCGCAACCCCTTTCTTTTCACGCCCGTAAGCACTCTCGCCGTGCACAACGGAGGTGGGGGGTGGGGTCCGAACCTTCAAACTCTCAAACCTTCAAACCTGCGAACATTCCGCTCTTACCTCCGCCTTCGAGACATCCGAGCGACCTTGCAACGCCTAGCACAAAAGAAAAGGGCCGGCAGGTCGCCGGCCCTCGTCGTTACTTCATTGCATCCTTACGTCGCGACTTCGTGTTCAGCAGTAGCTGCACTCGGCGTCGCCCATGCCGCCGCCGGTGATGTCGTCCTTCATGCGGCGCAGGCGCTGGCTAAGGCGCTCGGCGAGTTGGTGCCGCGCGCGCCACAAGCGCGCTTTCAGCGTGTTCTCGGTAACTCCGAGTTTCTTCGCGGCTTCGCCTGTCGAGTAGCCTTCCACTTCGCGCAGCACGAACGCAGTGCGGAGAAGCGGCGAAAGCTCGTCGAGATTTTCCGTGATGATCTCGCGCAGCTCCGTCCCCTCAAACACCTGCTCGGGATTCGGCCCTTCCGCTGCGAAACGCTCCGCTATCGGCAGTTCATCTTCACGAGGAGGTTCATCCAGCGAAACCGCCGGCCGCGCCTTCGCGCTGCGGCGCTTCATCAACGCGGCGTTGATCACGATGCGGGTGAGCCAGGTGGAAAACTGCGATCGCCCTTCAAAGCGCTTCATATTGCGGTAGGCGGAAAGCAGCCCGTCTTGCAAAGCATCTTCGGCGTCTTCGGTATTGCCGAGGACGCGCAACGCCGTCTGAAAAAGCGGCCGCTGGTAACGGCGGAACAGCGTTTCCACCGCTTGCGCATCGCCCTTCTGTCCGGCGCGGATCAGCTTATCTTCGCTGAACTGCGCTGCCACTACTGTTTGCGTCGTCATTACTGTTTGCGTTGCCATCGTTCCCCCCAATTACTGCACAAACTCGTTGTGAACCGTGACTGCAAATCTGCGCTGCAAAAAATTCGTCCATCCGATGCGAGACACTCCAGCGTCTCAGTGGGCCGGAACACCTCCGGCGGGCACTCTTGGTTTCTTCATCATCAACAAGACGGGGATGACTGCCAGGAAAACCACGCCCAACATCTTGAAGTTGTCGATGAAAGCCAGCATCGTCGACTGGCCTTGCACCACGTTGTAGACCATGCCCTTCGCCTGCATCGCGGCATGCTGAGCACTCGACCCGTAGGAGATTAGACGCGCCGTGTTTCCATTCGTCATCGTGAGCAGCGCGGGATTCATGTTGTTTACGTTCGATACGAGCTGCGACTGATGGAACTGCGTGCGACGCTCGAGCATCGTCGTTACTGTGGCGATTCCCACGCTGGCGCCGATGTTTCGCGCCAGATTGATGATTCCTGTTCCCATATTCGTTTTTTCTTTTGGCACGTACGCGAAGGCCGCCACGTTGATGGGAATAAACAGAAACGCCAATCCAAAGCTCTGCAACATGCGCGCTCGCACGGCGTGGCTGTAGTCGAGCTGCAAATCCCAGCCGGCCATCCAGAAAAGCGCGATGGCACAAACGGTGCAGCCAAAGGTAACCAGAATCCGTGTGTCGAGTTTTGACACCAGAATTCCCGCCACTGGCATCATTAGCATGATTACCGCGCCGCCGGGCGAAAGCGCTTTGCCGGCAAGCTCCGCCGTGTAACCGAGCATTTCCTGTAGAAACTGCGGAATCAGCACGGTGCTCGAATACAGCACGAACCCCAGGAAAAACATGGCTATCGTTGAGATCGCAAAGTTGCGGTCTTTCAGCATCTTCAAATCGACGACCGGGTGTTTGTGCCGCCACTCCCAAACGATGCCCGCTATAATTCCGATCAGCATCAGCGCAAAGAAAACCTGGATGAAGCCGGAGGACAGCCAGTCGTCGCGCTGGCCTTTGTCCAGAATGATCTGCATGCTGCCCAAGCCCAGGCT
>DASXMM010000032.1:0-9950 GCA_036495665.1 Candidatus Acidiferrum sp. | reverse complement strand
GCCGCTTATGGCCAGGATTTCTCGAAAGGTTGGATCGGAGGCCGTGGGTCATGGCCTCAAGAGGAGCTTATGGCAAGAACAAACGGAAATGGCAACGGTTCATCAACCCCTTCATCAACAAAGACGAAATCCCCCTCTGCCAAAAAACTTTCCCCTCAGGAAAAAATCGCGCTGCGCGCCTATGAAATTTACCTCGAACGCAACGGCGCCCCCGGCAATCCGCTGGAAGACTGGGTTCGCGCCGAACGCGAAGTTATGCAGAAGTCCCGTAAAACCGCGAAAAAAATCGCGACCGCAGCAGCCTAACCACCGTCTTTCCGCGTCGGGCTACAACGTATCGGGGAAAATGTAGCGCGCAAAAATGTAACGCAGGGCGAAGTCCGCGAAGCCCCTCGGCTTTATCGATCGCGCCACCACCGGTTCATCAAACGCCAGTTTCCTTAACAGTGTCGATTCCGTCGCTCGAGCGCGTGAGTGATACTTTGCCCAGGCAGCCGCTCGCAAACCGCGCGCCCGACGCAGACATTCTTCCGCCACTCGGCTACAATGTCGCGGCCCCATGCACCCGACCTCGATCACGCCAAGGAAAATCTCGATGCCCATCGTTTCAAAAACGATCACCCGCGCCGCGCGCAAAGCAACCCGCAAATTCCTAAACTGCGCGCTTGCCTCCGTCGCAACGTTAGCTGCCGCATTCGCAATTCCGCAAATCGCCGCCGCGCAAACCCCAGCGCCGAAATCCCCCCCGCAACCCCGCTTCGCCGTCTCCTTCGGTCGCGATCTAAGCTCCACGCCGCTCGACGGGCGCGTCTACGTGGTCATCTCCACCACCAAAGACCCCGAACCCCGCACGCAAATCCTCGAAGAAGAAGTCCACTCTCAGCAAATTTTCGGCGCCGACATCGACGCTCTCGCCCCCAACCAGCCCGCCATCATCGCCGATGACGCTCTCGGTTACCCGACCGCCAGTTTCCGCGACCTCCCCCCGGGCAATTATTGGGTCCAAGGTGTCTTCAACAAATACACCACCTTCCACCGCGCCGACGGCCACACTGTAAAGCTCCCCATGGACGAAGGCGAAGGCCAGCACTGGGACACCAAGCCCGGCAATTTTTACAGCGAGCCTGAACCCGTCCACATCGATCCCGCCGCCACCAACGCAAGCCCCATCCAAATCCATCTCACCAAAATCATTCCGCGCATCGAGCTCCCGCCAGACACCGAATGGGTCAAGCACATCAAAATTCAAAGCCAGGCGTTAACGAAATTCTGGGGCCATCCGATGTTCCTCGGCGCAATCGTAGTCCTCCCCGAAGGCTTCGCCTCCCATCCCAACGCCCACTACCCGCTCCTCGTCAACCACGGCCACTTCCCCCAAGACTTCAGCGGCTTCCGCACCACCCCTCCTGCCCCCGCCATGACCGGCTACGCCCTCGAACGCGCCCAAACCCAATACAAGTTTTACCAGGACTGGACCACCGGCAAGCTCCCCCACATGCTCCTGCTCTTGGTCCAGCACGCCAATCCCTACTACGACGACTCCTACGCTGTCGACTCCGCCAACGTCGGCCCCTACGGCGAAGCCATCAACCGTGAACTCATCCCCGCCATCGAAAAGCAATTCCGCGGCATCGGCCAGGGCTGGGCTCGCGCCGTCTACGGCGGTTCCACCGGCGGCTGGGAAACGCTGGCCACGCAAATCTTCTATCCCGATGACTTCAGCGGCGCCTGGGGTGCCTGCCCTGACCCCGTCGACTTCCACGCCTACCAGACCGTCAACATCTACGACGACAAAAACGCCTACTGGACCGTCGGCCCCTTCGGCCGCATCGCCCAGTCCGAAATGCGCACCCCGCCCGGCATCATCCTCGCCACTACCGAAGGCACCAATCGCTGGGAACTCGTCCTCGGCACCCACGGCCGCTCCGGCGAGCAATGGGACATCTGGCAAGCCGTCTTCAGCCCCGCCGGCCCCGACGGCTACCCCGCCGAAATCTGGGATCAACGCACCGGCGTAATCAACCACGAAGTCGCCCAATACTGGCGCGAACACTACGACCTAACTGCGATCCTGCAACGCGACTGGAAAACGCTAGGCCCCAAGCTCCAAGGCAAACTCCACGTAATGGTAGGCACAGCCGACACCTTCTTCCTCGACCACGCCGTCCACTTCATGCAAGCCGCCACAGACTCCACCGCCAACCCCCACTCCGACGCCACCTTCGACTACGGCGTAGACCAACCCCACTGCTACACCGGCCCCCCAGGCAGCACCACCCGCGAAGGCGGCCTAACCTTCACCCAACGCGTCCTCCGCGCCTCCGAACAATGGTTCCTAAAATCCGCGCCCGCCGGCGCCGACACCACAAGCTGGCGGTATTGACCGCCCCATCCTTGGGGGACCTGTTTGGTGAATTTGTCATCCTGAGCGGAGCGAAGGATTCATGGCTTCGTGCAGCCCGTCTTGTCTAGTTCACGCAGCTTTCTCGTGGCCTCCGCGCTCTTTTTTTTGGAAGCGACGAGCAGTAGGACACGCGCCTGCGCGCAGTTCACCGGTACGCCGTCGCCTTGCAGGAAGCGCTCGGCAAGCTCTACCGTCGCTTTGGTGTTTCCCTGTCCAACAGCGGCCCAAAGTTCCTCCGGCGTGGTGCCGGATTTTCGCGCCCGATTGTCCGGGGCATAATGCGACGGAATTGGTCGGGGATGCGCCTCAGGCTGCGGCGAAATCGGCGTGGCGCTCCCCTCGGAAGCGTCTGAGCCGACCTGTGTCCCAGCATCTGGCGAAGGTGTTCCGGCAACCGCTGCCGCTGCTCCTGCTGCTGCCTCGGAGTCCGTCTGTCTTTGGATGAAATACCCTCCAGCCACTATGCCAACGGCCAGAAGAAACAGAACTCCCAGCAAAACGACGGTCTTGAACTGTCGCCGGCTGGCATTGAGGTGGGGCTCGAACGGAACCGCGCCGACGAAATCTGTCGACGCCAAGGTTGCGCCTGGCTCACCGGCGGCTCCCATTTCGTCCGAGGGATCCCAAGCCGTCAAACTCGCTTCCTCCAATACGGCCGTATCAGCTATCTCTCGTTCGTTTGCGCGTTCTCCCCGCGCTCGCTCCGCCGCGAGCGCAGCAAAAAACACTTTGCCCTTGTTCGGCAGTTCGTCTTTATCGAGTTTATCGGTGCGATCCGCCAAATCGGATCCTGCTACAGACTCCGCGGTCGGATCTGGGAACCAATGGGCCGCCACCGAGTTCGCTTCCTGAAATACGCCTGTAAACGCCCCGTTGTCGCTTGTCTGCGGTTCCGCTGCAGGTGCCGCCTGCGATAGCTTTGCCAATGCGGCAAGAAGCGCGGCGCGCCTGACCGAAGGCTTTCCCCCGACCCCGCTTCCCGCATCCGTGCCGAGGTGTGTCCGAAGATGTCTCTGAGCCCTGGGGCTCAAATCCACGAACCGCAAGCCCCCAACTCTGTCGTCCCCATCGAGCCAGGCCAACGTGCCGCTGGCCGCAATCCGCTCGCGCAGGTTCAGCGAAAACCAAAATCGCAGGACTTTCTCTCGCTCGATGGGCGCAAAGGTCTCAAAACACAGGCCGCCTTCGGATATGTTCAATATCCTCCCGCCGTCATCGCGGCTGATTTGGATGAAACCCAATTCGGCGGGTATCGTCCGTGGCTGTTGACGATGCTCTCGCGTCACACTTTCCCCATGGTTTTCAGTTTTCGGCGAACTTCAGGGAGGCCGGGGAGGTGAAGAAGTTGCCGATTGGCGGGCCCAGAAGGCAGGTATGGGCTCAGCCAGCCGCTACCTCCTTATCTTACGTCCACTCCCGCCCCTTGAAAACACCTTTTCCCCGCGAATCGAGCTCTCCGGGCCCCCGACCCGCGAAGGCGGCCCGACCTTCACGCAACGCGTCCTCCGCGCCTCCGAACAATGGATGCTCAAGTCCGCCCCCAAAGACGCCGACACCACCAGCTGGCGCTATTAACTCGCTTTGTATTTTGGGAAACTCTTAGTTCTGTGGGAAGTTTACGACGCCGCCTTTAGATTTATCGAAACCTCGACTTCGCCGCTGGGCCGCCTAAAGCGCACGGAGACTGTTGCCTGGTGCCCCCTCTGATCGGTCAAATCAAATTGACCTTGGAATTCAAGCGGTAGCTGTAACGCCGGAGCCTCGATAGGCTGGGCACGGTGGCCATTCAGCGTTGCGGCACTTATCTTGTGACCGCTGTACTCAAATTCGAAACCCAATTCAACACAAACCCAATAAAGGACCTCAGCGCTAGGTTTGGCGCGCGTACCCTTCGGCGAGTCATGACAATACGTGTTGATCCGCGCCTTCCCCTTCTTGCCTAGTCCCAGTCGATTCGCCACCTGCGCCTGACTCCAGCCATTCTTCTGGAGAAAAGCAAGTAAGGCGTCTCCAAAAGCGCGCGCAAAGTCCTTTTGCTCCTCGGTCATGGACGTCAATTATATTTGACTTTGTGAAGTGAGGTCAAATAGAATTGACAAAGGCTGCGGCGGTGCAAGAGCCATATTTCGCCGTCAGGTGGCCAGCGTACTGCCTTTCGACCAACGCGGGTGTATACTTCGCGGACGGTGGTCTTTCCGCAGCTCGGGCTGCGTGGCCTATGCAAGGCGGTCGGTTTGAGGTGCATATGCTGAACGCCGCTGTTTCCGGCAGTTTCCACAGACACATGGACGCCATCACCTCGGCTGTGCATGAACTCGCCGCGCTCAACGTCCGCGTGCTCTCTCCCGCGGACCCGCGCATCGTTGCGTATCAAGGCGAGTTTTTGTTCGTGGCCAGCGATCCCATTCGCTCCGTGCGGCTGGTTCAGGATCGTCATCTGGAATCCATCAAAGCTGCCAATTTTCTGTGGCTCGTTTGTCCCGATGGCTATGTCGGCCAATCGGCCGCGATGGAGATTGGATACGCCGCCGCGGTCGGAGTACCAATTTTTGCCGCTCAACTACCCACCGATCTCACACTTCGGCAATATGTGAAACTCGCTCCGTCGTTGAAGGTTGCAGTGAACATGGCCCGCATTCTTCCCTCTCCGAGAAACCCAGAGGGAATTCTTATCAACCCGCGTGCGTCAGTCGCGGAAGCGCACGAGATACTCGATTACCTAAGTGCCGCGCTAACGTGTAAGGCCACCGCCGATGACCCTGCGTACGCCGTTCACCGTAGTGTTGCGGCCCTGCGGGACAAGCTGACCTTGCCTGCCTACATGCAATAGCAAGCCTACCAGAATGGCCCGCAAGCCCACTCAGCGCCGCCGAGTAGCAACGTTCGATTTCGACAGGCTTGAATCCCTTCGTCTCCTCTGCAAAGAAATCCAGCACGACCAAGCCGCCTCATTGGCGCACTTTCGCTCGGGCGTAGGTTATCAGCACGTCCGTCGTACCTCAGAACCGAAGGTCTCAATCTCAAGTTCTGCTACCTGCGTGCTCTCAATGGTTGCGACCGGTTTATGGAATGACAACCACACACCAAGCGAAACAAAGGAGCTACTCGAAAAGCTCATACCCGAGACAGAGAGCGCGGGCCTAATAAAGGACAACGTATTCACTACCGCGTGGATATTAGAGGCAGCTTCCCTTCTCGAAGCCTATTCCGAGCCCTTCAACCCGGCCTGCGGAGCGGAGGTCAGCCGCAAAGAGGGCTTGCTGCAAAAGGCGATCGAAAAAGGCGGCGCCAGCATCAAGCCTTACCCGCCGTCTGGCTATCTGACGCAATTGGTAGTTCGCACCCTCAAGCGACGAGGAAAGCTAGACGGCCTAGACAACGCAGTCAAGGACTGGGCTTGGGCGGAGTTAGCAAAGCAACTCGCGCTCGTTCAAGCGAAGAGCAAGACACAAGACGCATTTGCCGTGGCCTATCTCGCGATGCTGGCTACCGCCCTCACACCTAGTTCTCTAATCGATCCACAGCAAGTCAGCATACAGCGCGCTGCGATTGACACATTCTTTGCCGCCCAGCTCAAAGACGGCACATGGCCACTCAGTCGCCCATTGTTCCACTATCCGGACTTCGGAAACGCACACTGTTACGAATACGAACTGCTCGCTCAGCTTCTCCAAGAATCCGAGCTCTGGAACATACTTTTCGGCTACGTTGGAGAACTGCAGTCGGCGGCCGAGGCGGTCGCTAGCACCGCCTACCGCATCGACGACAATATCAGAATCTGGAACTCCGGCCATCACCCCAACCAAGCGGAACCCGAGTCTTGGGCAACAGCTTCCGTGTATCACTTTTTCTACCAACTCGACCGTTTTCTTGCCGAAGCCGTTCGCCGTCAGCTCTTTCGGTACCTTGAACTACCCCAGCCCCGGAAAATAGTCCCGCCGAAGAAAGCAAAGGAAGAGTTCGCTCCCAAGACATTAGACAGCACCCTTCTCGTCGCTGGCGAAAAGACCTCACTCAAGAGCTTCCTCTGGGACAACCTCGTGAAACCGTTGGCAGGGCAAGCCGACTCCATCGGAAAGGGCAAAACGTTTGAGAACACGCCAAGAGCCGCCATCTTTTTCGGGCCGCCTGGAACTTCCAAGACGGTCCTCTCTGAGAAAATCGCCGAGTTTCTTGGCTGGCCTTACATTGCAATTGACCCATCACATCTCTTGAGTAAAGGCATGGACGGAATCCAAGCCGAGGCCAACACTATATTTCGGATGCTGGAGTGGACAGAGCAAGTAGTCGTGCTATTTGATGAATTCGACGAACTCGTACGGGAGCGCGAGTCTGTCGAGGTCGATGCATTCTCTCGTTTCCTCACCACGGCGATGCTCCCGAAGCTGGCCAGCATTCACAAGCGAGCCACGTCCGTATTCATTCTCGCGACAAATAACATCGCTGGATTCGACCTAGCCATCCGGCGACAAGGCCGTTTCGACCATGTCATCCAAATAATGCCGCCAACCTTTGAAGCCAAGATGGCTAAGGCGCAAAAGTGGGGACTGTCCAAGATAAGTATCGCCGAGAAACTTCATAATCTTGGGATCGATTCAAGCCCGGGCTCCGACGTCGCTGAGAAGATTGGAGATCTGACCTTTGGTGAATGCGATGATTTCGCCACTGATCTTGCACAAGCGAGCGATCGCGACCAGGCGCTTTCGATCCTAAAGAAGCGGTGGGAGCACCAGTGCACCCTGCAAATGAAAGTCACGAAAAGCCGAGCAAAAGATCTCATAACGTGGAAGAAACGATGCGCCGAGGAAGCGGAACACACCCGTTAGCTGACCTTCCGGTTGCGGAGGCACAGGTCGCGGGACGAGATTCCCGACTCGCTCGAGTAATCGCTTCCCAGCAAGACCGCTGGCCCTCTCAACCGAACGAGGACCCGCTTTGGGGCCTAATCCGAATCGTGATGGCGCAGCAGGTATCTACACTCGTAGCCTGTCGTTTTGCTGAACGCGCAAAGTCCATGCACCCTCAACTGCTGAAACCCGCCCCAGCAGCCGCACCCGCGGTCTCAAGCCTACGCGCAATTGGATTATCTCAGCGCCGAGCCCAGTGCTGTACCGATATCGTGCTGCGTTCAAACGAAATCCTCGCCAAGGTTGAGCAAGGGCATACTTGGGAGCAGGCTCTCGCGGGAATCAAAGGCATTGGGCCTTGGACTATTGCAGTCTTTCGCATCATGGTTCTCCGGGAACCCGACGTATTACCTCTTGGCGATGTCGGACTCGAACGAGCAATCGAAAACGTCTACGGAGGTCCCCAAGACGTTCAGAGCCTTAGCGAAAAGTGGCGGCCCTTCCGCTCCGTGGCATGCTGGTACCTGTGGCGAACCCTCGGCAACCAACAACTCGGGTAAACGAATTCTAGCTACCCCCGGGCTGGCCGTTCGAATGACCTGGTCAGTAAACAAAATAAGTATTGACAACTGGTAACTAGTCGTAGTAAGATGCCCCATGTTTCGGTCGCCAACCACCCTCCGTAACGCAAACTCCGCTCTTCCAACTCTGCCCTCCGAGATCGCCGCCAGTTCCAACCATTTCGGAGCGTTAGATTCTATACCCAACGCTTTCACCCGCTTTCCTTTTGGTTTCTCGTACCTAATCCCTGCTGTTTCATACTCTTATGAACTCTTTTGCGCTGCGCAATCCCCTAACTCTTTTCCCATCAATAATTTCCACACTCTTTGCACAAAACACCCGGGGTGGCGTACCTCTGCATCTCTGCCTCGCTACTTCCTTACTTCTGATCTTCCACGCACCGTCTGGCAAAAAGACGCTCCCGTAAGTCTTCTGCCTGCCACTCTTACAAACCGCCTCAACCGTAACTTCTTTGTTTGCCACTCTTACAGAAAACACGGGGGATGGGGTATCTCCGTGTCTTTACCTCGTCACTTCCCTGCTTCATTGCCTCGCGTTTCCTCCTCACTTTCCTTTCCCCGTATAATGTGCCCCGCACTTCAGGAGAGCACACCATGCACTACCGCAAATTCGGCCGCACGGGATGGAATGTCAGTGAAATTGGCTACGGCATGTGGGGACTCGCCGGCTGGACTGGCTCTGACGACGCCGAATCGCTCGCTTCGCTCCAGCGCTCCGTCGATCTGGGCTGCAACTTTTTCGACACCGCCTGGGCCTACGGCGACGGCCACAGCGAGCAAATCCTGGGCAAAATTCTGCGCGCCAACAAAAACAACATTTCCACCGGCGGCTTCGACAAAAAACTCTATGTCGCCACAAAAGTTCCGCCGAAAAACCGCCGCTGGCCCAGCCGCCGCGAATTTTCTCTCGACGATTGTTTTCCGCCCGATTACATCGTCGAGTACGTCGACAAAAGCCTCGCCAACATCGGCGTCGAAAAACTCGACCTCATCCAGTTTCACACATGGGAAGACAAATGGCTCGATGACGACCGCCTGCCCCGCGCCATCGAAAACCTGCGCAGCAGCGGCAAAGTCAGCGCCGTCGGCATCAGCATCAACCGCTGGGAACCCGCCAATGGCATTCGCGCCGTGCGCTCCGGCCTCATCGACGCCGTGCAAGTCATCTACAACATCTTCGACCAGAATCCCGAGGACGAACTTTTCCCCGCATGCCGCGAAAAAGATGTCGCCGTCATCGCGCGCGTCCCTTTCGATGAAGGTTCGCTCACCGGAACGCTCACTCTCGACAGCACCTGGCCCAAAGGCGATTGGCGCAGCACCTACTTCGTCGCCGAAAATCTCAAGAGCAGCGTGGCCCACGCCAACGCGCTCAAACCTCTTCTCACGGACGGCATGACCATGCCCGAAATGGCCGTCCGCTTCATCCTCAACAACAAAGACGTCGCCACAATCATCCCCGGCATGCGCAAAATCCGTAACGTAGAATCCAACATCGCCGCCAGCTCCCAAGGCCCGCTAGCCCCAAGCCTCCACGCCGAACTCCGCAAACACCGCTGGGACCGCACCCCCACGCAATGGAGCCAATGATGCACCGCGCCGCCCTTCACCGCAGTCGTGTCATTCCGAGCAAAGCGAGGAATCTGCTCTTCGCCGCCGCCACATTGTCATTCCTAGCGAAGCGAGGAATCTGCTTTTGTCTTTTTGCGCGGCGTGTCGAGTGAGAGAAAAGCGTGTGAAGAGAAAATCTCAGGCGGTTTGTTTCAGGGCGCGTTCGACGAGGGTGAGGCAGCGCTCGGCTTGTTCGCGCATCAACTCTTCGCGATCGCCGCGGTCTCTCTGGATGGTGTGGAGTTCGTCGGCAATCGCTAACGCGGCGAGCACGGCGACTTTTTGCGTGTCTACCGTCGCTCCAGCGGCCGCAATCGCCTGCATTTTCTCGTCAACAAATGCAGCCAGTTTGTGGACGTAGGCTTCGTCCAGTTCGCCGCGAATGGTGTACATCTGGCCGAAGATTTCGACTTTTACGGGGCCGCTCATGTCTCGGGATTGTAGCGCACCGGGGCGTGCGCGAGAACTATCAACTGGCGCTCCTCAACTCGCGGGCCTTCAACTCGC
>DASXMM010000031.1:0-5446 GCA_036495665.1 Candidatus Acidiferrum sp. | reverse complement strand
TGGAACAAGTCCGCGTCAACACCAGCGCCGTCGAACGCCGCGCTCAATCGCTCACGACGCGCCGCACGGTAAAAAAAGACTTTCAAGCCGCCTGGCTTCTCCGCGCCATCTCCTGCATGGATCTCACAACTCTCTCTGGCGACGACACCGACGAACGCGTCCGCCGCCTCTGCGCCAAAGCTCGTCAGCCACTCCAGCACGAACTCGTACAAAGACTCGCCATCGAATCGCTCGATATTAAAGTCGCCGCCGTCTGCGTCTACCACGTCTTCGTTGAGACCGCTCGCCGCGCACTCGAAGGCAGCGGCATTCGCGTGGCGGCTGTCTCCACCGGCTTTCCCGCCGGCCTCTCGCCGCTCTCCGAACGCGTCAACGAAATTCGCCGCTCCGTCGAAGCCGGCGCCGATGAAATCGACATCGTCATCACGCGCGCCCACGTCTTCGCCGCAAAATGGCAAGCTCTTTACGACGAAATCGCCGCCTTCAAACACGCCTGCGGCCCCTCACACATGAAAGTCATCCTCGGCACCGGCGATCTGCTCACCCTCCGGAACGTCGCTCGCGCCAGTGTAGTCGCCATGATGGCAGGCGCCGACTTCATCAAGACGTCCACTGGCAAAGAGCCAACGAACGCAACTCTACCGGTTGGCCTGGTTATGACGCGCGCTATCCGCGAATACGCCAACGAAACGGGTTTTGCGGTCGGCTTCAAACCCGCCGGCGGCATCCGTACCGCAAAACAATCGCTAGAATGGCTCGCGCTCATGAAAGACGAACTAGGCCCGTCCTGGCTCAAGTCCGACCTATTCCGCTTCGGCGCCAGCGGCATGTTAGCCGACATCGAACGCCAACTCGAACATCACGCCACCGGCCGCTACTCGGCGGATTACCGTCATCCGATCGCCTAACTTTGGAGTGCGGCGGCTCGACGCCGCTTTTCTTCACCACGCCCAACGCAGGGGCGGGGCATGCTGCGCCTTCAGCCCGACCCGCTTATCTGTGGCATCTGCGACCGCTGTGTTAAAACGACTTCCCGCCAAACCTCGCTTTCTCCGAGCAGAGAACTTCGATTACAATCAACTCGACCTCCGATGAGCATCGTAGAAAAATTCGTCACCATGGATTACGGCCCCGCGCCCGAAGATCCAAAAGAAGCCCACGCATGGCTCGACCGCCACACGCGCCGCTTCGGCCACTTCATCAACGGCGAATGGCGCGCTCCTCTCGAAAATAAATATTTCGAAACGACAGATCCCTCCACAACCGAAAAGCTAGCCGAAATCGCCCAAGGCTCCGCCGGAGACGTGGACGCCGCGGTGAAAGCAGCCCGTTCTTCCCTACCCGGATGGCAATCTCTTTCCGGACACACTCGCGCCCGCTATCTCTACGCCCTGGCCCGTCAAATCCAAAAACACTCTCGCCGCCTCGCCGTCCTCGAAACTCTGGACAATGGCAAACCCATCCGCGAGAGCCGCGACATCGACATCCCACTCGTCGCCCGGCACTTCTATCACCATGCCGGTTGGGCCCAACTGCTTTTTCAAGAATTTCCCGGTTACGAAGCCTGCGGCGTTGTAGGCCAAATCATCCCCTGGAATTTTCCTCTGCTGATGCTCGCGTGGAAAATCGCTCCAGCCCTGGCCACGGGCAACACGGTCGTCCTGAAGCCCGCTGAATTCACGCCGTTAACCGCGCTTGCGTTCGCCGAAATTTGCCAGGAAATAGAATTGCCCCCCGGCGTAGTCAACATCGTGACCGGCGACGGCTCCACAGGCGAGGCCTTAGTCGCTCATCCCGACGTCGACAAAATCGCCTTCACCGGTTCCACAGAGGTCGGGCGCGCCATCCGCAAAGCGACCGCCGCCTCTCACAAAAAACTCTCGCTTGAACTCGGCGGCAAATCTCCCTTCATCATTTTCGAAGACGCCGACCTCGACTCCGCCGTAGAGGGCTTAGTCGACGGCATCTGGTTCAACCAGGGCCAGGTCTGCTGCGCAGGCTCTCGCCTCTTAATGCAGGAAAGCATCGCCGAGCCGCTCATCGCAAAAATTTGCGATCGCATGAACACGCTCCGCGTGGGCCCGCCGCTCGACAAAGCCATCGATATCGGCGCTATCATTGCCCGCGTGCAACTCGACCGGATCCAGCGTCTCGTCGATCAGGGCGTAGCCGAAGGCGCCACCTGCTGGCAGCCGAGCATTCCGATGCCTTCACGCGGCCTCTATTTTCCGCCCACGCTCCTCAGCAACGTCCATCCCACGAGCATCGTCGCTCAACAAGAAATTTTCGGCCCCGTCCTTGCCGCCATGACCTTCCGTACGCCCAGCGAGGCCGTCGAGCTGGCCAACAACACCGCTTACGGCCTGGCCGCCTGCGTCTGGAGCGAAAGCATCAACGTCTCGCTCCACATCGCGTCCCAACTGAAGGCGGGAGTCGTGTGGGTCAACTGCACCAATCTTTTCGACGCCAGCTGCGGCTTCGGCGGCTATCGCGAAAGCGGCTACGGACGGGAAGGCGGCCGCGAAGGCCTCCTCGAATATTTGGAGCCGAGTTGGTTCAAACACGCGCCGCCGCTTCGGCAAATTTCCCTTGCGATCGACCAGCCCCTCGAACTATCAGAGGACTCCGCTAGCAATCACGGCGATTCTTTCGCTCCGCCCATCGACCGCACCGTAAAACTTTTCATCGCCGGCAAACAAGCCCGCCCCGACTCCGGCTACAGCACCGAAGTCCGCGCCGCCGATGGCCGCCTCCTAGGCGAAGCCCCGCTCGGCAATCGCAAAGACATTCGCAACGCCGTGGAAGCCGCTCGCAAAGCCACGGCCTGGGCCAAAGCCACCGCCCACAACCGCGCGCAAGTCCTCTACTACATCGCCGAAAATCTTTCCCAACGCCGGGAAGAAATCGCCAATCGCCTTTCCGATGTGGTCGGCAAAAAACAAGCTGGCTCCGAAGTCAGCGCAAGCATCGAACGCATCTTCTCCTACGCCGCCTGGGCCGACAAATTCGAAGGCACCATCCACAACCCGCCGTTCCGCAACGTAACGCTGGCCATGCAAGAAGCCATCGGCACAGTAGGCGTATTGTGCCCAAGAGAAGCCCCACTTCTGGGTTTTCTGTCCACCGTGATGCCCCCGCTAGCCGTAGGCAACACGGTAGTCGCCGTCCCCAGCGAACTCTACCCGCTCATCGCCGGCGATCTCTACCAAATCTTCGAAACCAGCGATCTCCCCGCAGGCGCCGTGAACATCGTCACCGGCCGCCCCGCCGAACTTCTCAAAACCCTGGCCGAACACGACGACATCGACGTCCTCTGGTGCTTCGCCGACGCCGC
The DNA here is from genome assembly GCA_036495665.1 of Candidatus Acidiferrum sp. Taxonomy (GTDB): domain Bacteria; phylum Acidobacteriota; class Terriglobia; order Acidiferrales; family UBA7541; genus Acidiferrum. Next base: position 2,112 of record DASXMM010000031.1, on the reverse strand, counting down.
CACCTGCGCCACCGCCAAGTCCCTCTCCATCGGCAACCTGAAACAAGTTTTCACCAACGAAGGCCGCCAAATCGGCTGGTTCAATCCCGCCGAGGCCGAAGGCCGCTGGTTCCTCCAACACGCCACCCAAATCAAAAACATCTGGGTCCCCTACGGCGAGTAGGCGCAGTCGAGTTGCCTTATTTGATCAGCTCACGCACAGCGACACGCCCACTGCCAATTTGAGCAATCATATTTATTCTGATTGTGAACACGGCGAGAGAGGCTCGGACTGAATCGGATCGGGGATGAAATCAGGATCGGGTCTTTTACCTTGAGCAACGACACCTGAGGGATTTGGGCTTACCGTACAGGCCTTACCAGTCTTTGTGTCCAAAGCCAGGAACGGCGAGCCCGGAATGGGCTGGAATCTGCCTATCTCGCTGCGCCTAGTCTCCGACCGCGGCTTGCTGACAATACCCCAGACCAAGAGTCCGATTACGAGAAGCAGCAACAAACTGTTGAGTTTGGAGACGCTAGATTCACTCATGCTTTCCGCCCTTCTCCTCGTCTCCCTCTGACCGAATCTGAATCTGATGTTTGAGGAAGCTCCGGCTTACAGTGAAAGTGGCGCCGGTAGTGGGTCGGTTTGAAATTTTCACCTTCAATACCCAAAGTCCCCGAGAAATTGCGTAGGCAGCAGCACGTTGGTGATTGGGACGGAGGGCTTCTCCTTTGCTAGCTTTACCCAATTCTTGGCATCTTGAGGAATGAAATTGATCTTAATCAAATAAGATTCCAAAGCGTCGTCACCAATTAGCCGCTTAGCTTGCTGTGCGCCATTCTTGAAGCCTTTATATCTTGCAAACAAAAGTGCGTACTTAGGTGTGACCCTTGAATCGGGATAGTTTTCCCACCGAACGTCTAAAGTGCCTTCAGCCGTTTCTTCAGGTTGAGTCATTCTTCACTCCCTCCTTTCACGGTATCACACGCTACGTTTGCTCGGGTGCGGATTTAGAAGTCAGGTCAAAAAATGAATCGCCTAATTCCTTCTTACTTACCTCATCGCGGGTGCCCCACCCTTGGCTTTTGGTTCCTCAAGGGTGGGGCTTCAAATTCAACTTCAGGCGAGACACTAATTGTTAGAGGTTCGACGCGGCGACGTTCGTCTTGCGCGCGACGCGGTGCACATTCTGCTTGCGAGCATCCGTGTGGTTGGAAGCCACGAGCGACTTGGACTGAGCCGAAGCCAGCGTCTTCACGGGCTTCTTCGCGACCGGCTTCGCCGCGGGATACATGTCTTCCACGGCCGAATCCGTGAAGATCGCCGGGCTAACTTCTTGCGCCTTGCAGGACGGCGTCCAACCGAGCAGCATCGCGCCGAGTCCGATCGTCCCGATCCACATCGCCTTAGGAACCAAACTCTTGAAGTTTTTCATTGTCGTTTTCCTCTCGTTTTTCGATTCCGCTCGCCCGCTGAGCCGGTCGCCGATTCGCTCGCCCTGTCCGTCTGGCCTCGAGCACGGCTAACTGATGTACGAGTTTTCGCATACTCCCCTTTTCCCGCCAATGCACAGCGTCTGCACTGTGAATGAACAAAAGGTGACCAAGGGAGGCACGAATTGCGTAGGATTTTTTGCGGAAGAATTGACCCCGCCGCAAGCCCTCGAGCGGCGCCAAATTAATGCGCGGAACTGGATGACGATTGGGTGGCGGGAGCGGTGGCCGCATCTTTGATCAAGATCGGCCACCGCGGAAACGCAAAGTTCCCCGCCACATCATCAATTACATTCACCTGGCAAACATAAAGCCCGGCCTTGAGCGCCTGCAGCGGCAGATCGATCTGAAACACCACCGCCTTCCGATCCGGAGCCGTGACTTCGGTCGCCGCGAGCTGCTTCGACTCATAGACTTTTACGTTGCCCTGCAAAAACTCGATGCTGGTCAAGACGTGAATCGACTCGCGCGTCTCCTTAGCCGGCGGCGGCGCCGGAGGCGCGGCACCAGCCTCAGGCTGGCCCGCACCAGTCGGTGCAAGCACCGCAGCCGCCACGGCGACTTTGCCCTTCGCCGCGTCATAAATCTCATACTGCAAATACAAATGCTGGTCGCGCGTAAACACGTGCGTGACAT
>DASXMM010000030.1:0-3785 GCA_036495665.1 Candidatus Acidiferrum sp. | reverse complement strand
ATGCCGCGAGTGTAGGGGAATTCGCCGGGGTAGCCGATGGTGGAGTCGGGATCCCACGAGGCGGGAAAATCCTCTTGGGTGTAGAGGCGGTTGATGGGTTCGCCGGAGAGAGTTGTGAAGTGATCTTTGCGTTCGGCGGGGGGCTTGGTTTTTGTGTCGGACATAAGATTCAGAATACGAAATTCGAAAAGCGAAACTCGAAAAACGATTCGAAAGACGAAATTCGAATTACGTTACAGCCTCCTCGCGCGGCGGAACGAGCTTAACGCGAAGAAGAAAAACAAGAATGCAAACGCTACGGCTGCGGCGATTAGCCAGTGGGCGATGTCGCGCGTCCAGGAGCGCAGAGCCACGTTGAGCCAGACTAAGCCTAGGAATGCGAACAGGGCGCCGGCGACTTCGAAGAAAAGCTGCTTCGCGGCGCGCCAGAAGCGGTGGAAGCCGCCTTGGCGAGGCGCTGCTGCCGGTGAAGTGGCGGCCGAAGACATAGGTGCATCTTAGCGCAAAAAGCGGCGAGAGATGGGATGCGGAAGGAGGCGAGAGGGGTTAGAGTGCTTTTGGACCTGCACCATCGTACTGTGAACCCATTGGAGACAACGCGAAACCGGGTGACTTGTATCCTGCGAAACGCGGGCCTAGAATTAGGATTGTATTGAGGGGAGCCGCCCTTGCAACTAGACGATCACCTTAAAAACCTGCTTCGTGAATTGGGACACGCGATTAATGATACGGTGTCCGATTCGGATAGGATTACCGGCGCCATTGCGGGAGTGCGCGCACACGGGTACGATATCGTGCTGAAGCTGGATGCGACGATCGGGTTGGCAAAGCGCGATGCGGCAGCGGCAGAAGCGGCGGCGAAGCTGACGACGCAGGACCGGCGGTTTCTGGAGTCGTTACGGATTCAGGTGGATCAGGAGTCGTTCGACCAGATGCCGGACAAGAAACCGGCGGCGCGGCTGACGATGACGCCGCAGGATGTGCGGTTTTTGAAGTCGTTGCGAATTGCAACGGATGACATCGAATGAAAGCACTGAAGAAAATCGCTCTAATGGGATTTCCGGCGCTTGTGGTGGCGGGGCTCTGCAGTTCACCCGCGCAGGCGCAACTTCCGCCTGTTCCGCCTATCCCGGGTGTCCCAGCCGTGGTCGCCCCGATCATTGTCGACACCGCTGTGCCCATCGTCGTGAACGCCATCAAGCCAAAACCCAAGACGACTGGGATGGGGCGTTTTGATGGCCTCGTGATGAACGCAAACATCGCGCAGATCACCGTGAAGGCAAAGGGAAATGATATGTCGCTGCAGACGTTCGCGCTTTCGCAACGAGCGTCAGCGGAAATGCAGGCGATTGTCGACAAAGGCGGCTTTCAGTACGGCGACAAAGTGACGGTGTATTACGATCCAACTTCGTTGAAGGCGCTCAAGGTAAAAGGCAAACCCTCGAAAGCCCTTTGATTTGCGGAGCGCTTGATGCTTCGCCTGCCTGCGGTTTCCGGCCGATTTTACCCATCCAATCCTGAGGAACTCACCGCACTCGTTCGGCAATACACGAAAGCGGAAGAAAGTGTGAGGCCCACGCGGGCGAAAGCTTGCCTGGTTCCTCATGCGGGCTACGTTTATTCCGGGCCTGTCGCCGGAGCAGTGTTTGGACGGATTGTATTGCCGAAGAAAGTTTTGATTTTGGGTGTGCGGCATTATCCGCACGGGCAGAAGGCTGCGATTCTTTCGAGCGGGGCTTGGCGAACGCCGTTGGGTGATGCGGTGATCGATGAGCCGCTGGCGGAGGCTCTACGGGTGGAGTGCCCGTTGCTGCGGGAAGACAGTGTCGCTCATGGCAGCGAGCATTCGCTGGAGGTGCAGATTCCGTTTTTGCAAGTTTTGAGAGCGGATTTTACGTTCGTGCCGGTGGCGCTGGGAACGGCGCGCTTCGAGGATCTTGTCGCGGTGGGCGAGGCTATCGGGCGGGTGATTGCAGGCTGCGTCGAAGACACTCTGCTGTTAACCACTTCTGACTTGAATCACTACGAAGATGATGCGACGACGCGGGTTAAGGACCACAAAGCGATAGATCAAATCCTGGCGTTGGATGCAAGAGGGCTTTACGACACTTGCCGAAATGAGGCGATTTCCATGTGCGGGTTGGGGCCAACAGTCGCGATGTTGACGGCGCTGCAGAGATTGGGGAGTACGAAGGCGGAATTGGTGCGCTACGCGACGTCGGGAGATGTTTCGGGGGATTACGGTGCGGTTGTGGGATACGCGGGAATGCTGTTTCGCTGAAGGGATTGCGGTCACTGATAATTTTGCGGCGATCTTGCGATGCCAAAAAAAAACGGCTCGATGTTGCCGAGCCGTTTTCCTTTAGGAGCTTCGGAGTTTTAAGATTGTTTTAGTGCGCACGGCCTCCGCCGCCTGACGCAGGGGCCGAGGCGTGCGATGCAGACGCGGATGGTGCGGAGGAACCGTGGAACGATCCGCTGCTCGCCGACGCGCCTCCGCCGCGGTAGCCGCTGCTACCGCCGCTCGAAGAGCGCGGCGCGGGCGGCGACGGAATAGAGCGAGAAGGTGGAGTCGCACCGCGAGCTGAGATTGTCGCTGAAGACGTACGAGACGGCGTGGCTGAAGGCGGAGTCGCTCTGGAGCCATTCACGATGTGCTCGTCTTTGGCCCTCGCGGCGACCGTCTTTTCGGCATTATCCGCTGTGCGTGCTGAGGATGGGGAAGCGTTCGCGTTTACAAAGCGATGCTCGCGCGGATCGTACGCGATGGAAGAATCGTGGTTCAGCGAAACGATACGCGTGCCGTTGCTGCCTTCAATGAGAGCGCGGGAGGTACGCACGGGCGCAGTCGTGGAAGTGAGACCATTGCTAAGCGCGTTGGGCGGCGCGGACTTCAGGGTTTCCCATTTTTGGCCCGCGGCTGTGGACAGCACTGGGCCGGAAGCATTCCTCGCGGGCTCCGTGGAGAAGACACCGTGTTCGAGATTTAGAGGAGCCTTGCCCTCTTTGTCGAGAGGATGCATGGGTACTACGCCAAGCTGGCCATTTTGGCGAACGAAGACGGCGGTGGACGCTCGGTAAAGGGGGCGCGGCGGATGGACGATGGGAGGAGTGCGCCTTCCGGGGCGGCCACCGTAGTAGTTTCCGTATCCGAAGTAGGCTGGAGGCGAATAAAACCATCCGCCACAGGATGCGTCAAAGAGCCAGCCGCCGTAATGGTAAGGAGCCCAGCCCCACGGTTGGAAGCTGGCGAATGTCCAGCCGAAGCCAGGATCCCAGAGCCAATTGCCCGCGGTGAAGGGAGACCATCCAAAGCTCGCGCCAAAGGGACGCCAGCCATAGCCGTAGTTTCCGCAGGACGAAAAGGCTCCGTAGGTGTAGAGATCGGCGAATCCTGGCACGTACTGAGAAGAGCCCGTGTATTGAAGGGAGGCGTTGGTGGCGGTGGAAACGGAGTCGATGCGACCAGAGACCCAGTGATCAAAGTCGTCATCGGTGGGCAGACGACCGATGCTCACGGTGTCGTCGCCGGCCCTCATCGCGAGAGACTGGCCCTTGCTGAGTTGCGTGGTTTCTTTTTTGCGCAGCACGGCGGCGTGGCCGCTCACGACGTCGACGTTGCTGCCGTCGTCAAAATTATTCATGCGGAAGGAGCCCTTGCCGCTGGCTTCGACCGTGAAATCGCCGCCAGTGACGCTGAAATAATCACCGTTGGCAGGATTAACGTAGAAGGACGCGGAGCCCTGGCGGAGAACCAGACGGGTGGTACGGGCGCCGTCGTCGAG
>DASXMM010000029.1:0-3043 GCA_036495665.1 Candidatus Acidiferrum sp. | reverse complement strand
ATTTACTCAGACCATTCGGGCTCGAAAAGGCCGAATGGTTTCGAACGGATTCTGGCACATCGTATCGGTTGTCAAAGAGCAAAGCCCCCCTGTCTTGCAGGAAAGCACATCCACAGCCCAAGGAGAATACGACAGGCGTTCTTAAATGTCAACACCATATTAACGATTTCCACAGCTTTCCACAGACGCGGTTTAGGCTCTCCGCTAAGCCATTTCGGAGAAAGCAGATACGGGCAGCGGGTGCGTTGATTTTTGCGAATCAGTGCTGGACTTATTGGGACTTTGAATTTAGCCTTTGCGGGCTTCGCGACGCGAAAAATCGAGATAGGGAGTTTCGAAAACGCGTGGCGCTGGGTGTTGCGCGGACGTAGCACAGCCACAACTGGCTGTGCTACCGCATTGCGAGCACGGCGAAAACCGCACAGGCAAGAGTGCCCTTCGAAGCTCAGGGCAAGCCCGTGCTACTCAGAGGGATGCGAAAAAATGACGATGGTGAAGAGGATGATTCGCGGGGGATTGATTTTTTGCGTTGCGGCTTTGAGTTTGCCACTCGCGGTTCGAGCGCAAAACGCTAGCGGATCTGAGCAGACGGGGCCGTATCCTTCGCTCGAGATTCGCGGCGCGACGGTGATAGATGGGTCGGGCGCGCCGGCGTTTGGGCCGGTCAACATTTATATCAAGGGGAATCGCATCGAACGCATCTCGTCGACCGACGCCGTTTCGCGAAAAGAGAAGGAAGAAGAGGCGGCGGGCGGCAAGCCGCCGAAGCCTGCGGACCGCGTGATCGAAGCCAAGGGCATGTACGTGATGCCGGGCCTGATCGATGTGCATATCCACATCAATGCGAGCAAGGACGTGCCGGCGGAATACATCTACAAACTCCTGCTGGGACACGGCGTGACGACCGTTCGAACATTCAATGTGGGGAACGACGATCCGAAGGGAATGGTGGAGGAAAAGAAAAAGATCGCGGCGAACCAGATTATTGCGCCGCGCATGTACGTGTATCCATTTTGGGGACGCGGCGACGATCCGCGGTATTCGAATCCCGAGGGCGCGCGGCAGATTGTGGACGAATGGCACGCGGCGGGCGTCGACGGTGTAAAAATTATCGGGAAGCCGGGATTGTGGCCGGACGTGTTTCACGCGATTGCGGATCAGGCGCGGAAGGATGGCATGGGCGTCGCGGTGCACATCGGGCAGGACGGCGTGTATCCGATGAACGCGGTGCAGGTGGCGAGCGAGGGCGCTTCGACGATTGAGCATCATTATGGATACCCGGAGTCGTCGTACACGACGAGAACGATCCAGGATTTGCCGCCTGGCTACAACTATTCAAGCGAGCCGGACCGGTTTTTGGAGACGGGGCGTTCGTGGCTGCAGGCGGATGTGGCGAAGCTGCACGGCGAGGTGATCCATTCGCTGCTCGATACGATGCACAAGACTGGCTTCATCATGGTGCCGACGTTCAGTATTTATGAGGCGAATCGCGACGTGACGCGGGCAGCGAATTTGCCGTGGCACTCGACGTATACGTTGCCTGTGGTGATGGATTCGTTTCTGCCAAATCCGGCGCACCACGCTTCGTATTTTTACGAATGGACGTCGAACAAGGAAGCCGACTGGGCGCGCGCTTACCGCCGCTGGCTCGATTTTGTGAACGACTACAAGAATCAGGGCGGCGTAGTTGCAGTAGGTTCGGACACAGGATTTTTGTTTGAGTTATGGGGATTCGGAACGATTCGTGAGCTGGAAATGCTCGAAGAGGCGGGATTCTCACCGCTCGAAACACTTCACGCAGCAACGGAGAATGGAGCGAAGGTCGTGAAGAACCCGGAGCTGGGGTTGATCCGGCCGGGTTACCTGGCCGATCTCGTTGTGCTATCGGAGAATCCGCTCGCCGATGTAAAAGTGTTTTATGGAAATGGCGTGACACGCGTGGGAGCCGACCGCAAAGAGGTTCACGAGCAGTGCGTGAAGTATACGATTCGCGACGGAGTGATCTTCGATTCGCAGGCGCTGCTGGCCGACGTGCGAGAAATGGTGACGAAAGCAAAGCAGGCGAAGCCTCCGCAAGCAAAGTAGAAATAAAGATCGCTACGATCGGTCAGCGCCGCGACGCGCCGTACGCTGCGCATCCGAGAGCGCAGCTTTAGTCAGAGCAGGTGCTCTTTCATGCGTGCGGCTGATACCATACGCCATCATGGCGAAGAGCCCAGGCGATAAGAACCTCCAGGCAATTCGAGCACAAACATTTGTGCGCGCGGGTCAGCGCGTGGGAGTGGGTGTCTCTGGCGGGGCAGATTCAGTGGCGCTGCTTCTGCTTTTGCTGGAGTTGCGCGAGGAATTGGGAATTGTGCTGAGTGTGGCGCACTTGAACCACAATCTGCGTGGCAGAGCTTCAGATGGGGACGAGAAGTTCGTTCGCGAGCTGGCGGCAAAGCACGGGTTGGAGTTTCACGGCGAGAGCGTGGACGTGGCTGCGCGGGCTAAACGAGAAAAAGCGAATCTGGAGGATGCGGCTCGGCGGGCGCGGTATGAGTTTTTCTCTCGGTTGGTTGCCGAAGGAAAAGTGGATGTGGTCGCGGTGGCGCATACGGCGGATGACCAGGCAGAGACGGTTTTGGCGCACATTTTGCGTGGGACGGGGTTGGCCGGACTCGGCGGAATTCATCCGCGGACCGAGATCGTCGTGAGGCCGCTACTCGGAATTCGGCGCGCAGAATTACGGGCGTATCTGCGCTCGAAAAAACAGAAATGGCGCGAAGACGCAACCAATCAGGACACGGGTCGGACGCGGGCGCGGATTCGAAAGAAATTGTTGCCGCTTTTGGAGCGGGAATTTCAGGGCGGAGTGGTGGAGCATCTTGGTTCGCTGGCGGAGTTTGCGCGCGCGGATGAAGCGTTTCTGGATTGGCTCGCGCGAACGCGTTGCGAGACGCTTGCCAAAAAAACAGAAGGCTCGACTCGCATTTCGATCGGCGACTTGTTACAGCCTTTGCCGAAAAAAGATTTTTACACAGAGTACACGGAGAGCGCAGAG
>DASXMM010000028.1:0-8321 GCA_036495665.1 Candidatus Acidiferrum sp. | reverse complement strand
TCTCCGGCCCCTCGAAAAACACCACAATCTCTTCAGGCGCCAACTCGAACACCTGATCCGCCAGCTGCACCGAAAACGCTCCACCCTTCAGCACTTGGGCCGGGTCGGCCTTGTCCAAAGCTTCCCCGATCGCCTTCAAATATCTCCCCGCTCGTGGCCCAATCTTCTTCGCGTCCGGCTTCAACCGTACCTTCACCAGCGTATTCTCGTCATCAATCAACACCAGCCGCTTCAAATTCGTCTCTTCCAAGATTTGCGCGACATAATCCGCATTCTCCAAAACGCGCCGATCCGCCGCGTCTTTGGGCCGCACGTAAAGCGTACTCAACGGCTGTCGAATCTTCACCTTGCTCTGCGTCCGCAAACCAAGCGCCAGATTCTTGATTCGAATCACCGCTGCAATGCTCTGCTCCAGCGCCTCGTCGATCAGCGACTCGTTCACCTGCGGGTACGCCGTCAAATGCACCGACTCCGGCGCGGCCGCATCCACCGACCTTACCAGGTTCTGGTAAATATCCTCCGTCAAGAAAGGCAAAGCCGGCGCCATCACTCGCGTCACGGTAGTCAGCACCGCGTAAAGCGTCTGATACGCATCCCCCTCGCTCTTCCAGAACCTCCGCCGCGACCGCCGCAAATACCAGTTCGAAAACTCTTCATCAAACGCCTGAAACGCCTCCACCAATTTGTAATGCTCGTAGGTCTGAAACGCGCTGTTTGCCTCCGCCAACAACCGCTGCAGCTTGCTCATCACCCAACGGTCCAGCTCGTTCGTAACCGGCAGCGCCGCACCTCCCGGCTTCCACCCGTCCGCCCCCGCATACATCACAAAAAAGCTGTAGCAATTCCAGAACGTCAAAAGCTTCCGCCGCGCATCTCCATCAATCGTCTGACCCGCGCCCGACGCCGGATGCAGATCCGGAAAATTCAAGTTCTGCGCCGTCTTCTGCTCCGTATAAATGTAGCGCATCACTTCTGCGCCCAGCGCTTCCGCCGCTTCATCAAACGCGATCGAATTTCCCTTCGACTTGTGCATTTCCTCGCCGCGCGCATCGCGCACCAACGCATGCCCCAGCAGCGCCTTGAACGGTGCCCGCCCATCCATCATCGCGCTCATCGCCAGCATCGAGTAAAACCAATTCCGAAACTGCCCCGGAAAACTCTCCAGCACCAAATCCGCAGGAAACCATTTCTCCCAATACGCCTTGTCCGTCGAATACCGCATCGTGCTGAACGGCACGATTCCCGCATCCAGCCACGGATTCCCCACGTCTTCAATGCGCGTCGACAACCCGCCGCACTTCTCACACCGAATCTTCACCGCATCGATATAAGGCCGGTGCGGCGAATTCCCTTCAAACACATCCCAACCTTCCACCGCCTTTTCCTTCAACTCTTCCTTGCTTCCGATCACCACAAAATGGCTGCAATCCCCGCAAACCCAAATCGGCAAAGCCAATCCCCAAAATCGCTTCTTGGAGATCATCCAATCGCTCATATTGCGCAGCCAATCCTGCTCGCGCGCTTCGCCCTCCTCCGGAATCCACTTGATCGTCGCCACGACGCGCTGTATCCGATCGCGCCAATCCATTCGAATAAACCACTCATCCACCGGCCTGAATACCAGCTCTTCTTTACACCGCCAGCAATGCGGATAAACGTGCGGATACTTTTCACGCGCTACAAGCATCCCCGAAGCCTTCAGCGCCGCGATAACGTCATCCGCCACTTCATTCGCATTCCGCTTCGTAAACTGCCCAAACCCATCCAGAAACACCGAGCTGTCATCCAGCGGCGCGATAAACGGAATCCCATTCTCTTTCCCAAGCTGCTGGTCTTCCGCACCGCAACCCGGCGCAATGTGCACAAGCCCCGTGCCTTCCGCCTCGCTGATCTCCTTCCAGGCAATCACGCGATGCGCCTCCGCCGCGCTCTTTCCTCCGCCCGTCTCGCCGTAAGGAAAAACTCCTCCCGGCGTCTTCTGCGCCGGCAGTTCGTCAAACGGTCCCGTATAAGTCAGCCCCACCAACTCGCGGCCCGGAATCTCCTCCACAACTTCCACGCCCCCGCTCCCCTTCAAAATCGTTCGAATCGAAGGCAGCTTGTGCGTTTCGTGCTTTCCTTCCACCTGCAAATCCTGCACGCGATCGTGCTCAAAATTCCCCTTCGCCACGTAATAAAACCAATCGCCGTGCTTCACCTTCAAATACGTCAACTCCGGATTCACCGCCACCGCCACGTTCGAAGTCAAAGTCCAAGGCGTCGTCGTCCAAATCAAAAGCGCCGTCTTTTCCTGCCCCCCTTTTTCGGACCCTTTTTTGGACTTGATCGGAAACCGCACAAACACCGAAGTATGCGTAGTAATCCGCCGCCCCTCCGCCACCTCCATCTGCGACAACCCCGTCCCGCACCGCCCACACCACGGCATCACGTCGTGCCCGCGGTAAATGAATCCCTCGCTGTGGCACTTCTTCAAAAACGACCAAATCGTGTAATTGTTCTCATCCGAAAAAGTAAAATAACTCCCGCCATACTCCGCCGAACCCAACTTCCGAATAATCTCGCTAGCCCTCTTAGTCTCCGTAAGCCCGCTCGGCAACTTCACCGTCACCACGCGATCTCCATCCGCCAAAGCGTCGCGCAAAGCGATCAAAGTCTTCGGATCATCCCAATCGCACCAATACCCCAGCCGAATCGATTGCTCCGTCTGCCGCGCCGCATACGTCAACACCCGTTCCTTGCAAGCCCGCACAAACTTCTCAATCCCAAACTCGCGAATCTCCCGCTTCGTCTTGAGCCCCATGCTCTTTTCAACTTCCACCTCAACCCACAGCCCCTGGCAATCAAACCCATTCTGATACCGCAACGCGCGCCCGCGCATCGCGTTGTACCGCTGATACATATCCTTCAGCGAGCGCCCCCAAGCGTGGTGCACCCCCATCGGGTTGTTCGCCGTAATCGGCCCATCCAAAAACGACCAATGTTCGCCGTCAGCGTTTTTCGCCCGCAATTTCGCAAAAATCCCCTTCTCCTCCCAGAAGCGCAAAACGTCGCGCTCCATCGCAGGAAAATCCGGAACTCTAGCCACTGTCTTGTACATGCTCATAGTCGTATCAATTTAGATTATCACAGCCGACAAGCGCTCCTGCCTGATGGCGGCCGACATTCACGGCTCAATCCAACTAAGCGGCCTGTGAAGGAGCATCAGTCACGAACGCCACGATCCCACTGATCCTGCAGGTACATGTCGTCAAGTTGGTTGGGCCACGACGAGTACGTCTTGGCGGTGCGCGGGTCTGTAGTGCGAAGTTGAATTGTTCCTACTCGGACGAAGCGATCCTTCACCTTCCTGGATCGCAATGCTGTTACATAACTGATTTTGAGGTGATCCTTCCAGAAGTGGTGCGTCAGATAGAGGAACTCTCGCTTCTCAAAGACCTTTAGGCTTGGCAGCTCGGGGCTTTTATAGCGCAAAGCAACAACAAGGTTCGTTCCATAGGTCTCTTTGTAAGGGTCATCAGATTCGGGCTCCCCCTGCAAGACCAGGATTGCTCCCCAGTCCCCGTCTTGGAGACGAGCAGCGACGCAATCTCCCGGTTCGAAGATGGACTTGCGCTTGATCGCTTTCCTTGGCGTACGCGGACGCGAATTGGAAGTTTCGAGCTTGCCGAGAAACTCGCTCAGAGCTGTCTTTCGCCGCTGAAGCAATCGCTCTCCCTGCTCGGCCCAGCGATCCAACCCATGCCCCCCGGAAACGATCTCGCGAATTTTCGAGAGGACCAATGGTTCGAGGTGGGAACAATCCCATTGTGCTTTTGCGATTCCAATCCAGATGAGCGGACCCTCATCCGAATCTCTCACGGATTCCGCGTAGGTTTCCAAGAGCTGTTCGCGAATCGCCTCCCGGGACTCTCCTCGATTGAATAAATCAAGATAGTCCGCGTGAACATCACGAACCGTATCGTCGGAAAGAATGCCTGTGCCCCACGCTCCCATCGTCGATTCCCCCAGCCTAACCCACCGAAGTGCCCCCCGCAATTGAACGAGTCAAGAACGCGTCGAGAAGAATACACCAGGCATGGTCACTGATTCGAGCATGGCTGATGCCTGGTAGGTTTAGAGAAGTAGAAGCCGAGTCGCCAGCCCGCCCGGTTGCGCCCTCGCACCACCTCCTCTAAACTCAAGTTTTACCCACAGCGGCGGGAGTTTGCTTGCGGATCATCGTTCGAATACTCATCGGCTTGTTTATCCTCGTTCTCCTCGCCGCAGCCATATCGACTTGGCGCCTCGTCTATCGCCCGCTCCCGCAACTCGACGGCTCCCTCCCCCTCCCCGGCCTGCAAAAAGAGGTCACCGTTGAACGCGACAACTGGGGCGTCCCCCACATTCGCGCCGCGTCCCTCGAAGACGCCGTCGAAGCCCAAGGCTACGTCGTCGCGCAAGACCGCCTCTGGCAACTCGACCTGATGCGCCGCGCCGCTCGCGGCCAACTCTCCGAAATCGTCGGCCCTCTCGCGCTCAAATCCGACAAGCAATTCCGCACCTTCGGCTTCTCCCGCATCGCCGATCGCGAATTCGCCGCACTGGACAACGACTCCCGCGCTCTCCTAGAAGCCTATACCCGAGGCGTAAATCGCTTCATCGAGCAGCACCAAAACAATCTCCCGCTAGAATTCACTCTCCTCAAATACAAGCCGCAACCCTGGCAGCCCACCGACGCCCTCGTCATCACCGGCTACATGTATCAAACGCTCACCGACACCTGGGAGCGCGAACTAGACCGCGCCAAGGTAGAAGCCCGCGTCGACGCCGACCACTCCAAGGATTTATTCGCGCCCGACGCGAGCATGGATCATTTCGTAGTCGGCGATCCCGACAACCCCAACGACGGCTCCCAAGCCTCCAAAGCCGACCCCGACGACGAAGACGATGACGACGATGACATGCCCACCGACGATGTTCTGAAAGCCGCCAATCGCAACCTCAGCACCATCCCCACGCCGGAAACCTCAGCCGACATCACCGAGACGCTCTGGCCCGTCATCCAATCTCAACTCGAAACCACACAAAACGAACTTCGAGCGAGCCTCGGCAGCAACAACTGGGTCGTCAGCGGAGACTACACCGCCACCGGCAAACCCCTCCTCGCCAACGATACCCACCTCGAGTTATCCATCCCGCCCATCTGGTATGAAATTCACCTCACCGCCCCAGGCTACAACGCCGAAGGCGTCACCCTCCCCGGCGCTCCGTTAATCGTCATCGGCCACAACGACCATATCGCCTGGGGCCTCACCAACAACGGCGCCGACGTCCAGGACCTCTACATCGAAACGTTCGTCAAAGACCATCCAGATTTTTATCTCTACAAAGGTATGGATCGAACCTCGGAACACAAAGCCGAAATCTTCGACGAAGTCATCCGCATTAAAGGCCAACCCGACGAACACCTCAAAGTAGTCGTCACCCGCCACGGCCCCATCGTCCACACCGAAGGCGACAAGTCCTACGCCCTAAAATGGACCGCCCTCGAACCTGGCGGTCTAGGCCACTCCTATGCCTGGCTCTCCAAAGCCAAAAACTTTCACGAATTTCGCGACATCATGAAAAACGTCTGGGGCCCCGGCCAAAACGCCGTATACGCCGACACCGACGGCAACATCGGCTACATCATGGCCGCTCGCGTCCCCATCCGAAAAAAGGGCCACGGCGAAGTCCCCGTCCCCGGCGACACCGACGAATACGAGTGGACCGGCTACATCCCCTTCGATCAACTCCCCCAAGCCCTCAATCCCGATAGCGGCCTAATCATCACCGCCAACGCCCGCGTCGTCGGCCCCAATTACAAGCCCTATCTCACCGACCGCTGGGAAGAACCCTACCGCACCGCCCGCATCTACGATCTTCTCGAAGACAAAACAAATCTCCGCCCCATCGACATGCTCAAAATCGAAACCGACACCTACAGCTACCCGCACGCTTTCCTAGCCGACCAAATGGCCGCCGCCGCAAAAAAAGTCCAGCCAAAAGACGCCCGGGCCCAGCAACTCATGAATGAATTGAAAGATTTCAACGGAATTGCCGACGCCGATTCCTCCGTAGTTTCTTTCCTCGAAGCCTCCCGCCGCGCCGCCCTCCAACTAATCCTCGAGCCCTACCTCGGCAAAGACACCAACCTCTACACCTGGCGCAGCACCGCATTCCTGCAAAAAGTCCTGACCGACCGTCCCCCAAAATGGCTTCCGCCCACCTACAAAACCTACGACGACCTGCTAGCCGCCACCGCAGACCGCGCCGTCTCCATCCTCGCCGACCAAACCAAAAGCCAGCGCATCAACGACTGGCAATGGAAATATCTCGATTCCCTCGACATGCTCCATCCCCTAGGCCGCGAAGGCCTCCTCAAATCCCTCCTAAGCATCGCCAACAAACCCCAATCCGGCACCCGCTACAGCGTTCGCGCCGCCATGAATCGCCACGGCCCCTCCATGCGCTTCATCGCCAATCTCGCCAACTGGGACGACTCCATCCTCCTCCTCCCCGCAGGCCAATCCGGCCAACTCGGCAGCACCCACTACTCCGATCAATTCTCCTCGTGGTACGAAGGCAAACCCATCACCGCCCCCTACACCGACGCCGCCGAATCCAAATCCCGCAAACACACCCTCACCTTCAAACCATAGAGTTCTTAACCTCAGAATCAGGCGGCTCTAGCACAGGCTTCATTTACCCTGCTATGCTGCTCCGCTGATGAAACTGTTGCCCAACTTCGACCAAGCGGTCATAGCGGCGGAAAAACTGGAAAGCTACGCACTTAATAATGAGCATCCTTACGGCAAGCATAAAGCTCGCGTTTTCAAAAGCGCCCTTGAAATCGAGAGCAGACACGCCCGCGTCTTGGCTGAATTGATCCGAAAAAGCCTCCCGAGGGCGACAGCCAAACAAGGTGAGAGCAAGGAATATGGTGACTCTTGGACGACCTACCACGAAATCATAGGTCTAAATGGACAGTCAGCGATCGTCACGGTCGTATGGATGTATAAGAAGAACGCGCCGCAGATTCCCGAGCTCATCTCGTGCTACATTGAGTCTAGAAATCAAGATAGACTTAGAAAGCTCTTCGAATAGGAAGAATTCTTTAGATGGTGAGAATTAACCCAAAACTGCTTGACGTGGTTCAGTTCCCTCGCTCCCCTCTTAGGGTGGGGGAGATGGAGCGCGGCACTATTGTCGAAATGCTAGGAGAAACTCCAGAAGCCGCTCTAATCGAAGTGTCCGATGAGGAGGGCATTCCGATAGCTTTCGTTCAAAGGAAGCTCGACGAGATTGAGACTGTCTCCAAAGGAATCAAGGTAGGAGAGCACGATTCGAGCGCAGCGGACGCTCAGCTTTGTTACGAGAACGGCGTGCTCTTCCTGCAAAACGGCTGGTATGAGCAGGCCAAAGAGCAATTTTCCAAGTCCTTTTCGCTCGATCCAAAATTCCGGGGAAGTCTGGTTAACACGACAAATCAACTCGCTGCTAACGGGGCATTCGAGGCTGCAATTGTAGTGTACACGATGCTTCTCGAGTTAAGCCCAGACTACGAACTGGCACGGGAGAATCTCTCGATCACACATATGAACCGTGCCATAACTCTCGCTAGGCGAGGGCTCTTCGAGCAGGCGATGGAAGGATTCCTGAAGGGACTGGCCCTACATCCTTCACCAGCCACGGCCCAGAAAATCCGCGGCAACATCGTTGCGACATATACACAGCTTGGCCTTCTCTACGCGAACACGAACCAACACCAACTCGCCTTCGGCTGCTTTCAAAGAGCGTTTGAGCTGGATCAGTCCGAGATTTCCCGAAAGAATCTTGGCGTTGCAATAATAGCAGCTTCCACTGTGGGCACTAAGAGCCGTTCGACAGGGGAACGCGCTGAGATCTTTCGAGAACCCCTTCTTATGGGGTTGACGCTATCGGAGTGCCTCAGCGCCTACGGAGCTACTCTCGCGACATTAGGCGACCTAGTGGAAGCACGCCTTGCCCTCGAAGCGGCGGTCGAGGCAGATCCACAGAATAAGACCGCTCGACACAATCTTGAGCTTCTATCCTCGCGAGAAGAGGGCCGGGACTTCCAGACAGGGTTCGTGCCCATACCGAGTCAATCTCTGGAGACCATGCGTCTTTAGCGCATCGCGTGGTAGCGTAACTTCTTTTGTGTAAATTTGGGTTTTAAAGCAGAAAAAAGGGCGTACTTTCCTTTGGAGCGCGAACTCACAGAGGAGGTACACCCTGATGCGAGAACTGGAAGTCCTCGGCAACGGCCATCTTAAGCTGGA
>DASXMM010000027.1:0-4938 GCA_036495665.1 Candidatus Acidiferrum sp. | reverse complement strand
TTATGGCTTGGGAGAAAACCTGGCTCTTTCGATTGAAGGACTGCTATCTCGTGCCGTGGAAGCTGGATGGGGAAGTGATCAATCTCGAAGACATTCCGGCGCGTGCTTTCGACAGTCAGGACGAGAAGGATCGCGTGGCGGCGCTACTCGAGCAGTACAACAATGACGTGACCATCAGTCCAGAAGAGGATGCGGCGTTCGGGCAGTTGGCGAGAGAGAGAACCGCGCGGCATCCGCTGCGGACTTATGTATGGCTGCCGGTGGCGCGGGCATTCACGATGTGGTTTACGCCGCGCATTGAGCTGCTGCCGTTTTCGGCGCAGGTGTTTCCGGTTCGCGAGGCATGGCGAGAGGATCCGATCGATTTCTCGGTAAGTGTAGGATTCTTTGTTTTAAATGTTTTGTGTGTGGCTCTGGCTCTGTGGGGCTCCGTGCGGTTGTGGAGGGAAAGCTCCGCACTGAGGCCCGCGCTCGCGCTGCTGCTTGGCTACATGCTGTTGCGCACGGCATTTCTTACGACGTTGGAAACGCCCGAGCCTCGCTATGTGCTGGAGTGTTTCCCCGCCGTGCTGGCACTGGCGGGCCAGGTTTTCGTTCGGTCTGCCAAGCCGGCAACCGTTGTCCAGCGCGCCCAGCCTGGCTGATTATTTTTCTTCGACGGGTTCGGGATGAATCGTGACGCGGTAGATCTGCGGGAATTTTTCTTTGACGCGATCTTCGAGCGCGGCGGTTACGTCATGAACCTGGGTAATTGGGAGCGCCCCGCGCATCGTGCAGTGGCATGACGCGAGGATGTGGTGTTCGACCTGGCGCACATGCACGTCGTGACAGTTTACGAGCTCGTCGAATTCGGAAGGCAGCGTATTCAAAAAATCCTCGATCGCTCTGGAGAGCTGCTTCATTTCGCCCGCGCCTGAATCGGGTATGGCGATGTGGCGGCCCAGCGGCTCGATGTGAATGTTCACGTCCGTCGCGTCATCGCGCAGCTTGTGGATGCCTTCTTCGAGCTCGGTGGCCTGGCGGTGAGCTTCGCGCAGGCTCAAGTTTTCGTCCACTTCAAGATGTAACTCGATGAAGAGTTTGCCGCCGTGCTGCAGTGCGGTGACGTCGTGAATCGCCAGGCCCATTCGCTGGGCTACGGCGCGAATGGCTTCAAAGAGGTGCTCGCCTTGCGGCGCGCGCGGTTCCGCGTGAACCATCACGTCGGACGGGACGATTTCGCCGATTCGTTTTTCGATGGCGTCGCTGAGCGCGTGGACTTGTTCGAGGCTCGCCGTACGCGCTACGCTGACGGTGGCATCGACGAAATGCCGGTTGCCGGCGCGGCGGACGCGTACGCGGTCCACATCCAAAACTCCATCCATCCGGCCAACCGCCATTGCAATTTCCTGCTGCAAACCTTTGGGGGCGACGTCGAGCAGCGCGTCCAGCGTGCGTCTGCCTAGCTGGGAGCCGACCCAAAGAATCACAGCGGCCACTGCGAGACCGGCGAGAGCATCGGCGTAGGCCAGCCACGGGAGATTCCAGGCTTCGCCGGCCCAGACGAGGCCGATGCCCGTGATGACCACGATGGTGCTCCACACATCTGTCGAAAAATGGAGGGCGTCGGCTTCCAGCGCGTCACTCGAGTATTTTCGCGCGACGCGGTTTAGCGCGCGCGACCGGGTTATGTCGATGGCCAGCGCCACGAGGAGCACGAGAATGGCGGTGATACTGGGCTGGATATGCACGATGTGGAAGAAGAGGCGGTCGAAGGCTTCGAAAATGATGTAGAGCGCCGTGAGGACGAGAAGGGCGGTTTCGACGAACGCTGAGAAATTTTCAAACTTGCCGTGACCGTAGGGGTGGCGCTCGTCCGCGGGTTCATCGGAGACGCGCACCGAAAGGAAAGTGATGACAGCCGCGAGCAGGTCGAGTCCGGAGTGCAGGGCTTCGGAGAGGACACCCAAGCTGCCGGTACGAAGCACGAGAAAGGCCTTGAGAGAAACGAGGAGGACCGCGGAACCAACGCTCAGCAGCGCAGCGCTTCGCTTCTCGCGTGCTTCGTCGTTTTGGCGGGCGGCCATTCGGTCCAACTAGACTACCTCAAGTGCCGCGGGTTCAGCAGTGTCTGAAAAGGTTGCGTCGCCGGGTTTGGCGAGCGGTCGCCAAGATCGTGCGTCATCTGGGACGCTCAGGACTTTACGCGGGGGATCAAGCGAAGCGCCAACGAATTCATGCAATAGCGCAAGCCGGTGGGTTTCGGTCCGTCGTCAAAGACGTGGCCCAGATGCGCGCTGCAGAGGGCGCAAGTTACTTCGTCGCGTCGCATTCCAAAGCTCAAATCTATTTTCGTTACCACATTTTCTTTGGCGATGGGCGCCCAGAAACTTGGCCAGCCTGTGCCGGAGTCGAACTTTGTGTCGGAGCTGAAAAGCGCGTTGGCGCAGCAGACGCAGCGGTAGAGGCCCGGATCATGATTGTTGTAGTAGGCACCGCTGAAGGCGCGCTCGGTGTCAGCTTTGCGAGTGACATCAAATTCGTCGGAGCTGAGAGACCGGCGCCATTCGGCGTCGGATCTGATCACTCTCGGCATGGTCTCGAGGCTCAAGCGCATTCCGTCGTCCGAGAATTTTATGATTTGCACGGGACCGGGCTCGCCCGATGCGGGTTTGTTGTCGGCGAGCGCAAACCGGCAAGCGCGCTGGACACCGACGAGCAGGGCGTAGGCCCCGATGGTTGCGGTACCAAAAATAAGGCCGCGGCGAGTCAGGTCGGTCATGTGTTTCGTTCTCGGGCGCGTAGTCCTGCGACTCTACCGATTTCTCGACCGCAGTTGCGGTCAATCTGCTGACAGCGACGGCGCCGGCAACAGTGGCAGGCGCTTCGGTTCTCCACGAGCGCCGCGTACTTCCAGGTCATCGAAGAGTAGCGAAGGAGCCACAAGCGAAGCAGGCAATCCGAGTCGCGCTGAGCCAAATGCGCCGAGTGCGGTTCCGGCGAAGCCCGATTCCTGGCTCTGCATGTAGTTGTAAACGAAGTCGTCGTTGCCGATGCCGCCGAGATTGCGCAGCATGCGCGTGTTCAAGCCGATGATGCGCGCGCCGCGAACCATTTCTTCGCGTCCATCTTCTGGATAGATTTTGTAGACGACGAGCGGCAGGCGGTCGCCGGTTCCAGCGCCGCCACCGAAGCTCGCGAGCAACTCGGAGAAGTCATCCTGGTGCAGCAAGCTGATGGAGGGGTTGTCCATCTCGCGGACGACCATGCAGTAAGACAGTTTTTCCGAGCGGCATTCGTCGAGAAATTTCTTCTTTAGGTCGGCGGGAGACTGCGTATCCGTCGACTTGAAAAACAGATTGCTCATGGTGGGCTTGGCGTCGTTCAAGAAGGCCGAGCGGCCGTGGCCATTGGACATATCGGAATCCGGGCCAGGCCTGCGGGACATCAACAATTCTTTGACGTTGCCGTTATCGACGATAGTCACTTTTTGCGCGTGGACGCCCTCATCATCTACTGAGTAGGTGCCGAGCAAGGGCGTTCCGCGAAACTCTTTCGCGCCCGGGTCATCGACCAGCGAAACGCTTGGGGGTAGGACGCGCGCGCCGGTTCGTCCGACCCAGTCGCTCTTTCCGCCAAGTCCGGTGAGAAGCTGCTCCATCACCGGAGTGAAGGAGACGGGCGGTCGAGCGCCGTTGATCGCGGGCGTAAGCACTTGCGCCAGAAGCGGAGCAGCGGCGCGCGCTTCAAAAAGGACTGGGCCGGTGTAATCCTGCGCGGGCTGAGCTGCGCGCATGGCCAGGAGCTCGCTGCCTGTCACGTTCAAGGCCTTGCGGACGGTATCCACTCCGGGCAAATCAGCAGGCTTCGGCGCGTAGGCGGCATAGAGGTGATTGACCTGCATGCCATCGTCGGCAAGCGTGTTCAGGCCCGCTTCGATGGCCGCGAAGCTGCGGTTCGTGCGAATCTCCGTGCCTTCGCTCGTAAGCAAGTACTCTGTGGCGTAGACGAGGTAGTAGGTGACGCGTGATTCATAAATTTGAGGAAAAGCGCGCAGGGCAGAGGACGTATCGCGTGCTTCCTGGTCCCAGTTGCGGTTGCTCCAGTCGGGGGCTTCCAAGGGTTCGATGAGTTGCAATGGCTCGGCCTTCGAAAAATCGTCGATGTCGGATTGACGCGCGAGACTGCTCAGATAGGCTTGCTTGCGCGAGTAGGTCTCGACTGCGGCCTTGAAAGCCTGGTCGGTGGCGATCCAGAGATCCTGGCGAAGCGAATCGTAATCGCGGTCGATGCCGACGGAGCCGGTTGGGCCGATGAATCCGCGGAATCCGTCGTCGCTGATGAAATTGGAACTGTCCAGCTTGTAGTCGCCAATGCGCGCTTCGACGTCCATGAAACGATTGCGCGTGCGATTGGAGGAGACGAGCGCGCCAAATTCGGCGACGACTTCTCGCACGTCGAGATCAAGCAGGCGGTACTCGACGTAGTAGGGGCGCTGAGGTTTTGGTGTGCCCGGAATTTGGAGTTCGAGGCGCGTTTTCGATCGGGCCATTTCGTCACGCATCGCGCGCAGGGTTTGGTCATTGTCCTTCGGCGCTTGAGACTGGACGGTTCCGGAAGCTTGCGCGAAGAGCGATGTCCCGCAACTCAGCAGCGCCGTGAGAAGTGTGAGTCCTGCAAATCCGGTGGCGCGCTTCATTGCTGGCCTCCGGTCTTGACTGTGTCGTGCGCGGGTGGCGGCAGAATTGGCGGCCGGTCCGTGGAGCTTTCTTTCTTTTGCACTTCCAATTCGGAGGTCAGAATCGCGGGTGACGCGGCGGAAACCGGGACGGAGCCGGACTCCGCGCCGCAGTAGCCGTTGAAAACTTCCGTTGTGTCGCCGGTCGCCACGATTTTCGTCAGAGCGGCCAGTGGGGTTCCGACGATGTCGACGCCGCGAACCAGTTCATCCGGACGGCC
>DASXMM010000026.1:0-3347 GCA_036495665.1 Candidatus Acidiferrum sp. | reverse complement strand
GTACGCTTCCAGATCATCGAACAGCAGCCTGTAACCATTCATCAAAAGGAAAACGCCGGTTGCCGTAATCGCCGTCCGCTTGTTTCCGTCCAGAAATGGATGATTTTGCGACAAGCTCTCGAAAAGGGCCGCAGCTTCTTCAATGGGGTCGCCATAATATCCACTCTCCAACCGCCCGAGCGCGGATTGCAGAGCTCCGCTGTCTCGGAGTCCGTGGATACCGCCAAACTTGCGAACCACTTCGGCGTTAATCTCGATGACTTCACTAACCGATAGATAGCGGTTCACTGGGCCAGGCGGCGAAGCAGTTCCGGATGCTTACCGATAAACTCATCCAGCGCTGCGCGGAACGTCATACCGGGCGCTTCTTCTTTCTTGAGGATGCGGACAAACTCTTCCACGGCTTCCTGTTGTTCGCGGGAAAGCGTGGAAATCAGGTTGAGGAGGTCTTGCGGTGACATACTGTAGCCTCGTTTAACTATTTTAGCGCATAAACGGCAAACCGAGGGAATCTCACATGCTTAAAAAACTCTAATATGCTGAACCCCGTCGTTTTTGCTGTGTCGTCCTCGCCCGTCTCCCAGTGGGAGTCTTGCATGGAGGTCGGTTTCGAGGTACACCATCAGCGCACATGGTCCTAAGAGACGACTCAGTGGACGCTTTTGCAATTTTCAGAGGAGTTTTGATGACCCGACATTTGCGATTTCTTCTCGCAATCTGTTGTTTCGTGTCGTTGCTTCTTGCGGCGCGTGCTTCGGGCCAAGAGCGCCCCATCGTTCTGAAAGCGGCGACCGTGCTCGACGGCCGCGGCCAGATTCTTCACAACACGATCATCGTTGTCGAGGGCGACAAAATCGTGCGCCTTGGTGGCGACGCTCCCGCCCACGCGATTACCTACGATCTTACGGGCTTGACCGTCACGCCCGGCTGGATTGACACGCACGCCCACATCTTCTGGCATTTCGATAACGGCCGCCTCTCCGGCAAAGACGAGCCACCCATTCGCGCGATGCTCCACGCCGCCGACAACGCCATCGTCACCCTCAACGCCGGTTTCACCACGATTCAAAGTCCCGGCTCGCCCGAAGACAAGGACCTCCGCGACGCCATCGCTCGAGGAATCATTCCCGGCCCGCGCATGCTCACCTCGCTCGAGCCGCTCGATGAAAAAAGCGGCCCGCCCGAAAAACTGCGCGAACTGGTGCGCGAACGAAAACAACAAGGCGCGGACTTCATCAAACTCTTCGCCTCCAAAAGCATTCGCGAAGGCGGTACGCAGACCATGACCGACGAACAACTCGCTGCCGCGTGCGGCGAAGCCAAATCGCTGGGCCTGCGCACGATCGTTCACGCGCATTCCGCTGAATCCGCAAAAGCCGCAACACTCGCCGGCTGCACCGCGATCGAGCACGGTGCCTACGTGACCGACGACGTCTTCACGCTCATGGCCCAGCACGGCACCTACTACGACCCAAACATCGGCCTTGTCCTGCAAAATTATCTTGAGAACAAGGAAAAATTCCTCGGCATCGGCAATTACAACGAACCAGGCTTCGCCTTCATGGAAAAAGGAATTGCGATCGTGCTGGACACGTTCAAAAAGGCGCTGAAACACAAAGACCTCAAAATTGTCTACGGAACCGACGCCGTCGCCGGAGCCCACGGCCGCAACTACGAGGAATTTATTGTCCGCGTGCGCGACGGCGGGCAAGATCCCATGGCCGCCCTCATGTCCGCGACGTCGATCTCCGCCGAATCGCTCGGCCTGAAAGACAAAATCGGCGCCATCGCCACCGGCATGGACGCGGACATTATTGCCATGGACGGCGATCCCCTTCGCGACCCAACCGCCGCCCGCCGCGTGGTTTTCGTCATGAAGGCCGGCAAAGTCTACGAGAATCTCGCTGCAGGAACGAAAGAACGTCTCAAACAGTGAAGTGCCGGAATTCCAGCACACCCAACTCCGATAAACTGAGGAGAGTTTGTGCTCGAACTCCGGTTCGCCCAGTGGAAATAGTCCGAATTTCGGAGTAACGTGGGGACGAGCAGGAGATGGGCCATGAAGTACACGCGTCCTGCAGTCGCCGTGATTGCCATTTTCTTATGTGGGGCCTTGCCTCTGGAGGCCCAGCACGGCGGCGGAGGCGGCCACTCCTCCGGGGGTTTTTCCGGACACTCCTCGGGTGGCCATTCCATTGGTCATTCCATGGGTCACTCCTTCGGCCACCTCTTCAGTCATCATTCCGGCGGACACGGCAAGGAAACTTCTCCCGGTAAAGAGAGTAGCGATGTTCCTCCGATGGCTGGCGCGGCGATGATTCACGGAAGAGTCGTCCAGTTGCCCAATCCCCAAAGCGAGACCGTCTCCGATAGACGGGCGCTTCATCGCGAGCAGCTCACCGAATTCGCACACCGCCGCCGACTTCGGTCATTTCCGTTTGGTCAAAATTCCGATTTTGGCTTTTGCGGTTCCTTTAGCGGATTTCCCAGTGAGCGTTTCTTTGGACGCGGTCCCGATTGCCTCGATCGAGGCTTCTTTTTCGATCCATTTTTTATAGCAGAGTTTCTCCCTGCCGCTTTCGGCATGGAAGTTCTTGACGCGCCCTCCGTCAGCTCAAATTGGCTCGATGCGGACGGAAACCAGCCGAACGACGAGGACGGCAGCGGCGACTCCTTGCAGCTAAACACGCAGACGTCCACCCAAAACTCACTAAGCCGCCCGCCGGACACTTTGTTGCAACTCACGGATGGCTCGATGTACGGCTTGACGAAATATTGGGTGGAAGGCGACCGCTTGCATTACGTGACCAACTACGGCGGAGAAAACTCTATCCCGCTGGAGCGAATCGACTTTGAGAAAACCGACATGCTGAATCTCGACCAAGGCACGAAGTTTGAACTTCACTCGAAGCCTCTCGCCAAGGTTCCAGAAACGTCCGACTAGAACATCCGACGAACCTGACCGCCCGATTTCGCTGAATCGGGGGCTTGAGTGACCGAAAATGCAACGCTTCGTCCCAGAACCGGACGGTCTTCGCTGTCGGCCATTCTCTCGCAACTGTTGTTAATCCCCTGTTTTCAGTGATTTAACCAGCGCTCCGGGTGGCGTTCAGGGTGCGACCACTCCGCGACATGAGCGCCGCAAGCGTATTCTTAGACGCATACAACTTCGAGCCACAGACTGCCGAGGGCCTCCGCGCCGCCAAGAGCAGAGTATTGGCGAATGCGCGCTTGGGCGACCGCGAAGCCTTTGCCGAAATGGTCCTGCCCTACGGCCCAGGGCTTTACCGCCGTGCGCTGCGCCTCACCGGCAATAGCGCCGACGCCGAAGATGCGCGCCAGGAAGC
>DASXMM010000025.1:0-3535 GCA_036495665.1 Candidatus Acidiferrum sp. | reverse complement strand
TCCAGCTTAAGATGGCCGTTGCCGAGGACTTCCAGTTCTCGCATCAGGGTGTACCTCCTCTGTGAGTTCGCGCTCCAAAGGAAAGTACGCCCTTTTTTCTGCTTTAAAACCCAAATTTACACAAAAGAAGTTACGCTACCTCACCGAGCGATAACGCCCGGCGGCTGATTTACCTGTTGTTTTCCCAAAGGAGTTGTGGGATCCTTCCTGTTGGAAACCAAAATGGCGGTGCCACGTTAATACTCCTATGAAACAAAAAACGGACGTTCTGCAAGGCACGTTGGCGTTGATGGTTCTCAAGACTCTGGATGTCCTGGGAGCGCAGCACGGCTACGGCATAGCGCGCCGCATCGAGCAGATCAGCGGGGATGTGCTGGCGGTGAATCAAGGGACTCTGTATCCGGTGCTGTTGAAGCTGGAGCAAGAAGGGTCGATCGCCTCTGAGTGGGGCGCTTCGGAGAATAATCGCAGGGCGCGCTTCTATCGACTGACTGAGGCGGGGCGGAAGCAGTTGAAGGTCGAAACGCAGGATTGGGAACAAACGGCGGCCATCATCGGACGTTTCTTCGAAGTGAAGGCGGAGGATTTGCCGTGAGAGCTTTGCGGCGGTTTCTCTCGCGACTGGGCAACTCTGTGACGAGTCGGAAAGCCGACGAACGGTTGCGCGAAGAAATTGCGGAGCATATCGCTCTGCAAACCGCCGAAAATGTGCGCGCCGGTTTATCGCCGGTTGAGGCACGACGCCAGGCGATGCTGAAGTTTGGCGGGGTGGAACCGATGAAGCAAGATTATCGGCATCAGCGGGGCCTGCCGTTCCTGGAAACGCTGCTGCTGGAAATTCGTTATGCGCTTCGCCGTTTTCGGAATTCGCCCGCGTTCAGCGTCACGGTCGTGCTGACGCTAGCTCTGGGTATCGGTGCGGCCACTTCTATATTCACTTTGGTGCAGGCAGTCCTGCTGAAGTCGCTGGCGGTGGCTAATCCAGCCGAATTGTACCGTTTGGGGAAGGAATCCCACTGTTGCTACATCGGCGGGTACAGTCAGGACAAAGAGTTCTCCCTTGTCTCCTACGATTTGTATAAATATCTCAGAGACAATACCAATGGTTTTTCCGAGCTAGCGGCCTTTCCGTCGATGGAGGAGCAGTTCGGTGTGCGGCGCACGGGCAGTTCAGAGGCCGCCGAATCCTATCCAGGCGAGTTCGTGTCCGGGAATTACTTCACCATGTTCAGCGTACGAGCCTACGCCGGACGCACCCTCACGGCGGATGACGATCAACCCGGCGCAGCGCCGGCGGCAGTGATGAGCTATCGGTTGTGGCAGGAAAAATATGGATCGGATCCTTCGGTAATCGGCAGCGCCTTCAATCTGGATGATAAGCCCTTCACCGTGGTAGGAGTTACGCCTCCATCTTTCTTTGGCGACACACTGCGAAACACTCCGCCCGATTTCTTTCTTCCACTGAACACCGAACCGTTTGTCGAATCCGATGCCGACCTGAATAAGGTGGACATCCACTGGCTGGAGTTGATTGGGCGCGCGCAGCCAGGCATGAGTCCTGCATCCATAGAGGCTGACATGCGGGTGGAGTTGAAGCAGTGGCTGCACTCGCACTGGGCTGATATGAGCGCCGAAGATCGCGCAAAATATTCCCAGCAAACTCTTTTCCTGCGTCCCGGCGGGGCGGGCATCAGCAGTATGCGGGAAGAATACGAGCGCTGGCTTCAGATCCTCATGATTGTTTCCAGTTTTGTGCTGCTCATCGTCTGCGCCAATGTCGCCAACCTTATGCTCGTTCGCGGCATGGAAAGGCGGCAGCAGCTCTCGTTGAGCATGGCTCTGGGAGCGCAACCCTCGCGACTCGTGAAGCAGGCCCTCACCGAGAGTATTTTGCTCTCGCTCGCGGGCGGTGCGGCAGGAGTGGGGGTCGCATTCGCGAGCACCAGCCTTATTCTGCATTTTGCGTTTCCGCACGTTGGCGGCCTCGCAGGCATACCCATCAGCGCGTCGCCCTCCTTACCGGTGCTGCTCTTCGCCTTCGGCGTTTCGGTGCTCACGGGAATCGCTTTCGGGATCGCTCCGGCATGGATGGCCAGTCGAGTCGATCCCATCGAAGCCCTTCGGGGTGCCGGTCGCTCCACTGCGCGCACAGGCTCGCTTCCACGGCGGACGCTCGTCGTATTCCAGGCCGCGCTCTCACTCGTTTTGTTAACTGCCTCAGGACTTCTCAGCGTCGCTTTGCATAAACTCGAGAATCAAAATTTCGGATTCGAGCAGCGCGGGCGCTTGGTGGCCAGCATAAATCCAAGGCTCGCCGGCTACCGCCCAGAGCAGCTCTCGTTGCTTTACCGCCGTATCCACGACTCGATCGCAGACCTTCCTGGTGTCGCTTCCGTGGCTCTCTGCTTATATTCACCGCTATCGGGTGGAGGTTGGGGCGCCGGCGTCTGGATAGACGGCCAGGCCGCTCCGGCTCCCCCGGATGACAACTCCGCTTCGTGGAGTCGAGTTACGGCGGGATATTTTGAGGTCATCGGAACACCCATTATCGAGGGGCGCGGCATCACCGAGCAGGACACGGCGACTTCGGGGAAAGTAGCGGTGATCAATGAGGCCTTCGCGCGAAAGTTTTTCAAAAACGAAAATCCAATCGGCAAGCGTTTCGGCAAGGAGCTGGAAAACAGCCGTCAATTCGAAGTGGTCGGAGTGGTGAAAGATGCGCGCTATCTCGATTACAACATGTCTCAGACCATTCGTCCGATGTTCTTTTTGGCCGAACAGCAGGCCGAATACGCGCAGGGGAATCTTGGTTCGCTCTTCCTGCACGACATGGTCATTTTGACGAAGCCGGGAGCTAGCCTGCCCAGTTGGAGCGTAAGCCAGGCCATGGCTTCCGTGGATCCCGATTTGCCGATTACTTCGATTCGCACTTTGCAGGAGCAAGTAGCCAGTCGATTCACCCAACAGCGGCTGATTGCACGACTAACCTCGCTCTTTGGACTCCTCTCGCTCGTATTGGCTTCGATCGGGCTCTATGGCGTTACTGCCTACAACGCCGCGAGCCGTACTAACGAACTTGGAGTGCGGTTGGCCCTCGGTGCGGACGCCGGGCAAGTGGCGGCTCTAATACTGCGAGATGCCTTCGCAATGGTGGCGATTGGCTTGGCCGTGGGTTTTCCGCTAAGTCTAGCAACTGGACGCTTCCTGGGAAGCCAACTTTATGGAATGAAGCCCAACAACGCCGAAGTAATTTTCGTGGCGATTCTGACGCTGGCATTGTCGGCGCTTGTCGCATCGGTGATGCCAGCCATCCGAGCGAGCACGATTTCACCGTCTCAGGCATTACGAGCGGAATAACCCGGGTTCGATCCAGACGCGAAATTCGAAGTGCGCCGGTTTTTGAAGTGAAGGCGGAGGATTTGCCATGAAGTCTCTGAGGCGGTTTTTCTCGCGTTTGTTTAGTTCTGCGACGAGGCGAACGCAGGAGGAGCGGTTGAAGGAAGAGATTGCGGAACATATTGCCTTGCAGACCGCC
>DASXMM010000024.1:0-2796 GCA_036495665.1 Candidatus Acidiferrum sp. | reverse complement strand
TTCGCGGCGTTCGTTTCTGGCGTGGGGCCTAAGCGCTGCGGCCGCCGTACCTTTGGGATTTGCTTTGTATTCCCTTCTTCCGCGCCTTAAGCGAACAAATTCTTTGCCGCGCCGTGATGCTCCGCCTGTCAGCGGCCTGGTTGCCGTTTCTCAGGACGAAACAATCAAGGTATATCACCGCGCAGGGTGTCCGAAATTGCTGGGTGAGCCGAAGTTTCTTCCCGTTGAGGAAGCCATTCGCGAAGGCTATCAAGCGTGTCCGGTCTGCATCGCGAAAGCTCGTCAGGGAATAACAGGCTAGGATCCCCAACATCATGGCACCCTTCTCAACAGCCTGATAACAAGGCTTCGATTGCATCCTGCAGAAGCTAACGCGGCACGTATTGGCCCACGCTTGACAAAAACTTGAGATAAAAGTCTCGTCGAGCCGGAAACCTTTCCTCGGTTCAGGCCTCTCATTTACGCCGCGCCTGCCGAATTTGAGGGGAACGCATGGATTTCGGCGGCGCGCGAGCCACCAAACCTAGGAGCCTGACCGATGCATAAAGTAAGTTGTAGGCTGTTGATGGGTACAATCGCGATTGGCTTGATGTCGCCGATCCACACGACCGCCCAAGATAAAGATGGGAGTGACGCGGCGAACGCTGTTTTCGTCATGACGAATTCCGTCGAAAAGAACGAGGTCATCGCTTTCAAGCGCGCTGCCGATGGCACCCTCCAAGGCGGCGACCGCTTCGCCACCGGTGGGCGGGGCAGCGGCGGCAACACGGATCCTCTTGAGTCGCAGGGATCTTTGACATTCAGCCAGGATCACTCTTTGCTTTTCGCGGCGAACGCCGGCAGCGGCGAAGTTTCTGTATTTGGCGTCCGGGGTTCGACGCTCTCACTCTTCGACACGGTGGGGTCTGGCGGCAGCGAACCGAACGCGATCGCTCAACACGGTAACCTCGTGTATGTGCTTAACACGGGCGGCAGCAGCAACGTCGTCGGTTTCATCTTGGATCATGGCAGGCTCACCCAAATCTCCAATTCCACTCGCTTTCTCTCTACCAATAACTCGGAAGCCGCCTCCTTGTCATTCAGTCCTGACGGAAAGTTCCTTGCCGTCACGGAAAGAGCGACGAACGACGTCGACGTGTTCAGCGTTCAATCCGACGGCACATTGTCGCCCATCGTGATCAACCCCAGTGTCGGCCCCGGCGCATTCTCGGTTTCCTTCGCCCCGAACGGCGCGGCGCTTGTTTCCGAGACCGGCCCTTCCGGGGTGCCGAATGGCTCCGCAATTTCATCCTACTCCGTTGCCGCCAATGGGACGCTATCCCCGATCAGCACCAGTGTGCCTACTCTGGGAGCCGCAAACTGCTGGAACGCGATCACTCCTGACGGCCGCTTCGTTTATGTTTCCAATTCCGGCTCTGCCACAATTTCCGGTTTCGCAATCGGCGCCAACGGATCGTTGACTCCACTGCCCGGGACGATAGTAGGTACCAATCCCACAGGAGCCACCAATTTGGATATTACGACCAGTGCCGATGGAAAATTCCTGTTCACCCTCAATTCGGGAAACGGCACGATCGGTATCTTCGCGATCCAGAAGGATGGAACCCTTATCAATGTTGGCGCCTTTGCAGGCATCTCGGCCGGCTCAGGCTTCAACGGAATCGCGGCTAACTAGGCGCGCGATGACGAGCTCGCGGGCATTCCCGGTTCCTTGGTGCTATATCGGGGATGTCCGCAGCCTATCCAGCAACAGGAACCCGAACGGCAATTGACTTAGATAACCTGTCTAAATAAGGAGAAAAGAATGGCCAGCATGAAACTTGTAGTGATCTATCCCCAGCCCAAAGATCTGGACGCATTTGAAAAGGTCTACCAAGGGGAGCATGTGCCGATGGCGGTAGAGAAGTTACTTGGGAAAACCAAGATAGTAGCGAGCAAAGTGGTGGCGTCGCCGCAAGGAATCCCGCCTTTCCATCGCATCGTAGAGGTCCATTTCCCGTCCATGCAAGCTCTGCAAGCCTGCGCCGCATCGGGAGGCGGAAAAGAAACACTGGCTCACGCGGTGAAGATTTCCACGGGCGGGACGCCAATTTTCCTCGTTTCCGAGGAAGAAACCTTTACGTTCGCATTAACAGCAAACAGCTAAGCGGAGAAAACACAATGCGTTTCAGGCTGCCAATTGTCGGGTTGTTCGCAATTTCTGTTTTAGCATTCGGCTCGCTGCGCTTGATTCGCGGCGCAAGCACACTGCCAGCCCAGGCTAGCCGCGAAAGCGGACGTACTCCGGTCCTGGTCGAATTGTTCACCTCTGAGGGATGTTCGAGTTGCCCACCGGCCGACGCTCTGCTGGAAAGGTTCGACCGATCACAACCCGTAAGGGGCGCGGAACTGATCGTTCTGAGTGAACACGTCGACTATTGGAACGATATCGGATGGAAGGATCCTTACTCCTCGCAGGAATACAGCCAACGGCAGAGTGCCTACGCCTCCCAGTTCGGCCTCGGTGGCATCTACACACCCCAGATGGTCGTTGACGGGCATTTCGAGTTTGTCGGCAGCGATGAGCGGCGGGCGACCCAGTCGATCGAGAACGCAGCAAAGGCCACAAAAATTCCAGTCAGCATCACACCAGTTTTGAGCGGCAAAGGGACGGCGACCGTTCACGTCGAGACGGGTGCCGTACCTTCCTCTGTTCCTGCGGAGTCCGGCGGCGTTTTCCTTGCAATCGCAGACAACAGCGACGAATCGCGGGTGAACGGGGGAGAAAATGCTGGAAGAACGCTGAAACATGTTGCG
>DASXMM010000023.1:0-4127 GCA_036495665.1 Candidatus Acidiferrum sp. | reverse complement strand
GCGCATAAGCGCCCCGCGCCTCCTCGCGATTTTCGGAGTCGGCGCCCTGGCGTGCATCTTGATTGGAATTGCCACATCCGGGCTGGTCGCCGTGCTTGCCATCGTCCTCGTCGGCTTCTTCAACTCCATCATGTTTCCGACCATCTTCGCGCTGAGCCTCAAAAATCTCGGCGGTCTTACCAAGCGCGCCTCTTCGTTTCTGGTCATGTCTATTGTCGGGGGAGCACTGATCCCCGCGGCCATGGGCAAGCTCTCGGACGTGAGCAATATTCAGCTCGCATTTGTCGTCCCGTCCATCTCTTATCTCTACGTGATTTATTTCGCCGTCAGCGGATACAAGCCCGCTTCGGCGCTCAGCCTTCCCGAAACCGCCGCTGCCGTTGAGGCTGGAGCGAAATGACCAGACGCTACTGTCTTACGCTCGATCTGAAAGACGATCCGCAACTGATAGCGGAATACAAGCGCTACCACGAGAAAATCTGGCCGGAGATTACCACGAGCATCAAAGACGCCGGAATCGAAGATATGGAAATCTACCTTCTCGGCACGCGCATGTTCATGGTGATGGAGGTCAACGAAAAATTCTCGTTCGAAGCAAAGACCCGTGCCGACCGGGAAAATCCGAAAGTGCAAGAGTGGGAAACGCTGATGTGGAAGTTTCAAGAGCCACTGCCGGAAGCAAATCCCGGCGAAAAGTGGCAACAGATGGAAAGAATATTCAAGCTTGAAAATTAGGTAGCTAAAGCTGATGATTCGTCGGTTTTGCTGGCTAACACCGCGCTACGAACGTTGTGCGCCAGGTGCAAGCCTGATCCAAGGAGGCTGACATCATGAAACCAAACCGCATCCCGCGTCGCGATTGGCTGCTGGGCACCAGCGCCTCACTAGCCGCGCTCGCTGCTTCGACCAACACCTACGCCCTCGCAAACGGAAATGTCGCTACGCCAACGCCACAGGCTCAAGCTGGCACCGAAGCCGAAGACGCGGATCGCGCCCGCCGCATGAAGTGGTGGCACGAAGCCCGCTTCGGCATGTTCATTCACTGGGGTCTGTATAGCGTCCTTGGCCGCCACGAATGGGTAATGGAAGAAGAAGGAATCCCCGTCAGCGAATACGAACTCCTCGCGAAACGTTTTCAACCGCAACCCAACGCCGCGCGCGCCTGGGCCAAGCTTGCCAAATCCGCTGGTCAGAAATACATGGTAATGACCACGAAGCATCACGAAGGTTTCTGCAACTTCGACACAAAGCTCACCAACTACTGCGCACCAAAACAAGGCCCCGGCCGCGATTTGGTTCGCGAGTACGTCGAAGCCGCGCGCGCCGAGGGACTGCGCGTGGGTTTCTACTATTCGCTCATGGACTGGCATCATCCGGACGGCGCCCGCTGTGCCACCGACCCCGACGCCCGCAAGCGTTTCGTCGAATACACGCACGGCCTCATCCGCGAACTCATGACCAACTACGGAAAAATCGACGTCCTCTGGTACGACGTCGATTGGCCACTCGATGCCGCGCAATGGGAATCCGAGAAAATGAACAAAATGGTTTTCGGCCTGCAGCCCGACATCATCGTCGACAACCGCAACGGCCTGCCGGGAGACTTTTCCACGCCCGAGCAAGAAATCGTCGCGGAGAAGGGAACCCGCTCATGGGAAAGTTGCATGACGCTGAACGACAGTTGGGGCTACCAACGCGCTGACGACAACTGGAAGAGCCCTAAAACGGTAATCCGCAATCTCGTCGAGTGTTCGCGTGACGGCGGCAACTATCTCTTAAATATCGGCCCCAAACCAGATGGCTCGATTCCCGAAGACTCCGTCCGCGTTCTCACCGAGGTCGGCCAGTGGATGTCCCGCAACGGCGATACGATTCACACGATAGAGCGCTGCCAGGTCCACGCCTCCGAATTCGCCGGATTCACTCGCCGCGGCAACACGCTCTACATGCACGTTTATTTTTGGCCCGGAGATACCGTTGCGTTGGCCGGCCTAATGACGAAAGTAAAGTCCGCGCGTCTCTTTGCGTCGCAGCACGACGTAAAGTTCGAACAGGATCGCTTCCGCGTGCGATTCACTGGGCTGCCGGAAGAAGCCCCCGACCAGCCGCTCACCACGCTAGCCATCGAATGCGAATCCGAACCAATCCAGAACACCCGTTTCGTTCGGACTGATCGCCCACGCAACGGCGTCGGTATTTAGCCCTCGCGCCCCGCCGCTGACCAGTGCACCTAGGCCCGGTAGGTTCTGGAGACTGTACGTATATCTACTATATTGACTGCTCCGAGGGACGGGGAGTATCCCTACAAGGCCCTAGAGCCCTTAAAGGAGGCTCCCCCTATGGAACGATTCTTAGTCTGCAACAACCCGAAGTGCCACTTTGTCCTAGATCGCCACATCAACGGCAAGGATGGCGCTCATCTCATCGTGAAGAAATGCCCCGCCTGTGGCGGCGATTGGTCATCCACCTGCCCGGCTTGCGCGCAACCGCTAGCCGTGAAGTTGGTGGCCGGCCTGCCGCACTCCGTCTGCTGCGAGCGCAAGCCTGCCACGAATGCCAGAGCCGCTTAGCTGGCCAGCCCCAATTGCCAGCCGCGCCTGAATTTGAACCAGAACACCCGCGGCCGCGCGACTGGAAAGTAGCTGGCCGAAGACTGTGTGCGTTTACTGGACCTCGCCGTTTCAAGACCAACGGGGCGTGCGTGTACCATCGCGGCCGTTCATTCCTTCGCAGCCAGTTTGTGAAGTAATGTCGCCTCTCAACGCGCGCGCCCTTGCGCATTCCTCGGCGCACTGGGTGCGTCTCGAACACCGGTCTTCCCGCAATATTCAGATACGCCGGCTTGTCGGCTCGGTTAGGCACTGTTAATACGTATTGCGGCTCAGTATTCAGCAATTCGCGGACGGATATAGGGCTCGGCGGAAGGCTCAAGTCTACAAAAATGCTCTCGAGGATGCTTTCGAGTGTTTTGCGGCGCGTGTTTCGGGACGGGATGCGTTTGCCCCGAACCCCAGTGCCGCAAGTTTGCGAAAAGTGCGTTGGCAACAACTGCCGGCGACAGCAAAAAGATCCTTCGAGGTTGCGATTCCTCTCGCCCTTCGCCGCTCCCAATTCTTAGTCCCGGCGCAACCCTTCGAACGTAATTCGTTTTTCACCCAAGTTTTATCCCCGTCTTATCCCGCTTTTATCCCCTCGACCGCCCGCCGCGCACCGCCCCGGCGAAAAATACGCCCCTACACCATAGAATCTCACCCGCTACATCAATACCGCATTGTCCTTAGGGTTCCTCCCGTATTTCTTCACAATACTGCTGCTATTACCTTCATTTCCGTTTCCAATTCCATATTTAAGGTTTGATTTACGCAATTGCGGCTCATACTTACGATGAAGAGAGGACGCGTCAAATGATTGAGACCAGTGAGAATTCAGCCGGGCCCGTATCCGCCGGCATGTTCGCAGCGCGAAAATGTATGGCTATCTTTACCGTTTTCCTGCTCTTGTCCTTTTTGCCGCTATCATCAAAAGAGCTTCCTCGCGCTACCCCGGCCACTCAGCTGAATATTATTTCTTGGGCGAATACCACGCCCGACTGGCAGCGCACTCTCCACGTTTCGGGCCTGCGCCTCGGCTGTTCGAGCGCCCCGCAAAGCTGCATGAAGTACATGGCAACCCTCAACTCCCCTGCGAAAGCCTTCTTCCTGGCAATTTTGCTCAAGCCCGATACCGCCATCGATTACGCTGCTCAGTACAGCGCTCTTTCCTCTCAGCTTCCCGCGCTTCAAGAAATTGGCGTCGACGATTTTGTTTCGCAATACGCGAAGCTCTCTAAGGCCGGCGTCGCAGATCCGCCCGCGTTCTTAAGCTCCTTTATCGACGGGATAAAATCCCGCAACCCCAGTTTGCGCTTCGGCGCAACCATCTACGAAGACGAGCTTGGCGGCGAATATCTCAGCCACAAGGATTTACCACCGGCACTCCGCGCTAAATTCGACACGGTGCATTTCTTCATCCATTTTCGCGGCAACACTCCCAAGTATGCAGACTATGTCCAACAGGTGAAACGCCTCTTCCCGAATGCCCAGGTCGTCGCCGGCCTGTATCCCTACGATCGCATCAGCTACGTTCCG
>DASXMM010000022.1:0-12218 GCA_036495665.1 Candidatus Acidiferrum sp. | reverse complement strand
TTCGCCGGTTTTTGAATCGAGGTTACCCGTCGGCTCGTCCGCCAGGACGATCGACGGAGAATTGACCAGGGCTCTGGCTATGGCTACGCGCTGTCTTTGGCCGCCCGAGAGTTCGTTCGGCTTGTGAGTCATTCGTCCCAGCAGATCCACGCGTTCGAGCGCCTTTTTAGCCTTTTCGATGCGCTCTTCCGCCGGCGTGCCGTTATAAATCAGTGGAAGTTCGACGTTATGCAGCGCTGTCGCTCTGGGAAGCAAATTAAATGTTTGAAAAACGAAGCCAATTTCCTTATTTCGGATGTACGCAAGCTCGTCATCGTCCAGATCGCTTACGAGCCGGCCTGCAAGCCAGTATTTGCCGGCGCTGGGGGAATCGAGACAGCCGATAAGGTTCATCAGTGTGGATTTACCGGACCCAGAAGGGCCCATGATCGCGACGTATTCGCCCTTGCGAATCTGTACATCAATACCGCTGAGAGCGTGCACCTGCTCGGAGCCCATCTCATACACTTTGGTCAGGGCTTCGGTCTTGATCACAATACCGGAGCTGACTAAATCCTCGCGGTACGAATCCGTTGTTGCGGTTTCCACGGGCATTCGACTTGTCCTCGCTGGTAAAAGCCTCGCCGGCTTTAGCTCTGATCGTCCTGCTGTTTTTTGGGCGCGGAGTTATCGATCTTCACGCTCGCCTCTGGCTTCAAGGTTCTCAGCGCCTTGTAACTGCCCACGACGATGTCATCGCCGACTTGGAGCCCCTTCGTGACTTCGATGTCGGTAACGCCGGTGATTCCCGTCTCCACAGGGCGAAAGATGGCTTTCTTGCCGTTCACGACGAAAACGCCCTGAACTTCGTCCTTCTTGGGATCCCCAGGGGCTGCCGGCGGGGGCGCTGCTAGTGTGACTCCCGAACTGCCCTGACCCTTGGCAGCTTTTGCAGCTTCCTCGAGATCCTTGCGGGTGCGGACGGCGAGCGCCTGAATCGGAATGGCGATCACGCCTTTCTTTTCCGCAGTCTTGATCTTAGCAGTCGCCGAAAGTCCAGACCGCAAATTGTCCGGCGGATTATCAAGTCTCACGACCACTTTGAAATCCTTGGCTTCTTGCGTGCTCGTGGTGGACTGCGTGGTGGCCAGGCCGGAACTTCGCAAAGTCGCTTGTGAGCCGATCTCCGTCACTTTGCCCTTAAACACTTTCCCGGGCACTGCATCGATCGCTACGTCCGCGTCCTGACCCATCTTTACGTTCACGATGTCTGTCTCGTCGACCTTGACTTCCGCCGTGACCACCGACATGTCCGACAGGGTCATCAGAAAACTGCCATTTGTATTCGTGATGCCCGGCACAACATAGTCGCCAACTTTTTCAGGTAGATAACTCACGACTCCATTGATGGGCGACGTGTAGGTGGTCTTCGACAAAACGTCCTTTGTGCGCACGAGCATGGCCTGGTTCTGATTTACCTGCGACCGAGTCTGTTCCAGTTGCGCCTTCAGCGATTGCACTCGTTCCCGAGACGAATCCACCGTGGCCGCCGCGGCGTCATATGTGGACTTGCGCTGGTCAAAATCCTGCTTCGGGATCAAACCATCCTTGAAGAGCCCCTGGCCGCGCTCAAAATCCAGTTTGGCCTTCTCCATGTTTGCCTGCTGGGAAACCAGATCAGCCTGCGCCGCTTTGTAGCTTGCTTCGGCTGCCTGTACCCCCGACTCTGCGGAATTGATCGCCGCTCCCTGCGCCTGTACGTCTGCGGAGGCTTGCACATTGTCCTGCAGCAAGAGCTTGTCGCCCTTCTTGATGTGGTCCCCTTCCTTCACCAGGATTTCGGTGATTCTGCCGAATCCCTGGGCCGTCACGTTTGTAAAGGTGGTCGGCCTGATCTCTCCCGACGCCGTCACGATCGAAACCAAATCGTCTTGATTCGCTACTTTGGCCGTCTGGACGGTTACCACGCCCTTATTTGCCTGGTTGACGCTGAAAGCCACGATCCCGATGAGCACCACGGCAACCACTACCCCGATGACTACTTTCTTCCACGTCTTCATGTGACTCCTCTTTCATCCACCCTGACAGGGTCACTCGGATTAATGCGGTGCCCCGGAGACCACCCGAACGGGACACGATTCCTATGTTCTTGG
Source organism: Candidatus Acidiferrum sp. (assembly GCA_036495665.1). Lineage (GTDB taxonomy): Bacteria > Acidobacteriota > Terriglobia > Acidiferrales > UBA7541 > Acidiferrum. Next base: position 10,086 of record DASXMM010000022.1, on the reverse strand, counting down.
CCTATCCGCTACATTACATACGCCCTCATGGGTCGAAATGTTTCGCAAGAGGTGCTGCGCACGGCGCGGTTTCGGTTCCTGCCGGAACATCGGTTCCGGCTGGGATGCTCGACCCACCTTCAGCAAGTTAGTGCGGATCTCGCCCTATATTCTAGATTCAAAAGAGGCTAAAGGAAAGAACTCCTCTCGGGCGCTTATAGGCACGTACGCGAACAGAGCGCTGCTATGCGCTTGGCTTGCGACAAACCGACCTACCCCCTTATGACGTGGCTCCGCGCAATTTGTTAACGGCGCAGGCCCTGAGGGCGGCGGATTCCTACATTTTTTGGCTGTTTCTCCTGATTCGTTCGATGCTAAACCTTGTGTATTCGTAGGTCGGGTCTCGCTGAAGTCGTTCCAAATAGCGAAGTGGATTAGGCAAGATATGACACGAATTAGCGCGCAAATCCGTTCTTGCTATCCTTTTCCAGACCTAGTCCAACCGTGCATTGCCCCATTTTGGTGCAAATCACTCCTGTTTGGAGCCCGTTGTGCGACGATTGTGCAACGCGGAGGGTGGAACGGTTTAAAATATGCCGAGGTTTCGCACATCACGAAGTCTCGCCTCGTTCACTGCGGCGCCACGCGCTAGTCCACCGGTGGAAAGTGAGCTGCGAGCGAGTCCTGCGATATGGCCGTCCGAGGGCATCGTCGTGCGCGATATGCTCTATCACCAAAGCGCGCGGATTCTTGCTTCCGACGGTCCGCGGGAAGACCCCAAGGAGCGACTTCGCCCCGCGCTAGAATGCTCTTATGGCTGAGACTTACAACGCTCCGACTATCGATGAATATCTCCGCAAACGCTTGATGCCGGTGGAAGGTGCGATTCCGCATCTGCAAGGGATCGAGATGTATGGCAATTCTATTCCCGCTGGAACGGTCGGCGGCGACCTTTTTGAATACATAAACTTTCAACAGCGTTACGACATCGATGCACGCATTCAACGGGCCCTTAAGCGAGCAGGGGAGTACCTGGAGCCACTCCCGGCAGGCGCGCCGCCACGCAATTCGGTGGACGACCATGTGGAATGGCTGAAATCGAAGCCTGGCTACAAACCTGAAATAGAATCCGAGTATAGAAGGGCGCGAAGCTCGGAACAGGTACGGGTCGCCGAAGATCTGCGCGAGCTTTACAGCACAGCCGGCGTCCTGCTGGTGGACGCTCAAGGGCACGGAATCATTTCCGCGAAGATCGCCTCGACAGTCCACGACACGTTTCATGCCCTCATGCTTTCCGAACTCGATCGCTACGGCAAAACGACTCCAGAGTTGTTCGAGAGGATCAACTTAAGATTGGCGTATTCCGCGACCGCCCGTAATGCCCTGGGCAGAAGCGAGAAAGAGTTTGCCCAAGAGATTGCAACGATGCTCTATGGCGAAGTACGCCCCTATGGCCATGTTCGATTCGTCAATTTTGGGCATCCACCGCCGCTCGTATTCTCCGCCGAGTACCGCAAGTTCATGGACATTGATAAGAGCCGCATGGTGCAGTTTCTGCCGCTCGGTTTGCAGGTCCCTGAAGACCATCCGGACCGCAACAGGTACTTGTCGCTGGAGTCCAGGCAGAGGTCAGCCAACTCCTCGGATGTAGGGGAGTTAACGCTGATGAGTCCCGGGGACATCCTGTTTCTTTATAGCGACGGTGTTTATGACGGCAGCGATAAGGAAGAACGACGGCAACTCGAAGGCGTGATGAAGGAGAATTTCTTGCGTACGCCAAAAGACATGTGCAGCGCGTTTCTCGAATACGCTGTAAAACGAGACGATCAACTTCGACAGACTGGGCAGGAATATCGAATTGACGATAAGACAGTTTTCATTATCAAGCGGAAGTGAAATCCTTCGCTAGCGCCAAGTGCCGGTTGCGCGCGCAAAGATGGCAACTTGATCGGGCGGAATCCGTGTTTCTGCCCGGCATGCGCTAAACGCTCTTGCTGAGAGACCTGCCTGCGTTGAATAGCTTCAATCGCGACAGCACAACCCGTTTTGCTGATTCAACCGCAGACGGAAGATTTTGCAAGGAACGACTTCTCCCGAATTCTTGGCCAGACCTTGCTCCAGGCTGCGTGTCCACACGCGAAGCCAGGATTCCCTTCTTTCTTCCGTGGTGAGCGGCTGCCAGCTCAGATACGATGATTTACCGGAGGGGGGCCCTGCTGCAGCATTGCGCGGACAGTGAAGCGGATGAATTGCATGGTTTGATCGTGATTGAGGCTTGCGGCGTTAAAAAGCCGATTGATAAAGAGCCCGTCGAGTATGGCTCCCAATCGAACGTTATGCATCCGGCGAATCCCTGGAGTGCGACTTCGTAACTCCGGCATACGTGGCTCCAGGATAGTCTCTATTCCGCGAAGGCACATCTCGGACTGTATTTCCGCGAGCCGCCGGGTTCTTCTTGGGTGACGAATAGCGTATATCTTGAATTCCAGGAACAGCATCATGCGCCGCCGGTCTTCCAACACGCGAAAGAGATGGCGCGAGAGCGCATCGATCCGATCTTCCGTGGTTCGCGCATCCCTGAATTCCTCGCTTACCCAGCGGAAATAGTGAAGCAAATCCTCTTCCATGATCGCGAAAAAGACATCTTCTTTGTTCTTGAAATGGTCGTAAAAGGCCCCTCGCGTCTTTCCCGCAGTGGCCGAGATATCTGCGAGACGCGCCAACTCAAAGCCATCCCGGGCAAAGACGCGACGAGCTGCATCAATCAACTGCTTGCGCGTGCGCAATGCACGAAGCTGGGGCTTGCGGTTTTCTAGAGATTTGGCATTACTTTTGGGTTTTCGGAGCATCTCATGTAAACATGCATGTATGTATGTTATTGAAATAAGCGGATGAAAGTCAAGAACGGGTCCCGAGGGGAGCGTTATGCACGCGCGCGTGGAAGCGAATAAATACGTTTTAGTCTCCAGCCTTTTGCGGGCGGTCGCCTTTGTATTCCCGGTTGCCGTATTGCTGGTTGCTTGCGGCGGAAAGCAAAGTGCGAATCCAAATGCGGCCCTGCCGGTCTCTTTCGTGACAGCCGAGCGCAAGGACGTTCCTCTCCATGGCGATTGGGTGGGAACTGTCGACGGCTATGTCAATGCCCAGATCCAACCGCAGGTCAGCGGCTACCTGCTTCAGCAGACCTACAAGGAGGGCTCGCAGGTTAGAAAAGATCAGATCCTTTTTGAAATTGATCCGCGGCCCTTCCAAGCCGCATTAGATCAAGCGTTGGGACAACTGGCACAGGCAAAGGGACAACTCGCGCAAGCGCAAGCGCAACTCGAGCTCTCGGAAATAAATGTCAAGCGAGATACTCCGCTCGCCGCCAGGCGCGCTATCGCACAGAGTCAATTGGACAGCGAGACGCAGCAGGCCTCACAAAATGTGGCGCTCGTCGAAACCGCCAAAGGGCAGATTGCGAGTGCGGAAGCCGCCATCGAAACGGCAAAACTCAATCTGAATTTCACGCATGTTCGTTCCTTGATCGATGGAGTGGCCGGGCAAGCGATGCTGCAAGTCGGAAATCTCGTGAGCCCGCAAAGTGTGCTGACCTCGGTTTCCCAGTTGGACCCTATCAAGGTTTATTTCTCGATTGCCGACAGTGAGTATCTCGCTCTGATTGAACAAGCGAAAGCAGGAGGGGGCGACCTCCTGACAGGATCGGCGAACCTGCCGCTGACGCTGACCTTATCGAGCGGGGAGGCGTTTCCACATGCGGGTCACATAGTATTCGTGGACCGCCAGATGAACCAGGAAACGGGAGCGATCCGTATTGCGGCGTCCTTCCCGAATCCTGGCAGAGTTCTGCGGCCCGGACAGTTTGGGCGGGTGAGCGCCGCGACGCAGATTCTGCACAATGCGGTCTTAGTTCCTCAGACTGCGGTGCAAGAGTTACAGGGGATTCAACAGGTTTACACCGTTGGCGCAGGCAACAAAGTGCACGTTGTGAATGTGAAGTTGGGCGCACAATCCGGCGAGGATTGGATCATCGTGAGTGGTCTCCAAGAAGGGGCGAAAGTCATTACTGACAATCTGCAAAAGCTGAAAGAAGGTTCGGAAATCGCGCCCCGCGCCACGGTTGCACCAGTGGTTACCTCGTCGGGAACGGCAAAACCGGCCGGGGGAAGCTGAGCATGTCGAGATTTTTCATTCGCCGCCCGATTGTCGCGATCGTCATTGCAATTATCACGGTAATCGTCGGGTTGGTATCCATGCTGACCCTGCCGACCTCGCAGTATCCGGACATCGTGCCGCCGGAGATTCAGGTACAGGCCACTTATCCGGGCGCCGATGCAAAGACACTGACCCAAGCGGTTTCCACCCCCCTCGAGCAGCAAATGAACGGGGTGGACAACATGCTGTACATGTACTCGGTGAACGCGAACAACGGGCAAGCGACCGTGTACGTGGATTTCGATGTGAAAACCAACCCGGATACGGATCAGGTGCTGAGCCAGTTGCGTGTTTCGCAGGCGCAAGCGCAACTTCCGGCGCAGGTAAACACCGCCGGTCTGGTCGTGCAGAAATCCCTGACCTCACCGCTGATGATCGTAACGCTGTCTTCTCCGAGCGGCCAGTACGGCGCGGACTTCCTCACAAACTACGCCATCATCAATTTGCAGGACGAGCTAACGCGCGTCAAAGGAGTCGCACGCATTCAGGTTTTCGGCGGTCAATACGCCATGCGAGTGTGGGTGCAGCCAGACAAACTGGCAAAACTGGGAGTGACGGCGACGGATGTCATCAACGCGTTGCTGACACAGAATAACGTAAATCCCGCGGGCCAGATTGGCGGCGAGCCCGTTTCACCGGGCCAGCAATTTACCTACACGGTTCGCACACAGGGACGCCTGGTTACGCCGGAGGAGTTCGGGGCGATCACTCTTCGCGGAAACCCTGATGGATCCGTCCTCCATCTTCGCGATGTTGCGCGAATCGAACTTGGCACGCAAACCTACAATCTGACTGCGCGCAACAACGGGGCGGCAGCCGGAGCGATGGGCGTGTATCAGCTTCCGGGATCGAACGCGGTTCAAGTAGCGGCGGCCGTGCAAAAGCGCCTCGAAGAACTGGCGCCAAATTTTCCTCCCGGCGTCCGGTATGACATTCCATTGGACACCACCAAAGCTGTAACCGCGGGCATTCACGAAATTGTGCTGACCCTGCTGATCGCGCTGGGACTGGTGATCCTGGTGGTGTACATCTTTTTGCAGGGATGGCGCGCGACGTTAATTCCCCTTATGGCGGTACCAGTCTCTTTGATAGGCACGTTCATCCTGTTTCCGTTGTTGGGTTTTTCGATTAACACACTGTCTCTGTTCGGGCTCGTGCTTGCTATTGGTCTTGTGGTCGACGACGCGATCATCGTCGTTGAAGCTGTCGAGCATCACATTGAAGAAGGGATGAGCCCGCCGGCCGCGACGGAAAAGGCGATGGAGGAGGTCGGAGGGCCCGTCGTCGCCATCGCGCTGATTCTGGCAGCGGTCTTTATCCCCACCGCGGCGATACCAGGGATAACCGGCCGTTTGTATCAACAATTCGCCGTGACCATCGCCATCTCCGTGCTGATCTCGGCATTCAATGCTCTCACCCTCAGTCCGGCTTTGTCGGCGCTCTTGCTGAAGCCAAGGGACAAGAACCGAAAAGCGGGACTCTTGCGGCGGTTCTTTGACGGTTTCAACAAACTTTTTGGCAAGACAACCGATAAATACGTCTCCACTTCGAATATCCTGATTCACAAGTCGGCTGCGACTATGCTCGTTCTCGCGGTCATTGCCGCGTTCGCGGCCTTTCTCGCCTGGCGACTGCCCGGCGGGTTCATTCCGCAGGAAGATCAGGGATATCTTTTCGCAGCCGTCCAATTACCCGATGCCGCGAGCCTGCAGCGAACGGATGAGGTTGGCCAGGAAATTACAAAGGCGCTTCTCAACACACCGGGCATCGGCAACGTAATCGCCGTGAACGGCTTCAGCCTTCTGACGCAGACGCAAAGCACAAATACCGCTTTCTTCTTTGTTACGCTGAAGCCGTGGGACGCTCGAAAATCGAAAGAAGAACAGATTGAAGCCATACAAACGAACGTGCAACGCCAACTGAGCGCGAACACCCAGGGGATTGCGTTCACTTTTCCGCCCCCAGCGATTCCCGGCATCGGCACCTCCGGCGGAGTCACCATGATTCTGCAGGATCGTTCGGGCCGCGACGATCCGGACTTCCTGACCAAGAATCTGTTCGCGTATCTCGGCGCCCTATCGAAAAAACCGGAGATTGCCGCGGCAATCCCTTCTTATTTGCCGGCTGTGCCGCAACTCTATGCGGACGTCGACCGCGATAAAGCCACTGCGCAGCAGGTCGATCTGAACAATGTCTACACCACGATGCAGACCTTCATGGGCGGCTACTTGGTGAATTACTTCAATCGCTTTGGCCGTCAGTGGCAAACCTATGTCGAAGCCGATGGCGATTCTCGCACCAAGATAGACAACATCAACCGGTTCTACGTGCGAAGTGCGAACGGGGGCCAAGTCCCTTTGAGTTCTCTCGTTCATGTGAAGCGGATCACCGGTCCAGAGTTCATTCTGCGCTTTAACGAATACCCTTCGGCCCAACTGAACATCACCGGCGCGGCAGGATACAGTTCCGGCCAGGTGCGCGGAGCGTTGGAGCAGGTATTTCATCAATCGATGCCGCAGGGTATGAGCTTCTCTTATCAGGGCATCAGTTTCCAGGAGCAGCAGGCGGAACAGGGCGTGCCGACATGGGCCGTTTTCTTGCTTTCCATCCTGTTCGTTTTCCTTATTCTCGCCGCTCTCTACGAGAGCTGGACGCTGCCCTTCAGCGTACTGCTCAGCACTCCGGTAGCGATTCTTGGCGCGTATCTCGCGCTCACCTTTCGTTCCCTCGAAAACGATATTTTTGCCGCGATCGGCCTCATCATGCTCATCGGCCTTTCCGCAAAGAATGCGATTTTGATTGTCGAGTTTGCGGTCGTCAGCTACCGCGAAGGCAAGAGCATCACCGAATCGGCGTTGGGGGCCGCAAGATTGCGTTTCCGCCCGATCGTGATGACCGCTCTTGCTTTTATCTTCGGTTGTTTGCCGCTCTGGACCGCTTCCGGCTCCGGAGCCGTGTCACGCCGCATTCTCGGGACGGTCGTTATCGGCGGCATGTCCCTGGCAACCGTCGTCGGCATTCTCATGGTGCCGGTAACGTTCGCGGTCGTGGAATACATCTCGCACCGCTTCAGCGCGGGCAACAAGAAGACTACGATGGATTCCAGCCACGATCCCGAAAGCTCCGATCACGGAGCAGGCCACACTCCTGAACTGCAGGAGGGCCAAGCATGAGAAGGCACCGGATGCGTAGCCAGGCTTGGATGGCGACCGCGGGTGTCTCTTGTGTGATGGTGCTCTTGTCGGGCTGCACGGTCGGACCAAAATACAACCGGCCGCCGGTGCCTGATCCTCCTTCCTTTCGAGGAGCGGATGAGACTTCCATCACGAGTGACGCGCGGGATTCTTTGGGCGATCAGCAATGGAGCGCCGTTTTTCATGAACCGGAATGGCAAGCACTCATTCGCACGGCGCTCGCCAATAACTATGATGTGCGCATTGCCGCGCGGCGCATACTTGAGCAGCAGGCGCAGGTTAAGATAACGAGGTCGCAGGCGTTTCCCCAGATCAGCGGCAGTGGTACCGGCATCGGAGTGGACGCGCCCAATTCGCTGAATGGGTTTGGAAACACAATCAGCAGCCCGCTGACCTTTGGAAGCATAAGCTTGGCCGCGGCGTGGACCCCCGACTTCTGGGGACTCTATCGAAAGCAGACCGAGGCGGCGCGAGCCCAACTGTTGGCGCAAAACTGGGCGCAACGGGCAGTGCGCTTGACGCTGGTCCAACAGGTGGCCACGACTTATATCCAACTACGCGCGTTGGATGCACAACTGGAAATAGCTCGCTCTACGGTCGCGGCGAGGCGGGACTCCGTGGAACTGACTCGAGCGTTGGCTGAGGGTGGCGCAGCTCCGATGTCCGATCTCAGCCAGGCCGAAGAACTGCTATACACCGCGACGACGCAGGTGCCGCAATTGGAACAACAAATACAGCAGACGGAAAACGAGATGCGGCTGCTGCTTGGCGAGACGCCGGGGCCAGTGGTCCATACAGACGCCACGGCACTCGCGCCTCCACCAGAAAATCTGCCGACCGGCATACCTTCGCAACTGCTGGAGCGCCGCCCCGACATTCAGGAAGCCGAAGCGCAATTGAGGGCTGCGAACGCGCAGATCGGAGTAGCCCGCGCCCAGTTTTTTCCTTCGCTCTCGATCAGTGGATCCGCCGGACTGGGCGGAAGCAGCATCTCGAATCTGGTCGATATATCGGACCGCACGCTTTACGGCTTGGGCGCATTAACGCAGCCAATCTTTAGCGGTGGAAAGCTGCGCGGCCAATTGGAACTCTCGAAACAGCAGAAAGAAGAGCTGGTACTGAATTACCAGAAGACGATTTCAACCGCGTTCCGTGATGTCTCGAACGCGCTGATTGCCGTGCAGAAAGAACGCCGCACGCGGGAAGAGCAGGAGAAACTCGTTAAGGCGGCACACGACGCCGCGGAGTATGCACACATTCGCTATGAAGGGGGAGCGACGAATTACCTTGAGGTGCTGACCAACGATACAAATCTGTTTTCCGCGCAGTTAAATTTGATCAGCGCGCAACAGGCGGAAGCGCTCACCCTGGTACAGCTCTATGCAGCTCTAGGCGGCGGCTGGCAACAATAGGCCTGCTCGCTACCGACTGATGGTTCTTAGAGGTCCAGTCATAGTCTCTCTCCTGGATTTACCGGTTGCGAGCGTCCTCTCTTTTGGGGTCCCCTCTTGTAGAGCCAACCGGAAGACTCTGGTTGGCACGCCTGCTTCCACGGGCACAGCATCGAGGCCTCGCAGGTTTTCCCTCGCGAGGCCGCTAGCTGTCCGGTTCCGCCCGTTGCACCCAAAACAAGAACTTTCATGTTTGACCTCGATCTTTCTTGAAGTTAGCGCCGCAGTTCCCAAGGAACCGGGCTGATTCAGCTTGCCCCGGACTTATGCCTTGACGGCGTTCTGCGCAGCCGCAAACACATCGCGTGCGGACGTCGTACCGGCTACGCGCTCCGTACCCGTGATTCCGAGGTCCATGCATCCCGCGTTAACGCTCTCAAACATTTCTTCGGCAGGTCCAGTGTGGCCCTTCGGGATGCCGAACTGCTCGAACGCTTCCGCCCACCCTGCACGCGGGACTGCAAAGGCTTTTACTTCGAGTGTTAGGACTTCGCCCAATTGTCCGGCCACTTCATCCGCGCTTACCATCGAACCCAGCTCGATGACGCGATTCTCTGACCACGCCGGCCCTGTCAGAAGCGTTGCCACCTCTGCGCCGATGTCGTCTGACGCGACCATTGTCGATTTCCGGTTTGTAGGATTGTAGAAGACCGGTAGTGTTCCGCCTTGGGCGGCCTGTAAGCCGAAAAGAAAGTTTTCGAAAAAGCCGCCTGCGCGCACAAATGCGACCGGAGATGGCAGGCTGCGAAGACCTTGCTCCAAAAGTGATAAGGCCGTGATCATCCCCAGCCCGCTTGTTCTATTCGCGCCCGTCGACGAGAGCGCTACCACCCGCGGTGTCACTACCTTTGTCAGCGCCTCGACATAGTTCGCAATCACGCCCTTTGCTTCCCTGTAATCAGGCGAGGGTGTCCATACACTCGGCAACATAACAAAGGCGCCCTCAACAGCTTTGAGCGCTGCGGCCATGGCTGTCGCGTCGTTCCAGTCTCCAACCACCAACTCCACGCCGCGGTCTGCCCACTTCGCCGCTTTCTCGCGATTGCGCACAAGTGCTCGCACCTGATTGCCTTGCTTAGCAGATGCCGCGCGGTGGCGCCACCAACGTTTCCCGTAATTCCCATGACTAAATACATGCCCGTTTTCTCCTTGTTCTAGAACGAAGGTGATGCTCCGATGCGAACGCCAGAGCTTGTGATTTGCGCAGCTAGCACTCCGCTAGTCCCGTGAGTTTCCACAGTTATCTG
>DASXMM010000021.1:0-3487 GCA_036495665.1 Candidatus Acidiferrum sp. | reverse complement strand
GAAATCACCAGTCTTACCGGCGCGCCTCTCGTGCAATCCAATGGCAACGGCGATCAGGTGTTCGTCGCCTTCGCCACCGCTCCCGGCGGACCGCTGGGCCTTTGGAACGCGTCCACTCCCAATCAATTTTCCACGTTCACCGCGAACGACGCCGCTTGGGACCTCGGCGCTGCCTCCGACGGTACGATGTTCGCTCTCCAAGCCAACGGCACCACCGAAATTCGTACCGCCGACCTTTCCCTCGCCGCAATTCCCGCAACTCCCGAACTCGCGCAACTCCCCGGACGCAATCAAGTCCCCGGCGTGACTCTCCATCCCAGCGGCGCCCTCATCTACCAGCCATTCCTCACCGGCCCTGCGGGAAACGCCGGTGTAAAAGGCGGCGTCGACATCCTCGACGCGCACAGTGGGACTCTTCGTCTGCGCATCCTCTTGTCCCAACAACTCATGACCGACGTTGACGGCCTCCACGGCAGCTTCCTCACCACCGACGAAAACGGCCAAAGACTCTTCGCCATCACCTCGAGCGACGGCACAGCGCAAAACGCCGGCATCACGGTGGTGACGCTGGCGAATGTCCCCCTCGGAATCGGAACGCTGACCCCATCGAGCGGCGCAGCTGCAGGAGGCGCCACCGTTACGATTCGTGGCAGTGGTTTTCAAACGGGTACGACGGTTTTCATCGGTGGAAAATCCGCAACCGTCACCTTCAAAGACATGAACACGTTAACGGTCGTCACACCCGCGCTGACCGCAGGCCCGCAACGCGTCGCTATCGCCAATCCCGACGGCGAAACCACCTCCCTGGACGCCGCCTACACCGCAAATTAGTCACTGCCTTGTAGGGGCACAGCATTGCTGCGCCCCAGCTTGCCCGGTCGTTCACTTCAAGTCTCCTCCGCTCTTCCTCGTCTCATTCCGACACTCCCACAAATCTCCTCTAACCAAATCCTGCCATCTGTCATCTCACAGAATGTAGAATTGACCCGACAGGTAAATCTCTCACTCAGTCTTAAATCAATTCAGCAGAGGTTCAGTCACATGGAAACACGCAAGCTAGGAAACTCCGACCTGCACATCACGCCCGTCGGCTATGGCGCCTGGGCCATCGGCGGCAGCGGCTGGGATTTCGCCTGGGGACACCAGGACGACTCCGAATCCATCGCCGCCATTCATCGCGCACTCGAACTCGGCGTCAACTGGATCGATACCGCCGCCGTCTACGGCATCGGCCATTCCGAAGAAATGGTTGCTCAAGCGCTAAAATCCTGGCGCGGCTCGCGTCCTTACATTTTTACAAAATGCGTTCTTCGCTGGGACGCCGAAGGCCACGTCACCCAGAACCATTCCGCGGCATCTGTGCGCCAGGAATACGAAGACAGTCTTCGCCGCCTGCAAATCGAAGTGATCGATCTCTACCAGATGCACTGGCCGCCTTCCGACAACGGTCCGGGCCTCGAGGAAGCTTGGCAAACGATGTCCGCGCTGCAAAAAGAAGGCAAAGTTCGCTGGATCGGCATCTCTAACTTCGACGTCGCGCAGATCAAGCGCGCCGAACAAATCGCCAAGCCCACATCCCTCCAGCCGCCGTACTCCTTGATTCGACGCAATGTCGAAAAAGAAATTCTGCCGTATTGCAAACAAGAGGGAATCGGCGTGATCGCCTACGCACCTATGGCTTCCGGCCTTCTTACCGGCGCAATGACGCGTGAGCGCGCCGCCGCGCTTCCGGCTGACGACTTCCGCAGCAAGAGCCCTGAATTTCGCGAGCCGCGCCTCTCAAAAAATATCGAGCTCGTTGAACGCCTACGCAAAGTCGGCGCACGACACGGCCGAAACCCCGGCGAAGTCGCCATCGCCTGGGTGCTCAGCAATCCAGCGGTCACGGGAGCCATCGTCGGCGCCCGCAACGCCAAGCAAGCCGAAGGCGTCATGCGCGCCGGTGAACTAAAACTAACGCCCGAAGAGATCGCCGAAATCGAAGGCGCCGCAACGGCCGTTGCCGCCAGATAAATCAATCCCCAATCCAATCGCCGCAGGGGCGCCACTCTTTTACCCTGAGCTGCGAGGGACCTGCTCACCGCCTAGATCCAAGAAAGGATTCGCGACATGGACTTTGGCCTAAAACGAAAGAGAGCCGTAGTCTCCGGCTCCACAGCAGGCATCGGCCTCGCCATCGCCACCGCGCTAGCCGCGGAAGGCGCAAAGGTCATCGTCAACGGCCGCACCGAAGCTCGCGTCAATGCCGCGCTCGAAAAAATTCGCCAGCAGCACAAATCCGCCGATCTCAAGGGCGTAGCCGCCGATTTGGGCACAGCCGCAGGAATCGAGGCCTTCACCAGACAAGTACCTCATGCCGACGTACTAATCAACAATCTCGGAATCTTTGAGCCTAGGCCATTCGCTGAAATCCCCGACGCCGACTGGCTCCGTTTCTTTGAAGTCAATGTCCTCAGCGGCGTCCGCCTCTCGCGGCACTACCTGCCCGGCATGCTCAAAAACAATTGGGGCCGCATTATTTTCATTTCCAGCGAGTCCGCGTTCCAGATTCCCGCGGAAATGATTCACTACGGCATGACCAAAACCGCGCAGGTCGCAGTCGCTCGCGGCCTCGCCGAGTCCGTCGCCGGCACCGGCGTCACTGTAAACTCTGTCCTCCCCGGCCCAACCGCTTCCGAAGGCGTCGCGAGTTTTCTGGATAGCATGGCCAAGAAGAGCGGCCTCTCGCCTGCCGAGATGGAAAAGGAATTCTTTAAATCCGCTCGTCCCAGTTCGCTCCTGAAGCGTTTCGAAACACCCGAAGAAATCGCCGCCGTGGTAGCCTTCGTCGCCAGCACGCAATCCGCCGCCATCAGCGGCGCCTCGGTTCGCGCCGAAGGCGGCGTCATTCGTAGCATCTAGTTGTTCCGGGGTTTTCGGAAGGGTCTCGCAGGCGCGGTGATTGTTTACGTTGAGCTGCGAAGGGCCCCGACATCTCCATCAATCGCCCAAGTCACGCCCGCAAAAAATCCGGTCTCCAGGTCTTAATCATCCGCTTAATCTCTTTGCGACCTTTCACGTTCTCGTCAAGCACCTTCCGCGCCAGCTCCGGCAACTCCGCATTACTGGCAAATCGCAAAGCCACAAGCTGGTCGGTCGTAAACTCCGCAATCCGCGGATGCATATCCGTCGGCAAGACCCGCTCGAGCCGCAACCGCTCCTCCAGACGGATCACTCTATCTTGTACCTTCAGTGCCATTCCGCGCGACAACCCCATCCCGACAAAGAGTGCGGCCGCCACAAGCACGTTAAGCACACCTCCGACTGTGAACCATGTCTTCACGCACCAATAAATCGAGAATCCAAAGTTGATCAGCAACACCGGCGCCACAAAAAAATGAAACGGGGGCAACCACCTCGCATGCGTCTCAAAACTCTGTTCGGCCATCTCGATCCTCCTCCCAGCGTGCCGATTCTAACAGAAGCACTCTTCCCTTAGTTGCCGCGT
>DASXMM010000020.1:0-2917 GCA_036495665.1 Candidatus Acidiferrum sp. | reverse complement strand
CTTCGTATAGAGGTCATAGTAGCGGCCGCCAGCGGCATAGAGCGACGCGTGGTTGCCGCGCTCAATGATTCGGCCGCCTTCGACGACCAGGATTTGGTCGGCGCGGCGAATCGTTGAGAGGCGATGCGCGATCACGAACGTCGTGCGCCCGCGCATCAGGTAGCGAAGGCCTTCCTGAATGAGCGCCTCGGATTCGGAGTCAAGGCTCGAGGTCGCTTCATCGAGAATCAGGATGCGCGGATCGGCGAGAATCGCGCGCGCAATGGAGACGCGTTGCTTTTGACCACCCGAGAGTTTGACTCCGCGTTCGCCCACCAGCGTGTCGTATTTCTTTTCAAAAGATTCGGCAAACTCATCAACGCGCGCGATGTGGCACGCCGCAAGAATCTCCTCTTCGGTGGCTTCGGGGCGTGCGAAAGCCACGTTCTCGCGAATCGTGCCGTCAAAAAGAAAAGTCTCCTGGAGAACGACGCCCAGCTGGGTGCGATAGGAGTTCAGTTTCACCGAGGCGAGATCGATTCCGTCAACGAGCACGCTCCCGCTGGAAGGCACATAAAAAGCCGCGATCAACCCGATAATTGTCGATTTCCCGGCTCCCGATGGGCCAACCAAAGCCGTTACCGTTCCCGGCTGCGATTCGAAACTCACTTCGTGCAGAACTTCTTTGCTGGACTCGTACGAAAAGCTGACATTCTCCAATACGATGTGACCGTTGATCCGCCCCATCGTGACAGTGCGGCGCGGATCCTCGTCTTCTTTCTTCTCGTTCAGAATTTCGCGCGTGCGTTCCAGCCCAGTGATGGCTTCCGTAATCTGCGTGCCGATCGCAACGATCTGGAACACCGGCGCAATCAGGAACCCGAGGAAAAGGTTGAACGCGAACCAATCACCCAACGTCATGCTGCCGCTAAGAATTTTGTGGCCGCCAAGTTCCAGCATGAGCGCGCTGACAACTCCCAGAAGCGTCGCGCCGCTCAGGCTCATCAACGAAGTAGCCGTCAGCGTTTTCAAAACGTTGTCGAGCAAACGCTGCACGCCGGTTGCAAAGATTCCTTCTTCACGTTCTTCCGCGTGATAACCCTTCACCACACGCACGCCGCCTAGCGATTCCGTGAGCCGCCCCGTCACTTCCGCTGTAATTTTCGGCCGCGCCCGGAAAATCGGCCGAATCGTCGAGAACGCCTTGCTGATGCCAAACCCAAACACCAAGAGAATCGAGAACGCCACTCCAGTCAGCAAAACGCTGGCGTGAATCAAGTACACCAGCGCAAACACCGCGGTCATCAGTCCGCCAACAAATTCCACGAGCCCAGTGCCCACGAGATTGCGCACGCCCTCCACATCGCTCATGATCCGCGAAACAAGAACGCCCGTTTTGTTCGAATCGTAAAACGAAACCGGCAAGCGCCCGATGTGTGCCTGCACCTGGCGCCGCAACTCGGTAATCATCTTTTGCGCCGATTTCGACAAAAGCTGCGTCAGCGTAAACGAAGTCAATCCCTGAACGATCGTAGCTCCTAATACCGCCAACACGATGGGCGTCAAAAGCTGAACCTGATGCTTGATCGCGACGTTATCCACGAAATATTTAGTCGAAGCAGGAAGAACCAGCCCGCACACGCGGTTGATAGCCATCAATCCAAAGCCAAGAATGAGCAATCCGCGCCGCGGCTTGATCAGTGCCCAAACATCAGGCAGCGACTTCCACGCGTTCTTCTTTTTCTTCTCAGTCTTGGCGGAAGTAGACGAATTGGTTTCGGATGCCATACTTTGGTGTCGAATCGAATGTCTTTCTTGGATGCGCACTCTGCCAGTTAGAGTACATTTCAATCCCAATCCGAACAAGGACGGTGTATGAGCCATAGCGAAAAAGTTTCTCAAGGAACACTGATCGTGACGGGCGCGGGCCGTGGCATTGGCGCCGCGGTCGCGAAGATGGCAGGTGCGCGCGGTTTTCCGGTGGCTGTCGATTACACAAGAAATGCGCAAGCTGCCGCCGATGTAGTTCGAAGCATCGTTTCATCAGGCGGTCGGGCCGCCGCTATCCAAGCCGACATCTCCCGCGAACAAGAAATCTTGAGGCTTTTTGAGAGCGCGGAAAAGGAATTGGGCCCGATCGCCGCACTGGTGAACAACGCCGCCATAACCGGTGGTTTCGAGCGCATCGAAGCGGTTACGAGCGCCACGCTCATCGAAGTTTTCGCGGTAAATGTAATCGGCGCGATGCTCAGCGCCCGCGAAGCCGTCAAGCGCATGTCCACGAGTAACGGCGGCCGAGGCGGAGCCATCGTGAATATTTCTTCACGCGCTGCGCAAATCGGAGGTGCAGGGGAGTGGGTACACTACGCCGCGTCAAAAGGCGCGCTCGACACGTTTACCATCGGCCTTGCCCGCGAAGTCGCCACCGAAGGCATTCGCGTAAACGCAGTGGCTCCTGGTCACGTCCTCACAGAACTTCACGCCAACAGCGGTGATCCGGAACGCATGACGCGCCTGGCCCCCACGATTCCGATGCGACGCGCGGGAAATCCCGAAGAAATCGCGGAAGCGGTCCTCTGGCTACTCTCTCCGGCTGCCTCCTATACCACGGGAGCGATTCTGCCG
This sequence comes from Candidatus Acidiferrum sp., assembly GCA_036495665.1. GTDB lineage: Bacteria > Acidobacteriota > Terriglobia > Acidiferrales > UBA7541 > Acidiferrum. The sequence continues at coordinate 313 of DASXMM010000020.1, read as the reverse complement.
GTTGGCGGCGGACGCTAGACGTTAGTTGTGGACCTTAGAAGGGAACAACAGGCTGCGCAGAGATCAATCCGCCGCCGCTCCGCCCCGCGGAATCTGCGCCGTGGCCGGCCGCTCCAAATTCAAAACGCTGGCGATAAACTCACTCACCGTGATCCCCAGGTGGCCCCACAGGCGGCGCTTCAGGCTCGTGTAGTCCTGCGTCCCACAAAAAAGATCGCTCATCAATTGCCGAAACACCGAGCTGCGATTCATAAACTGCACCATGCGCGTAGTCACCGCCGTGCCAAGAAACGACCCGCGGTAAAACCGCCGC
>DASXMM010000019.1:0-7985 GCA_036495665.1 Candidatus Acidiferrum sp. | reverse complement strand
ATCTCAATGCGCGTCCGGCCGAGCCGGCGCCGCGCCCGCAGATGCGCCAGTTTTTCGGATTTAGGCGTGTTCTCCAGCTTGATGGCCTGCTTTCGGCCGAGCTGGTAAATCTTTTCGATGTGCTTGATGGTGCGCAGCGTTTGCCGCAAATTTTCTTCGATCTTGTCGTCGGTCAGTTCTTCTTCCTGAAGGTGCAGCACCCGTTTGATCGAGAGATCTCCCTTGCGCAGTTCCGCGCCGACGGCAATCAATTCCTTGGCCACGAGTGGCGAACGCGAAACGGTCTTCATGACGCGCAGTTTGCCGCGTTCCATGCGCTTGGCGAGAACGATCTCGGTCTCGCGGTTCAGGAGCGGCACAACTCCCATTTCGCGCAGATACGTGCTGACCGGATCGGTGCTCTTCTGCACTGAGTGCACGGGCCGCTCGAGATCCGGGTCTTCTTCGTGGATCGCGTCGTTTCGAGGGCCGAGTTCAATGCGTTGTGTGACTTCGAGCGTCGTGTGCGCGGCCCTGGCTGCGGAAATATCCTCAAAGATCTCGATGCCGTCCCGTTCGAACGTTGAAAGAAGATTGTCGATCTCTTCCGTGGTGTGTTCCTCCGCGGAAAGAACGTCGTTCACTTCTTCATTAAGCACGTAGCCGCGGCTCTTCCCGAGGCTGATAAGGTTCCCGACGAGATCGTGCTTTTCCTGAGTGAGCAGTGCCAAGAGTTTTTCTCCCCGAACGATTAGGTCCAAGACTGCCACGCCTACCTGCACACCAAAACACGCCCCGAAAACGAGCACGAACTTTTGTGGCAAACAGTTAGGCGGGATACGAATACGAACTGCAGTACTGGCGGTAGATTCGCCGCGGCCACCGTCATGCAAACCAGTTCATCCCGACGCGCTCGGGTGACGGTACCTTTATTCTGGAATTTTGTCGCGTCCAGTATACGCTATTTTGCGTCCTCTTTTTAACCAAAATATAAGTGATCGTGTGAATCGCTTCAGTCGTGCAAGGAACTGATTGGCGATGGCCCGAACCGAGAGACGGCTGTAAACGGCTTGAAACACGCGGGATATTAGAGCGCTCTTACTTTTTCGCCACAAATTCCTGGAACTTTCCCTCGAGGGATTACACAACTATTACAGAAGCCCGACGCGGCGCGTGCTACGTTGGGATTCATGAGCGCCATTACTCAGGACAAGACATTCTCTCAACCAATTAATTGGACCACATCTTTTTTCATGGGTGCATTTCATATCGGCGCCATCGCCGCGTTGTTCTTTTTCACCTGGAAAGCCCTGGCAGTCGCGTGCTTTCTATGGTGGGTTTCCGGAAGTTGGGGCATCGGCATGGGCTACCATCGCTTGCTCACGCACCGCGGCTACAAAACGTCGAAATGGGTCGAATATTTTCTCACGACGTGCGGCGCGCTGGCTATGGAGGGCGGACCGATGGCGTGGGTAGGTACTCACCGCGTCCATCATCAGAATACGGACAAAGAAGGCGATCCGCATTCTCCGCGCGATGGCGGCTTGTGGGCTCACATGGGCTGGATCATGACCGGGCAGGCCATGCACAACAGCACAAAAGAGCTGCTGCCTTACGTCCCCGATCTGCGAAAGGACAAATTTCAAGTTTGGATGAGCGAGTGGCATTGGGTTCCAATCACCGCGCTCGGCGGCGTGCTTTTCTTGTTGGGCGGCTGGCCGTTTCTCTTGTGGGGCATCTTCATGCGAACGGTCGTCGGTCTGCACGCCACTTGGCTGGTAAACTCCGCGACGCACATGTGGGGTTCGCGGCGCTTCCTGACAGAAGACACATCCAAGAACAGTTTCTGGGTTGCCATACTCACGTTCGGCGAAGGCTGGCACAACAATCATCACGCTGTTCCGCAATCGGCGCGCCACGGTCTTACGTGGTATGAAATTGACATGAACTGGTACGGTATCCGGGCGTTGCAGGCTCTAGGGCTGGCATGGGATGTGAAACGGCATAAGCTCGGGCAGCCCGAGCAAGCCGGAAAGCGATATACCGTAATCACGCCGGACGCTGCTACCGTAGTCGTTGAAGTGGGCGTCGCTCCGGTAGCGCTACCCAGCGGCGATTGATCGCCAAGCGCGCTTCTAGCGACGGAGTTGCTGGTCCGCCGGCTCAGAACCATTACAAGACGTTTTCCCTTCGTTTCAGGTGGAGCTAACTCCGCACTGGCGTAAACTAAGACGTCATGCGCATCACGCGCCGCACCAAAGCCATCGCGTTCTTCATCGCTCTTGGGACCTGTCTCGTCGCCCTGACGGTCGTCCTTAACGTCAGTTGGATTATTTTTCATTGGCGCCAGGTTGTTCCGCTCGTACTCGGCATCATCTTCTTTGGATTGCTCATCGCCGGTCTCGTCGTCAACACCATCTTTCTTGTGCGAGAGATTCGGCGTAATGAGCAGCAAGACAGCTTTCTTAATGCCGTTACCCACGAACTCAAAACCCCGATCGCTTCGATTCGTTTGTATCTGGAAACACTCGCGAGCCGTAGTCTGGACGAAACAAAACGCCGCGAGTTCTACCGGATCATGCTCGATGATACGGATCGCCTGCTCGGCACCGTCGAGCAAGTGCTGAGGGCCGGCGAAGTCCGCCACGCCAGTGAGCGAAAGAATTGGCAGGAAGTGCAATTCTCTGCGATTGTCCGTGAGGTTCTCGCGCTTGCGCGCCTGCGCCAAAATCTTTCGCCGGAGGTGTTGAGTTTGGGCTCGACGCCCTCCGACGAGATCGTCGTCCTTGGCAACCCCGAGGAACTCCGCACCGCGGTTTTCAATCTGCTCGACAACGCCATCAAATATTCCACCGAAAAGAAAGACATCGTAGTGGACCTGCTTACGCCCAATATCGACACAGTCCTGCTACGCGTTCACGATCGCGGCATCGGCATCCCGCACAACGAAGTAAAACGCATCTTCAAACGCTTCTACCGCGCATCTAACTCCAAGACGGATAAGGTGAAGGGAACCGGCCTTGGTCTTTTCATCGTGCGCTCCATCGCGCGCCGCTACGGCGGCGACGCTTTTGCCGAGAGCGAAGGCGTAGGGCGCGGAAGCACGTTTACGATTCGTCTGCCGAGGGTCTATCACGCATGAGCCGCATCCTCATCGTCGAAGATGAAGCGCATCTTGCCGAGGGCCTCCGCTTCAATCTCGAAGCGGAGGGCCACAAGGTGCAAATAAGCGACAACGGTGAAGATGCCTTGAAGCGCTTGCTGGAAGATCGCGAGAACTTCGATGCGCTCGTCCTCGACGTCATGTTGCCCGGCAAGGACGGATTTTTGGTCGCCAGCGAACTACGCAAATCACAGAATTACACGCCGCTATTGATGCTGACCGCTCGTGGCCGCCCTGAAGATGTCCTCAAAGGGTTCGAGTCCGGCGCCGACGACTACTTACCAAAACCGTTCAATCTCGCCATTCTGATGGCAAGAGTCGAAAGCCTTTTGCGCCGCAAAAATTGGCAGAGCGAGCTTGACTCCCCGGCCGCGAAGGGAACCCACCAGAAAGATGAGCGGGCCGAAGTCTTTCACTTCGATGACAAAGTAGTTGATTTTAAGAATTTGCAATTACGGGTCGGCGAACAAGTGATTCCACTCACGATGATGGAATCCGACCTGTTGCGCTGCCTTATCCGGAACATCGGCCACCCTGTCTCGCGCAAAGTCTTGCTCCAAGAGGTGTGGAACCTGCACGAAGACACCGACACGCGTGCCATTGATAACTTTATGGTGCGTTTGCGGCGCTACATCGAAGAGGAACCGAGCAACCCTCGCTATCTTCTGACGGTGCGAGGCGTCGGGTACCGATTCGTGCCAAGTCCCAGCGCAAAAAAACCAAAAAAATAGAAGGCCCGCGCTCGTTCGGAATGATTGGGGACACTCGGTAGAGTATCGGGATGAGCGAAATCAGATGGGATGAGCTTTCCGAGGCGCGGCTCGGAGCATTATTCTGAATGTCGCGAGAAGTATGATCTCGCGGCGTTAGTAGAGAGGCAGTTTTTCCGGTTTCCCAGAAGATGACGGCAATCGCGGTGGCGTGAAGATTCCGCGCAGATCTTGCGATGGCGGTGGCATTGCCGGAAACATCGGCATGTTACTTGCCAAATCCTTTGGTATTTCCCGGATTATTTTTGGGTCGAAGTAAGGGCTGGCCTGCCATGTCAGAATATGAGCATGCTCGGGCGACGGGACTGTCGGAAGAGCTTCGACGGCGATCTTTGATCGCTGTATAGCATCGAAGAGTTTCGATGCTCGCTCAGCGTTCGCGAGCGTGCTCGAGTAATCGGCGAGGGGTCCAAACCCACCCTTTTGGGCGTTCGTCAGAGTGTCCCTCAGTTGGACACCTGAGGGCATCGCCTGAACGACCGTGGGGACCGGCTGAGGACTGGTTGGGATGAACTGGGCTGCGACGGGAAGGGAAGAGCAGCTTGACACCAAGAAAAAGCAGAGCGCGTATCCGAAGGTTTTCCGCATACTCGCCTCCTGGGACACAGGTTATCAGAAATCCGTGGTCCAAGCGGAAGGTTTCGCTAAGCGAACCCTCGATTACCTTTTGCCGGACGTATTAGGCGGTGGCGGTTGCGTGGGTAGGGCGATGCGGGCGTTTGTGCGGGCGGCGGAGGGGAATGCGAAACCCGCCTCTGCGACGATTGAATCGCCCGGATCCCCTCCACTGCTACTCGCACGCTCAACGTGAGCGTTGCCGCTGCGGCCAACCGCTAGGCCGCCGCTGCGCTGGTGCCTTTGATGAACGCCAGCAAATCGGCATTGATGGTTTCGGGCTCGGTGGTGGGCATGCCGTGCGGGAAATTCTTGTACGTTTTGAAGATTGCGCCCTTCACCAGCTTGGCGCTCAGTGGACCGGCGGCGACGTAGGGGACGATCTGGTCGTCTTCGCTGTGCATAACCAGAGTCGGTACCGTGATCTTCTTGAGGTCCTCGGTGAAGTCGGTTTGCGAGAAGGCCACGATGCCGTCATAGTGGGCTTTGATGCCGCCCATCATCCCCTGGCGCCACCAGTTCTCAATGATGCCCTGGGACGGTTTCGCGCCCGGCCGGTTGTAGCCGTAGAACGGGCCGCTCGGCACGTCCAAATAAAATTGCGCACGGTTCGCGGCAAGCTGCGCCTGCAGGCCGTCGAACACTTCTTTGGGAAGGCCGGCGGGATTCGCTGGAGTCTTGACCATAAGCGGTGGCACGGCGCTGATGAGCACGGCTTTGGCGACGCGGCTTTGGCCGTGGCGACCGAGGTAATGGGTTACTTCTCCGCCGCCGGTAGAATGGCCAACATGGATGGCATTCTTCAAATCCAGATGCGCGGTGAGCGCCGCAAGGTCGTCTGCGTAGTGATCCATATCATGTCCGGTCTCCACCTGACTCGAGCGGCCGTGTCCCCGCCGATCATGCGCGATCACGCGATACCCGCGGCTTAGAAAGAACATCATCTGGTTGTCCCAGTCGTCCGCCGAGAGGGGCCACCCGTGCGAGAAAACAATGGGCTGGCCGGTGCCCCAATCCTTGTAAAAAATGGTGACGCCGTCTTTCGTCGTAATCGTTGGCATTGCCGTTCTCCTTTTCCTGATTTTCATCGCGTCTGCAGGCAGAAAAACTGAACATCGGAAGACGAGCGTGGTCAGGCTGGTTCGGCCGCGCGTCGCTTGGCGATTGTTATTCGCCTTTGATGTTCCGTTGGACGATTCGGATGTCACTTATTTCGAGCGGCCTGGGACGGGGGAAACGGGAATGTTGAGGGTAATCTCCGCAGTGAGAGAATAGCTCGGAATATTCGCTTACTGGGCTTGGCGCCCAGCGCGGTTTGGAGGGAGTGTGGCTGATGCGGGAGTTTGTGCGGGCGGCGGATGCGGTTGCGGGGACGACTAAGAAGAACGAGAAAATTCGCGTGATTGGTGAGCTTCTGCGTTCGCTGGAGTTGCGGGATGCGGAGTTGGCGGCGCAATTTTTGACTGGACGTGCGTTCGCACAGTCGGACGAACGCGTAACGGGCGTGGGCGGGTCGGGGTTGGTTGCCGCGATTGCGGAGATGGCTGGAGTGGCGGGGGAAAATCTGGGGAGTACTTATCGCAAGTATGGAGACATAGGGGATATGGCCGAGGCGATGCTTCGTGGGAAGAGCTTGACGGGCGATCTTTCGCTTGAAGCGGTGGGGGTGCTTTTTCGGGAGCTATCGGCGGCGCGGTCGTCTTTGCAGAAGCAGGAGCTCTTGCGGAAGGCGTTTCAGGAAGCGAGTGCTGGCGACGTCAAATATATTGTGAAGATTTTGACAGGGGATTTGCGGATTGGGTCGAAGGAGAGTCTGGTGGAGGAGGCGATTGCGCAGGCGTTTTCGCGGAATGTTGAGGCGGTGCGGCGCGCGAATCTTCTGGTTGGGGATATCGGCGAGACGGTGAGGCTGGCCGCGGAAGGTCGGCTGGAGAGCGCGAAGATACGGTTGTTTCATCCTTTGGGGTCTATGTTGGCTTCGCCGGTAGAGACTCCTGAGGAGCTTTTTGCGGAAGCGGAGGCGCCGGCACTTTTTGTGGAGGAAAAATACGATGGGATTCGAGCGCAGGTTCACAAGGATGCGGGAGGGAGAGTAAAAATATTTTCGCGGACGCGCGACGAGGTGACTGAGTTTCCGGAACTTTATGGGCCGTTGGGGAAGCTGCCTGGGGAATTGATTCTTGATGGAGAGATTCTAGCGTGGGGCGGAGAGCGGCCGCTGCCGTTTACCGAATTGCAGAAGCGGCTGGGGCGGAAGCAGATCGATATGTGGATGCAGCACGACATTCCCGTGAAATTCGTGGCGTTTGATTTGTTGTTTGAAGGTGGAGAGTTGCTGCTGGATACGCCGTTGCGCGAAAGGAAGGAGCGGCTGGCGAGGGTTGTTGCTGCCGCGGGCGAGGCAATTCGAATGACGCGAACTGTGGTTTGCAGGACGGCCGAGGAAGTGGCGGCGGAGTTTCGCGCGTCGCTGGCGGCGGGGCACGAAGGGATTATGGCGAAGTCGACGGAATCGCTTTACACGCCGGGGCGGAGGGGCGGAGCGTGGCTCAAGCTGAAATTGCCGATGGCGACTTTGGATGTGGTGGTGACGGCGGCGGAGTATGGACATGGGAAACGGCACAAGGTGTTGTCGGACGTTACGTTTGCGGTGCGCGATGGCGGGAAATTGCTGAATATTGGGAAGGCTTATTCGGGGTTGACGGACAAGGAGATTGAGGAGAATACGGAATTCTTTGTTAGAACTACGATTGAGGATCAGGGGTTTCGGAGGATTGTGGAGCCGAAGCTTGTGATGGAGGTGGCGTTCAATAATATTCAGCGGTCGAAGCGGCATGAGAGCGGGTTTGCGCTGCGGTTTCCGAGGATTGTGCGGTTGAGGAGGGATAAACCGGTGGGGGAGATTGATACCCTGGCGAGGGTGGAGGAATTGTTTGGGAGCCAGGGGCAACGGAGTGGTTCTGGAGCAGGAAATCTAGGTCCGCGCGCGTCTGCGAGACGGTTTGCGCGGCGGACGCGATTCTGGCAGATGGTAGAGGATGACCGGGGGACGGTCGGGAAATTGAGCGAGAATGCGGACGTCGCCGCCCATAGCTTTGACCGTTTTTCGCAGAGTGGAGAGTAAGAGATCGCTGCGTTTTTCAAGACGCGAGACACTGTCCTGGGTTATGCCGAGAACCTTCGCGAGGTGGGTTTGGGTGAGTTTGCGGGCTTTGCGGAGTTCACGCAAGGTCATTTCCTCGGCGACCAACTGAGCCGCGCGGGCTTCGACCTTCTTGCGTCGAGCGGGGCTTAGTCTTTTGATGATGTCGTTCACGTTTGTGGGCATCTTAAGCGCTCCTTTTCAATCTAGCCTGATGCGCGTCGAAACGATCATCGGCTTTGCGGATGAGTTCGCGGTAGAAACGTTTTTCGCTGCCGCCCGATTTATCGCCAGCGACGAGCAGGATGGCCTTGCG
>DASXMM010000018.1:0-9282 GCA_036495665.1 Candidatus Acidiferrum sp. | reverse complement strand
CCGAAACGGAGGCTTATGACTGCCCGCTCGTCACAACCGCCCTGGGAGTTCCTGCTCTCGGCTTCGCGGAGCTCCTTGCAAAGTTTTGAATTGTCGCGTCTCGCGCACGCCGCGAATCTGCGGAAGGAAATCGTCGCTTTGCTCGACAACTGGCAGGAAGAAAACGCTGCCGCCATGTTGGCGCGTCTGCTCCTTGAGCAGCGAGAACGCTCTCCACGGGGAACAGACCTGCTCGCCGGCAGCGAAGCCCGTAACAATGGAGCGCATTCCGCGTCCGATAATTTTCTTTCGGATCGAGCCGCTTCGCACGCAGTAAATCGCGGCACGTCCTGAGGCTTTGCATGGAAGTTGCGGCTTGTTTGACGTTCTTAACCTAAATGTGCCACCGACGCCCAGCTCCGCCCCGCCACCCAAACGTGTGCGCGGCAAAGCCCGCGCACACGCGCCGCCAACCATCGCGACCTTCCGCCGCGCCACCGTCCCCAACTCCTGCGCCCATCCACCCACGGCGTGCGTCATCGCGCTCTCCTCCAACGTCCAGCAGCCAAATACTTACGTCTTGGCTGCTTTATATTCGTTAGAAGACGCTTGTCTTTGATCGCGGGCGGGACGTTGCTAAGGACGCGAACACACAAATAGCGCGGGCTCTTCACGCACGCGCTGGCATGAAAAAACTATCGAGGGTTCTAAAAGTTTAAGGGTTCTAGCGAGAGGCAGCGACAGCAGGAGCGGCCGGCTGTTTTTCGAGAAGCTGCTCTTTGCGGTAAATCAAAGAATTGATGTCGTAGGTAGCGAGCTCAAATCCGTGGCCGTGGGTAATCGCATCGGTCGGGCACGCTTCCACACAATACCCGCAGAAAATACATCGCGAATAATCGATGTTATAAACGCTGGCGTAGCGCTCACCCGCGGAAATCCGGCTCGCATCCGTATTTTCGGCGGCCTCAATGTAGATGCAGTTCGCCGGGCAAGCCGCGGCGCAAAGAAAGCATCCGACGCACTTCTCCAGCCCCGATTCGTCGCGGTGCAGTACGTGGATTCCCCTGTAGCGCGGCTGAAAATGCACCGGCTCGAACGGATAATTCTCCGTGACCGTCTTACGAAACATATTCCTGAAAGTGACGCTGAAACCCTGCACTAGTGTAGTGAAGGTCTCACCGACTTCTCGAAGGATGGAGGCCATAAACTAGGAGTCTAACAAACGGCTTGCGCTGCGGCAAATCGCTATGTACCGCAACCGAACAGGTGACTCACGCTTTCAACGACTCGATGATTTGCTTTCCGTGAAATCGACCATTTTCGATGAATATTTCTCCGGTTTGCAGTCCTCCAATCACAACGCCTGCCAGGTGAATACCCGGAACGTTGCTTTCCAGCGTGTTGGGATCGAGCGCCGGCTTGCGCGTCTCCGGGTCCAGCTTCACGCCTAGACTCTCGATAAACGAGAAGTCCGGATGGTATCCCGTCAAGGCGAACACCTGGCGCGCAGGCAGGTCCCTCCTCCCTGCCCCGTTCTCAAGCACAACGTGATCGGGTTTGATCTCTACAACCCGCGTCTCAAAGAGCGCTCGAACCTCATTTGCCTTGATGCGATTCTCAATGTCCGGCCGCACCCAATATTTAATGGACTGACCCAGCATGGCCTGACGATGCACCAGCGTCACGCGCGCGCCGTAGCGAAACAAGTCCAAGGCCGCCTCCGCAGCGGAGTTTTTCCCGCCGATAATGACGACATCCTCATTCCAAAACGAGTGTGGCTCCGTGTAGTAGTGCGAAACGTGGGGCAGTTTCTCTCCGGGAACTCCCAGGTAGTTGGGCAAATCATAGTATCCCGTGGCGACCGCGATTTTCTTGCCGTGATATTTCTCTTCGGACCCTTTCTCCGTGCGCGTCACCACCGTAAATTTGCCGTCGCCTCCTTCGACGCGTTCCACGCGCTCGAAAAGCCGCACTTCCAAACCAAAATGCTCCACCGCCTTACGGTAATATTTCAACGCTTCGACGCGCACAGGCTTTTCGGCCGCACAAACAAGCGGCAAATCCCCGATCTCAAGAAGCTCGGGCGTGGTGAAGAAGACCATGTTGACGGGATAATGGTAGATCGAGTTGCACAAGCAGCCTTTGTCGATCACCAAAGGCTTCATTCCCGCGCGACTCGCCTCAATCGCACAAGCCAGTCCAGTAGGTCCGGCACCGATACAAATAATGTCGTAAGTAGCCATAATTTTTTAGTTTGCCGGGAGTCACAAAGAATTGCAAATTGGTGCGGATTTACTGGGTTTTCGGCAGTTCCAGAAGTTCAGTCAGTTCCCGCCGGAAGGATTCCACGTCACGCACGCGCTCGGGCGTCGCCGGCAGTTCCGTTTTCTTCCAAACAAACACTTCGCCCGCGCCGCGTTTAATCCGAACGCTCAAATTTCCATCGACCAGATACGACGGAGGAGCTAGCACTTTCAGTCCACCGTTGGGCACGGGCGCCAAAATAGCGGCGCAATCCCCGCGCCTCATACATAAAGCGCTCTCATAAGGCGGAATCGCAATGGGCCGAAAGCCCGCCGCAAAAAGCCTCTCCACAATTTCCATCTGCTGAGGACTAAGTTCAGTCATCTAAGGTAGGGTCACGGCACGCCGCGCCGTCTTCGCTTCGATGCTACCGACGGTTCTAAGCTGCCGTAGAATCCGCCGCCTCGGACGAAGCTCCTTCGAGCTGCGAAAGAATCTCCCGCAAGGTCACAATCAACTCATCCCGAGAAACATGGCTCTTCTTGAACTGAATGCGAAACTTGAAAGTCTCATTCTCCGGTTCAAACTGAAAAATAAACGGCCGCGGCCGCTGCGGACCACCCTGCTCATCGCGCCGTTCGCGCCGCGCCTCATCCCGCGTCAACCCGCCTTGCAAGATGCGGTGCAATATCTCGATCATCTTTTTCTCCGTCGGCTGCCGTGCGATTTGCAGCAACAACGACTTCGAAACGATGCCATGTTCAACGCATTTCTTGCGCAAAGACTCCGGAATATTCCGTAGCGACAGAGTCTCTGTCACGGAAGAACGCGCCCGTCCAATCTTCCTCGCCACATCCTCATGCGTGTACTCAAACTGCGTCGCCAAGCGATGCAACCCGTCGGCTTCCTCGAAAGGCGTCAGGTCTTTGCGCTGAATATTTTCGATTAGCGCGATTTCGAGCGTCTCCGCGTCGTCCGCCATTTTCTCGATGCACGGAACTTCACGCAGCCCGGCCGCACGCGACGCATGGTAACGCCGTTCGCCAGAAATGATGTAATAGCAGTCTTCGCGGGGCACAAACCGCACCAGCAAAGGTTCGAGCACGCCTTTCTCGCGGATCGACTCCGAAAGCTCGCGCAAATCTCCCAACGCTTTACGCGGCTGGTCAGGGTTGGGGCGGATCTGATCCACAGGGATCATTCGTCCCACCGCCGCTCCGCTGTAACTCGTTAATGATTCGACGTAGTGAGCGTCATGCCGCATCTTCAGCGTGACGGGTAACCCGATCCTCTTCGACACGTTGGATAACCTCCCCAGCCAGTTTCTTATACTCGATAGCGCCGGGTGATTTCGGCGCAAACGTTAAGATCGTCTCTTTGTAAGCGGGACTTTCTTCCAGCCGCACATTCTTGCTGATTTTCGTTTTGAACAAAACTTCCCCGAACACCGTGCGAATCTGACCGTGGGTGTCCCGCGAAATGTTCGTCCGCTTGTCAAACAACGTAATCACCACGCCCAGGACTTTCAGCCCCGGATTGGGCCGCGCGCGAATTCTTTCATACGTCTCAAGCAAGTCGTCCGTTCCCTCGATCGCAAAGTACGCCGCCTGAATCGGCACCAGCAAATGCGTTGACGCCACGAGCGCATTCACGGTCAAAATTCCCAGCGACGGCGGCGTATCCAGCACGATGTAATCGTATTCCTTCAAAACCGGCGCGAGCGCATCTTTCAACCGGTATGGCGCGTCAAACTGCCCCGCCAGCACTTGCTCCAATTTCGCCAGTGCGAGCCGGCCCGGTCCCAAAAACAGCATCGCATCTTTCGTCGGTTTGATCACCGACGCCATCGTCGTGCGGCTTTCGCTCAAGACGTCGAACATCGACGTAGCAATTTCTCCGGAATCGTAAAATGCAATCGTGGAATTCGCTTGCGGATCGAGATCAATCAAAAGGGTGCGCTTGCCGCGGTTCGCCAACGCGGCGGACAGATTAATCGCCGTCGTCGTTTTTCCGACTCCACCTTTTTGATTCGCTACGGTGATGATGGCAGTCATACGCTTCTGCCTCCGCCTATGCGCATGGCAATCCGCGCCAACGTACTACGGCAACCCGGTCCCTATATGTGGGTGCTGCTTCCAGAAAGCCCCCTAGGCCTAGGCCAACTCTACGTTCGCAACCCATTCTAGCGCAAGGGAAAAGTAAAAATTCAGAAGGATTTCAGTGGAAAACTCGGAAGTTCAGTTTTGGGAAACTAGGCGGCAGCCATTATTCCTGGAGACGTCCTGCGAAGACCTGCGGAACATCTCGTGGAAAATAAAGTGGGACGCCAAGAAACGGCCTAAGAGAACGCTCGCAGACCCGCAGTCGTCTAGAAATCTATGCCCCAGAAATCCATCGACGCATCTTGTAGCTCCAGCCCCAGTTCCCACCCAGCCCGGCCTTGATGCCCTCGCCAAATCAGGACCGCTTCGCACGCGTTCTTATTCACCAAATTCACCAGCAGTAGCCGTTCGCCAACCGGAAAACATTGTGGAATCACAGCCAGGCATCCTTTGGTGCTGGCGTCCACCGTGTAACCCTCCGCGCGCATCGCCTGCCCGGATTCCGCCCACTCCACAGCCACAGGCACGCGCGAATTGACGCGCACTCCCGCCCGCGCATTCTGCATTCGTGCCTCAAACCTGGATACATTCCCTACGGCCACGGTTCTCTCCCGCGCCTGCCGGTTCGCAAGCGGCCCAGCAGTTCGCCATCTAGCTAAAGCTAAAATGGAGTTAGACCAACGCGTCAGTCCTAAAGCGAAGCAACCGCCAAAGCAGCACTTTAGGCAGACTATGGTTCAGCCCGTGCCCGGTCAATAGAACTTCCGGCCTAGAACGTCTTCAAAGTTACTGTTCTTCCCAGTCCGAATCCCGAGTTGCAACACTCCAAGCTCAGCCCGGTTTCTACACCGTGCCTGATGCCCGGAGTTTGCTCCGATCCATTACACGCGCATACACTCGTTATCTTGCTCCCTTGCGTATGATCCGCTCAGAAACCATCCGCGCCGAACTCGGCCCCACTCTGCGCCTGGCCCTGCCTCTTGTCCTGGCCGAACTCGGCTGGATGACCATGGCCATCGTCGACACCATGATGGTCGGCCGCCTCCCCAACAGCGCCGTAGCTATCGCGGCCGTCAGCCTCGGCGGTATCCTCGTCAACGTCCTCAGCTTCTTCGGCGGCGGCTTGCTGGTCGGGCTCGACACCCTCGTCTCGCAAGCCTTTGGCTCCGGCGAGCGCGAAGACTGCCACCGCTCTCTCGTACACGGCATCTATCTCAGTCTCGTTCTCGCTCCGCTGCTGATGGTCCCCGTCTGGTATTTCGAGCCAATGCTTCGCGCAATGCACATCGCCCCAGAAGTCATCGCTCTAGCCGTTCCCTATTCAAAAGCTCTCGCTTGGGGAACGCTACCGCTGCTGCTCTATTTCGCGGTGCGTCGCTGCATGCAGGCCATGAACATCGTTCGCCCGATCGCCTTCGCCCTCATCACCGCAAACCTCATCAACGCCGGCGGCAACTGGATTCTCATCTACGGCAAGTTTGGCGTTCCCGCCATGGGGGCTGTCGGTTCTGGATGGTCCACATCGTGGGCGCGCATCTACCTCTCCGCAGTCCTGGTCGGCTATCTCCTCTGGTACGACCGGCGCCACCGCACACGCCTGCTGCGTACACCGATCCAGCCTGAACTTCGCCGCATCCGGCGTCTCATCGCTCTCGGGCTTCCGACCGCAATGCAAATCACGCTAGAGATAGGAGTCTTCGCCCTGGTTACCGCCCTGATTGGCCGCCTCGGCGCCGTCGCGCTCGCCAGTCACCAAATCGCGCTCAACACCGTCTCCTTCACCTACATGGTCCCGCTCGGCATCTCCTCCGCCGCCGCGGTGCGTGTAGGCCAAGCCATCGGGCGCAAAGATCCGCAAGGTGCAGCCGACGCTGGCGGCACTGCCATCTTCCTGGGCGCCGCGTTCATGACCGCCATGAGCCTCGTCCTTCTCGTCATTCCCCGCTGGATCGCCCGCGCCTACACGCCGGATCCTGCCATCATCCACAGCACAGTCTACCTACTAGCCGCTGGCGCCGCCTTTCAACTCTTCGACGGCCTGCAAACCGTCGCCACCGGCGCCCTCCGAGGTCTCGGAGACACCCGCACCCCCATGCTCTGCCACTTCACCGCCTACTGGATCATCGGCCTACCGCTAGGCTACTGGCTCTGCTTCCGCCGCAACTGGGGAGCCTTCGGCCTCTGGTCAGGCCTAAGCCTTGCCCTCATCCTCATTGGAATCGTTCTGCTCTTCGTCTGGCAACGCAGAGTCCGCCGCCTGATCGTCGCAGTCCCGCAAGTACGATCGTCGGATCGAGCGCTGAGTCCCGCGGAATAGTTCGGAAGTACGACGCGAAGGGTCTTGCAGGAAGCGGACTTACATCTTGTAGCGCCCGAGGTCGTCATCCGACAATCCCTCGAGCCAATTCCGCAGCTGCTCGTTCGTGCTGCGTTCCGTAATCGCGCTGGAAATCTTCGAATTCTTCAACACTTCTTCATCTACAAAAATCGGACAATCCACGCGCAGCGCCAACGCCAAGGCATCGCTAGGCCGCGAATCAATCGTCATCATCTGTCCGTCCCGCTCGACCCAGATCAACGCGTAAAACGTATCGTCCTTCAAATCGTTCACCACGATCTTGTGAACCTGAACATCCAGCCCCAGCAAAACATTCTTCAACAGATCGTGCGTCATCGGCCGCGGCGTCTGCACTTTCTCTATTTCCAGCGCAATCGCATTGGCCTCGTACACGCCCACCCAAATCGGCAATATCGCCTGCCCCTGTACATCCTTCAGCACAACGATAGGCATGTTTGTCACGGGATCCATCATCAGGCCACGGATTTTCATCTCCACTTCCATGTGACCTCCCGGGTACCACAGACTTCAGTCTGTGCTCTTTGCTTTTTCCGCGCACCGCGAACCGCAAAATCCAAAACCCGCGCCGATCGCCACCAGCTACAGAGCTTGCTCCCCCACCAAACTGTTCGGAGTTGCTCCCGTAACCCGAACCTGCACGTACTTTCCCAGAAGCGCCTGCTCTTGGGAAGCGAAATTTACGACTCGATGACAGGAAGTATGTCCCGACCACTGGTTTTCGCGCCGGGATTTTGTGCTGACAAGCAACTCCAACACCTCGCCAACCATCGTCGAGTGCCGCGCCGTCTGAATTTCTCTCTGTTTTTCCTGCAAAACACCCAGCCGCCGGCTTTTTTCCTCTTCAGGAATCGCATCGCTCATCTTCAGCGAAGGCGTATGCGGCCGCGGGGAATACTTAAATGAAAAAATCGCGTCGTACCGCACCTCATCCAGCAAGCCCAGCGTTTCCGCAAGGTCCTCGTCCGTCTCTCCGGGGAACCCCACGATAATGTCGGTAGTAATGCTGATGTTCCGCTTTGCCCCGCGAATCATCGCAATCTTTTCCAGGTACTCTTCGCGGGTATACGTCCTCTGCATCGCTTGCAAAACTCGCGTCGACCCCGACTGCACCGGCAAGTGCACGTGGTTGCAGAGCTTCGGCTCCGAATCGATTGCGTCCACAATGTCCCGCGTAAAGTCGCGAGGATGGGAAGTAGTGAACCGCACCCGACGAATCCCGGAAGCTTCCGCCACCGCCAACAGCAACTCCGAAAACCGCATTTTCCGCGCCGTCGGGTCGGCGTAAGAATTCACCGTCTGCCCCAGCAGCTGCACTTCCGAATAGCCCAACTCCGCAAGGTGCCGCACTTCCCGCAAAATCGAATCGCTTCCGCGGCTCCGTTCCGGTCCCCGCGTATAAGGCACCACGCAATACGAACACGCCTTGTCGCAGCCTTCGATAATTGTCAGGTAAGCGCGCCACGGATTGTCGCGCCGCGTCACGGGCGTTTCAAACGTCTCGTCCGTATCGGTGTCAAGGCCAGTAACCCGCTGATTCCCCGCTTCCACTTGCGCCAGCAATTCCGGCAGTTTGCTGTAACTCGCCGACCCGCACACCAAACTCACCCACGGCGCCCGCCGAAAAATCTCTTCGCCTTCCTGTTGCGCCACGCAACCCAGCACGCCAATAATCCGCCCGCCGTTCTGCTGAACGCCAAACTCGCCGAGCCTCGAGAAAACTTTCTGCGCCGCTTTCTCGCGAATACTGCACGTGTTGTAAAGGATTAAGGAAGCCGCGTCCGGCGTCTCCACCTGCCGGTAACCCCGCGAAAGCAGCACTCCAGCCACTTTCTCCGAGTCATGGTCATTCATCTGGCAGCCAAACGTCTCCAGAAAGAACGTTCCGCGGTCGGCCTTCGCGCCGACAGCGGATGAGTAGAGATTCGCCCCGGCGACGACAGCATCAGCGCCCCCGGTCAGCCGTTCCAATCCGATGTCAAACGTTTTACTCATCGCCGATTCGCAGTTTAGCACACTGCTCCCAGCAAAACTTTCGGTTAGGGTTCAAACAGTTGGTGATTCAGGTGAGGGCATTACCTACAAACGATCGTTCTTCTCGCCGCTTGGCAACGAATCGGCCCGCTTCTTCAATTCGGCCAGCCGCGCCCGTATTTGATCCGCGTTATCAGCATGCGGAACTATATCCAAATACGTCTGCATCTCTACGATGGCGGCGGCATAGTCGTTTTTTCGTGCAAAAAGTTCACCGAGCAAGAGATGCAGTTCCGGTGTGCGGCCGAGAAGGTGTTCGGCCTTGAGCGCGTTTCTTTCAGCCTCGGCGAAGTTCTGAATCTGATAATTTGCCAGCGCGTTGTAGAAATAGGCCTCCGCGAAATTGAACGGATCGAGTTCCACAGTGTAGCCGGTCAGATCTTTGAAGGGGTCGAGAGCCAGGATGAAATTCGTAGTGCGAATGACCTCCCTCCAATTCTCCGCGGCGGAGGCCATCACTGCGAGTGAGAGGTAGGGCGGCAGGTACCCGGCATCGGCCGTCGTAGAGCGTGTATACGCGGTATGCGCTGCACTCTTCTGGTTTTCCTTCTCGAGAACGGTGCCTAA
>DASXMM010000017.1:0-3170 GCA_036495665.1 Candidatus Acidiferrum sp. | reverse complement strand
GCCAGGGAGCGCCGGTGCGTAAAACCCAAAATACACCGTTCAGCACCGCGCGCGTATCCTGCCACGGTCGGCCTCGCCCATCGTCCCGGCGTTTCGGACGAAACAGTGGTTCGAGCAACGCCCACTGGGCGTCGGTGAGATACATGCTTCCGATTTACGCTAGTTTGCATAACTCTCAAGCTCTAAACGGCTTGAATGTGTTTATGAGATAACTTCTAGTTTCGGTGGGTGAATTAGCGATTTACAAACAACCGAGGAGTTGGCGGTGCGTCTCCGCGGAGCACACCCGATCCCACGCGTCGGGGAAGCCCGTTTTTCGGATAAATGCATTGCTACCAATCGCCCTCGAAACGTCGTGATCGATCAGTTTGCACTTTCGCACTTACGAGGGAACGTCGGCGCACAGGCCAAAGGTGCAGGTTCGGTTGCCGCTCAGACCACAAGTCACTCTACTTTGCCCTGGCCCTGTCTTCAGACACGATAGTCCCAAGGTACAACGTCAACACCTTCTTGAATTCATTCACAACCAGATCTTTGCCCTTAGGCCCAGCCTCAGCATAGAGCGTCATCATGCCCTTGACCATCTGGAGGGATACGTTTGCAGCCAGCACGGAGCGTTCGTCAGAGAGTGCTGGGTTCTTTACTCGAAGAGCGTTGGCGATCATGACCCGCAAGGCTCTTTTAGCGGCAGGGTCGCGGCGAAGCCGAACCGGAGCCGAAAGCAATCTCAGATAAGCCGGGCGTCGCCGCACAAGGTCAGTGATGCGTTCGATAAACAGATTCGCAAACTCTCGAGGGCTAAGGTTGTCCGCATGCTCCATCAACGGCTTCCAATGAGCCTCCAGCTCCTGCGCGTACTGGTTCAGCAGCGTAAGGGCGATGGCCTGTTTGTCTGGAAAATAGTTGTAGAGCGCGCCAATCGAAGAGCCGCTGCGTTCAGCAATTGCCGTCATCGTGGCGGCCTCATAGCCTACCTCGACAAACAATTCTGCAGCCGCATCCAGAAAGCGCGCGAGACGGCGCGACGAGCGGTCCTGTTGGGGGGCAACACGTACGGCACTTGACAAAATCGAGGGCATCCTCATATTCTATACCTACAAAGTCGAGGATATCCTCGACTTTATCAAATTTAGTTTCCTGGCTAAAGGAGCCCCATGACAGAACTTCAGCTCGACCCTAAAAAGACGGCACTTGTCCTCATTGATTTGACTAATATGATCCTCGGCTTGAACACCGCTCCGTATACCGCCGTGCAGGTCGTCGCGAAGTCCAAAAGACTTGCCGAAGCCTTCCGTGCGGCGGGAGCTCCGGTTGTCTATGTGAACGTCGATCTCAACGGCTTCCTGAAGCTGCCCGCCGACCGGCCGTTCAACATGGGCGACAAGCCAATACCCGCAGTTGCGTCGGAGATCGCTCCTTCCGCCGGTTTCCAGCCAGGCGACCTTCTCGTCACCAAGCGCCACTGGGGCGCCTTTGCGGGCACCGACTTGGAGAAACAGCTCAAGGCCCGTGGCGTCGACACCGTTGTCCTCACCGGTATCTCCACGAACGCAGGCGTCGAGTCCACCGCGCGCCAGGGCACCGGTCTCGGCTTTGCTCTTGTGCTTGTCGAAGACGCTTGCGCAGGCCAGGACGCCGAAGAGCACCGTTTTGCGTTCGAAAAGACTTTCCCGCGTCTGGCCCGGGTCCGCGCGACCGACGAGGTAATCGCCGCCCTTGCCTAAAGTGCCCAGGGGCGCTGACCGGCTAGACCCACTGGTCTGGAAGATCACGTCGGTTGCTGTGATTGGCTCTTTTCTTTCGCTGCTCGATGCGACGGTGGTCAACGTATCACTCTCCAGCCTCGCCGTGGAGCTGCACAGCAGCCTCGCGGCAATTCAATGGGTCACGAGCGGTTATCTTCTGGCCCTCGCGCTCATGCTTCCGCTGAACGGCTGGCTGGTCGAGCGGATTGGCTCCAAGTCTCTCTACCTCTGGTGCTTCTCAGCGTTCACGCTCTCCTCAGCCCTGTGCGGGATGGCCTGGTCTGCGAACGCGCTGATCGGCTTTCGAATCCTCCAGGGGATGAGTGGTGGGCTGATGGCTCCGATGGCGCAGATGATGATCGCACGAGCTGCCGGAAAGCATATGGCGCGCATCATCGGTTATGCCGCGGTGCCCGTCATGTTAGGACCGATACTGGGCCCCGTGATTGCGGGCACGATTCTGCAGCACGCATCGTGGCGCTGGCTCTTTCTTGTCAACCTGCCGGTCGGTGCATTGGCGATTGTATTGGCCGTTCTGTTCCTGCCGAACGACCGCGAAGAGACCGAACAACGAGAACTGGATGTGGTTGGATTTGCCTTACTGTCTCCCGGTCTCGTGCTGTTTCTGTATGGCTCGGATCATATGGGGGAACGCATCGGTCTGGTGACTCTGGTCCTCTCCGTTGTTCTGCTGGCGATCTTTTTCAAGGAGGCAATCCGCAAAGGGGATCGAGCCCTGATCGATCTTCAATTGTTCAGCGGCAAAACCTTCGCGGCCTCTACGGTCACGCAATTTATGTCGAACGGAATTTCGTTCGCGGGCCAGATGCTGATTCCGATTTATCTGATCCGCGCCTGTGGCCGTTCGCCGAGCATGACTGGGTGGCTATTGGCTCCGATGGGCTTAGGAATGATCTGTTCCTATCCGTGGATGGGAGCTCTGACACAGCGATTTGGCATTCGAAAAGTATCTGCCGGAGGGGCCTTTCTGGCCTTCGCCGCAACACTGCCATTCCTCTATCTGGCCGGTCACGGACTTATTCTTACAGTACTCGTCTGTACTCTGTTCCTGCGGGGCGCAGGCCTGAGCGCGGTGGGGATCCCCTCCATTTCCGCGGCATACGCTTCGGTTAAAAAACAGGACCTGCCGATGGCGACAACCTCTCTCAACATTGTGCAGCGTCTTGGAGGGCCGACGATGACGACGCTCTGTGCGACCTTCCTGGGATGGAGGTTAGGGCTGGCACATTCACAGGTCTCCCTCAACGGCGGATTTACAGCAACCTTTCTCTTGCTTTGTGCACTCCACGCTCTGCTGTTTGCTGCCGCTCTGAGACTTCCACTTTCGATCGATACGGCGGCAGAACAAGCTCCTGCAGAGAAACCGCCCGCGATTTTGGAAGTGATGACCGAGTGCTCGGCAAC
>DASXMM010000016.1:0-9546 GCA_036495665.1 Candidatus Acidiferrum sp. | reverse complement strand
CCAGCTTTCCAGCGCCGAAATACACCACGGCCAATCCCGCCATCGTCCCCACATTTTTCGCGACATCCGACCGCGTCATTCCATCGTCTCCGCCGGAGCCCAACTCCGCCGGCCACATCATCACACATCATCTAGGGCAGGGAATCAAGCACCGCACATGCAAACGAGAACCTACACGTAGAACATCCGGTCTCGGGCTGTCCTTCAGCCCAATTCACACGCTCATCATCCTAAACCCCAATTTTACTAAACCTTTTAGGTTAACGCGACTCGAACTATCCCATTTTTGCGACATAAGCAATCCCCAATTCAGCGTCCTTAGCCCTCCTGAACCTCAACGACCACGCTCCATAGAGTTGGCTCGGTTCGTCCAGACCCCCGCCGGGCGCGGAATGTACCGCATCAGTAACCCTATCACCTCATACCTCGCCAAACCCTCGAATCTTTGCGGCTGAGTGTGCTACCTTCTCCACGACATATGACCCTGCTTTGGCTAACAACGTTGATCCTGGCCGCCGGCTTTGCCCTGGCAGGCGCCGAAGGTCTCCAGTGCAAACTCCTCAATGTACTCATCACCCTGGGCTCTATGGCCGTAGGCTTCGGTCTCGGCTACGCCCTCGGCCTGGGCAGCGGAAATTTCGGCCGCGTCCCCAACGCTGCCTTACCCGTCTCCATGATGTTCGGAATCGTCGCCGCCCTGGGCTGCGTCTGGCTCAACAGCTGCCGCGCCAAGTAACAAGCCCAGTAAAATTTCAGTACATTCTTCTTTGTAAGGCCTTCCTCGTATAACGATTTTCCCCCGGCCATGTCGAATTTCCACTGCCCTCTCGGCCCTATCGTGCCTAACGTTTTCCCTAACGTCTTGAGCTGTGGCAACTTCCGTTTTTCTGGAGCCCATTGGCATGCCTGTTGCACCTTTCACACATGTGACCAAGTCGCGTCACGTAAGGAGGAGCCCGATGAAAAAAACACAATTGCATCTCAAGAGTGGGCTGTCATTCTTAGCTCTGACATCTCTCTTCTGTTTCAGTCAGCCCGCTATTGCGCAATCCGCTCCCGCCCAGGATAACAAGCCTGTTCAGGACCGCGACATCAACCGCGATGAATTGGCACGTTTCGATCAGTTTCTGGACAGTCATCGCGAGATCGCGGAACAGGTTCGCAAAGATCCTTCAGTCGTAAACAAGGATGACTTTGTCAAGAACCATCCTGCTCTGCAAACTTTTCTCCGGGAGCACCCCGCAATCCGCGAACAGATCAAGCAGAATCCTGACGCCTTCATGCACGCGGAAAATCGCTACGATCGCCGCGAAGACAATCGCGACCGTGACGTGAACCGCCAGGAACTGTCCCGCTTCGATCAGTTCTTGGACGCTCATCGCGAAACTGCCGAACAGCTTCGCAAAAATCCCTCGCTCGTAAATAACGAGGAATACGTAAAGGGCCATCCTGAACTCCAGGCTTATCTTCAGGACCATCCCGCCGTTCGCGAGCAGCTTCGAGATAACCCCAACGCCCTCATGCAAGCGCAAAATCGCGATGACCGCCGCGAAGACAATCGCGACGCCGACGCTAATCGCGCCGACGCCAACCGTGACCGCGCCACCGACGCCAACCGTGACACCGACCGCCAAGCCGACAATCGTGACCGCGACAACCGCGATCGCGACGTCAGCCGCGACCGCGACACGAATCGCCAGGAGCTAGCCAATTTCGATCGCTTCCTGGACAGCCACCGCGAAACCGCGGAACAACTTCGCAAAGATCCTTCTCTCGTGGATAACCACGAATTTGTGAAGAATCACCCTGCTCTTCAGACCTATCTCCAGGACCATCCTGCGGTTCGCCAGGAAATCAAGGAGAACCCCAATGCCTTCATGGAGGCAGAAAACCGCTACGACCGCCGCGAGGACGACGCGAACCGTGATCGCTGGGCCGGCGCGGACCGTGACCATCGTGATGGCATGACCGATCACAACGACATGCATCGCCACTTCGGCGAATTCCTCAACAGCCATTCCGACCTCGCGCAGCGGCTCTCCCAGAACCCGGCCTTGGTCAAGGACCACGACTTCGTGGAAAGCCATCCTGAACTTAAGGAATATCTGAACGCCAACCCTGAGGCCCGCCAGCAATTGATGGCCAATCCTCAGGACTTTGTTAAATCATCGCAGCAGTTCAACGCCAATGGCGCAAAACCACCGGCTGCCGAGCCCAAACCGCACCAGTAACAGCCGCGTTGTACGCCGGATTGGAAGGTCGCGTGACGGCCTTCCAATCCTTTGCGTACTCCTGCTGAGCCGCTCTTCGCCGGAAGATCTAAGGAGGCATCATGAGATTCAGAATCTTTCTTGTCCTATCGCTCGTCCTCGTCGCCGCATTTCCCGCCAGCGCCGACGGCAAAAAGAAAAAGCAATTCGATCGCGCCATGCTCGAAAAAATGGACGCCGTCCCTTGTGGCGCCACGCAAAAAGGTGTCACCGGATTGGGCAGCATCTGGGCATCCGTCGGCATTACCCATATGAACTCCAATGAAAAACTATGCCCGCGCTACCTCTTGCGCACCGACGACATGGAATACGAAATCCAGCCCACCGAAAAAAAGCACCCTGCTATTTTGCCTGTCGGTCAGGAAGTCGTCTTCAAGATCAAAAACGACCACATGACCGTCAGTTGTCCCGAGGGCGACAAAAAATCGCGCACCTACGAAGTCGTTGCCATGAAGCCCACCGAGCCCAATGCTGACGCCCCAACCCCATCAGCCAAAAACAACAACCCTTAGCGCCCACAACTCCGCGCCCTCTTCGCTGGCAGCTCACGCCCACTGTCCGCACACGCCTCTCACCGCCGTGTGCGCGTGTACCTGGGTTTCGCCAGCCGGTTCGGAGTATAAATTTCGAGTCTTTTTCGTGCCAGGTCGGCAACCGATCAGCGCAGTACAGTACAGGCCCACAACACCCTTGTCTTCCGCTTCCCCGTGCTGTCTAATGGACGAGTAAAGTCCAGGGGGTCGCGTTGCAGAAGAAATCGAAAGCAGCTTCAAGCGTGCGTCGTGCCGCCGCTTCCCGCCCCGCTCGCGGAAAAGCCTCACGTTCCCGGAAAACCACGCCGACTCGCCGCAACGCCGAAAAGCTTCTGCTCGCATCGCTCGAGAAGAGCGAGAAGAAATGGCAGGACGCAGGCATCACGGCTCCTCTTCTTGAGATTTCGTACTATTGAGGGTGAGCCCATGCCAAAGAAGAAAACCAAGCCAACACTCGAAGACACCGTCGAAGCGCTCGCTCAAATCGCAGAAAAACACCTGGCCACCATGCCGCACGAAGAACAGCAAGAACGAGTCGCCGCCCTCGCTCGCAGAACCTTCACTCCAAGTATTCTCGCCACTCGTTTACCCTGAGCGAAGCCGAAGGGCCACCTGTCCCCCACGTCCCCCGCACCCGCCCCACGCGTCCGTCCCCCACGCATTTGTCATCCCGAGCGTAGCGAGGGATCTGCTTTTTCTTTTCGCTTTCAACCTTCAACTGTCGACTGTTAACTTTCCTTTCCCGCGCCTTCAAATCCCGCATCAACCTCTCAAAACCTGCGCTGAGCGGAGCCGAACGGCGCGCTCACATGACCGTTTCCCTGAGCAATGTTGCGAAGGGTCAGGAACACACTTCTAGAAAGAATCCTAAAACTCTGACGACGATGTGCCTGTCCACAGCCGGCTAGACAGTCCGCCTTCTAAGTACAGCATAAAAAAGCAATCACTTTTCTGACCATCTACCAAGGCTCGGGAGCCGCCACTACCCAAGCCGATCAGGTTGCTAGCATTTACCTTTTCCCGTATTGGTTGGATTGCTCAGCATATTTTTTGATTGCGTCGGCATACGCGTGCGCCGTGGTGTCGTCCATCCCTGGGGCGCTATTTACCTCCAGGACGTAACAGGTCCCATTGGTACCTTCGAGAAAATCAACGCCACCCCACAAATAGCCAAGTATCCGCACAGCACGCTTCGCCAGATCGACAGCAGCCGGTCGTGGATTGAAGGCGTGATCATACTCCCAGCCCGTCTCCGTATTGCGTATCGGGAGTCCGTCTGTCCTTCGTCGCGGGGCGTTCGGGTTGAAAGTCTTCAAGCTCTGCTGAATCTGTTCATTGGCAAAAATATGTATTCGATACTCGCGACTCGAAGGAATAAATTTGCTCCAAAATTCCTTTCGGTCCCAAGTGGAGCCTTGAACGACGATGTCCGCTCCCTTTTCGTGACTCCTGTCCCTACCGAAAACGACATCGCCCGCTTCAACCCATTTCTTTGCCTCCTTAAGATGAACGGTGAATTGTGGGCAGGGTATGCCATTATCCCGAAAGATGGTGAGTTGTTCGAGGCCCGGCACGATTCGGGGACGGCGGCGAAATTCTCCGGGAACATCGGAGAGCAAGCCCCCCAGCTTCTCGCTCATCTTCTGGTTCGGGATGTCCAATTTCATTGTTCTTGCAGCCTAACATACATTGACGACGGCATGTTGACTTTTCCAGTACGTCCATCATAGTGTTTAGCAGCAAGACGACCCGATGTCGCGAGCGCGGTCTGTAAGTACATCAACAAGTAGGAGTCTGAGCGTGCTGAGGACAAGTTAATATGCGAGTTTACTATCGGGCGATACCCAAGACCACGATTGCTCCCGTCAACCGCTACGTGCGGGAGTATCAGGACGCATTCATTTGGGTTTATGACATCAAGGAAGCGACGGAGGATTACCAGTCTTCCTGCGAAACGACCCAAGAGAAATTGCTAAAAGAGCATGGGATCGAGACAGAACTTGTTGAAGTGCAGGATGACAAGCTCATGCAGCCACGATACGTGTTGGCGAGGGACGTTGATTTTGACCGCATAAAGAGTCAAAGCATAGAGCCGGGAAAAGGCATCACGACGAACACGGATGAAATCCTTACAAATCCCAAGCCAGGCGAGACCACATTCGAGGGCATCCATGAGGTTCTTGACCGTGATGAAGATGAACCTGAGGACAAAGATCGGAAGTAGGCGTTATTTAATTCCGGTTTCTCATCATGAACACCAAACTTGTCCCCTTTTAGAATGACCCCAACACTCATCTCGCTGACTTTTGACGACGGACTGCGGTGTCAATTCGAACGTGCAGTTCCCATCCTCGATCAATACGATTTTTCGGCCACCTTCTTTTTGACTGCCAACACTGACCCCATTCATATAGACGGATTCCCACATCCCGATTGGGCTAAGACTGACTGGAATCACGAGGATGTCCGGTTTTTGAAAGACATGATTCGACGGAGGCATGAGATTGGGGCCCATAGCGTCCACCACAGACACCCGTTTTTGGATAATGACCCCAAAGGCGAGGCTGAGGGGTCAAAACGCTGGATTGAGGAGAGGTTAGAAGTAGAAGTTTCTTCCTACTGTTACCCGTTTTGTCGTTTCACTGAGCCTATTAAACAGGCTGTCGTCACCGCCGGGTATAAGCAGGCGCGGGCCGGAGCCTCTAGAATCTATGGTCCCGAACGAACGACAGATTTGTACAGAGTTAATTGCCGACTGGTTGCTCTTGATAATCCCATTTCTGTCCAGATTGACGCGCGTTCTCATCAGATCGGAAGAGATGGATCAGAATGCGTAGACGGATGGGTGCAGCCTGATTGGTACGTTTTAATGTTTCACGGCATAGGAACTTTAGACGACGGTTGGTGGCCCATTTCTGTCGCTGAATTTGAACGGCAGATGTCGGAGCTAGCACGGCTACGGGACTCTGGGGAAGTCGAAGTCCTAACCTTCGCAGACGGGGGTACCCGCTTACGGACAGAAGGACTAGGCAAGACTACACTGCTAATAAGATGATGCCGAGACCAAAGGTTATCGCTTGTGACAGGGCTGATTGGATGACGTTGTCGGCTCCTCGTTCCGAGTAAACTTGGCAGCGGTTAGACGACCGGCGGGTGGCTGAACCCTAGCAGTTGGGTGAGCCGACGGGTCGCCGACCCTTGTAGAGAGATGGACGTTTGCATGGTGACTTCCGTCCCAGAAAATTATTTGTTGCTGGAAGGTGTGAAGTGGAGAGTAAAGGAATAAACGAGCAGGTTGATGCGGGACCGGTAGTCAGCGGAGAGAAAAACGACGACGCTTTTGCCCTCGCCGGTCTGGCGGACGGTCACCTGCTCGGGAGTCAGCGAAATGTCGTGCTCTTCGGCTTTGTGCAGTACGGCAGTACGGAGCTGTTCGTCGGTATTCGGCGGCTCCAGACCGATGCGGGTGGCGACTTGAGCTGCAATGTCGCGCATGTCGGCCCGGAGCTCGGCGTTGGAGATTTCGGCAGAGACGACCTGCCAGCTGATGGCGATAACAAGCAGGAGAGCGGCAAGACCGAGGAGAAGGTTTAGTTTACCCATTGGCAGTAGTCCGGTCCGAATGGGACAAGGACATTTTACGATTTGTGAGTGCCGAGGTTTGGCGTTTTTATTCGCGTTTGCGCTGGAAAAGATACGAAGAAAAGAAGGAAAAACTCTTACACCGAGTCGGCCGAGCACACGAAGAGCACTCACAAGAGGGGTGATTCCACAAGTTCCAGACTGAGTTGCACGGACATCCTCAATGATATACAATTCCTATGTATATCATGGAGGAGACCATGCAGGTATCCAAATGGGGCAACAGTCTCGCCGTGCGTTTGCCTAGTGCCGTGGTGGACGCTCTCAATCTCAAAGAAGGCGACCAGATCGAAATCCGCATCGCGCGTGACCGCGTCTTCGAAGTGAGCCGCGACCAAAGCACGCAACGCGCCCTCGCCCGTCTGCGCAAATTGCGGCGTCCTTTGCCTGCCGGATTTGTCTTTGACCGTGAAGACGCCAATGCCCGTTAAGCCCTTCCTCGATACGAACGTGCTCATATACGCTGTAGCGAAGGGTGATCCGCGCAGCGCGCAAGCCGAGCACCTCCTCGCATCGGGAGGGATACTCAGTGTCCAGATCCTCAACGAATTCGTCTCTGTCGCTCGACGCAAAATCCTGATGCCTTGGAGTGACGTGTTGGAAGCTTTGGATGCTTTCCGGGTTCTCTGTCCTTCTCCGCTTCCCATCACCGTGGAAATGCACGAAGCGGCACTCAAAATCGCAGAGCAGCACGGCTACAACATCTATGATGCGCTGGTCGTTGCCGCTGCCTTGGAAGCTGGATGCGCGACGCTGTACTCCGAAGATCTTCAAGATGGCCAGACCATTGATGGCCGAATCACAGTACGAAATCCCTTCGCTCAACCATCTCCCTAAGAACGCGCGAGCTGAGCCTTAGCAGAGCCGGCGGGTCGCCGACCCTTGTAGAGAGATGACTTCGCTCCTCTATCCGCTTCCTTTTCTTATGCTTACGATTTATCTTGACAGACCGGTAAATATACGCTAGAATTTCGTGTGAAAATACGATATAACCCGCTCCTCGTACCTCCCTCCCGCTTTTCCTCCCTCTCCGTGAATTCTGCGCCCAGCGCCTGCCCCGACTCCGTCGGGGTGTTAGAACCCCGTACCCACACCCATCCCGATCCGCCATCTCCTGCAAAATCAACACTTACAAGGAAGCCCACAAATGTTGATTCTAAACCACTTACAGAAAAGCTAAATCCTTTAGAAACAACACTTACAAAAACAGGGCGAGGGGCGTGCCTCTGCTCGCCACTCACCACTCGTCACTCACCACTTCCTCATCAACACGAACGAATCGCCGCAACCCCTCTCGAATCATGCTCGTACGCACTCTCGCCGTACACAACGGGGGTGTGGGGGGTGGTCCCAATCTCGTTGTTTCGTTTCTTCCTTACGTCGTTACTTCGTCCTCGTCACCCCAAGTACTCTTGCCCCCAGCCCAGCAAGGTGCCAAAATGTCGTCAATGAGTAATCTCTACCGGGAAACATCTCCGCTCTTCCCGGTGTCTAAGCAAGTGAGAGCGGACATCGGGCACGGCATCCGCAGACTGTCGTCCCCGGTAGCAAGTCGCTCCCAGCATGATCGGGATCGCACTCGCAAGAAGGCCTGGGTCCATCGTTCTAATGTGGACCTACTAGCAGGGTGGCTCGGCTAGCAACCGGGTCGGAAAGGCCGGCAGTGTCCGAATGGGCAGGCGCCCTTTCTTGGGGCCGCGATGAAGCCGAACTCGTCCACGAGCTGCAAGCCGGCTCGGAAACGGCATTCGACTGGCTGGTTACCCATTACCACGCCCCGGTCTATAACCTGATCCTGAGCATGCTCGGCGACACTTCCGACGCCGCCGACGGCTCTCAGGAAGTTTTCCTGAAAGCCTTCCGCGGCATCAGAAAATTCCGCCAAGGCAGCTCTTTGAAAACCTGGCTCTATCGCATCGCCATTCGCGAAGCGCTCAATCACAAGCGCTGGTTCAAGCGTCATCTGCAAAAAAATGTTTCGATCGACGCCGAACCCGAAGAAGGGCACGCCCAAATCGAAATCGAAGATCTCGGCGCCACACCCTTCGAGCAGTTAGCTTCGCGCGAAGTTCAGTTTGCTGTGCAAAACGCTCTGCAACAAGTTCCCGACGTGTTTCGCACCGCCGTCATCCTGCGCGACCTCGAGGGACTCAGCTACGACGAAGTCGCCGAAGTTCTCGAATGCAGCGTCGGCACCGTGAAGTCTCGCATCCTTCGCGGCCGCCGCTCGCTTCGCCAGTTTCTCGAGCCGCTGCTCAAGGAACACGAACCGCATTCGTCTTTGCACCCAGCCGCGCACGGCAGCGCGCAAACAGTGGCGCACAACGGTTCGCATGGACCGATCGCCGAGCCGCAGCCGTCGCCCTTCGGCGACGCCTACTCGGCCGCGCGCCGCGTAAACGATTCTTCGCACGAGCATTCGCATGAGCAAGGTAATTCCCTGCGCGCAAACACAGCGGGGGAGGGGCTTTCATGAAGTGCAACACAGTACGGACAAAACTGGCGGGCTATCTCGACGACGCCATCACTTGCACCACATCACCGGCGGAGCGCGTTCAAATCGGCGAGCACCTGAACGGCTGCACCCTTTGCCGCGCCGAGCTCGAAACCTTCCGCAAGCTTTCCGTCCTGCTTTCCCGCGTACCCAAAAATATTCCCCCTGCCGACCTTGCAGTGCGCATTAAAGTTGCCGCCGCCCAGTCCCAGCACAGCCATGATTGGTCCAGCCGCGTGCACAAAGTCCGTGACCGCGCCGAAATCCTTCTCGACAACGTTTTCCGTCCGCTCACCGTTCCCGCCACCGGCGGCGTCTTTTCCGCGGTCGTCGTTTTCGTCCTCGTCCTGCAATTGATGGTTCCCGGCATCACCGTGCGCGCCGTCTCCAACGACGTCCCGCTCAACATTCTGCGTCCCGCTGAGCTTCTATCGCTCTCCGATTACCCGCAAGCCTGGGCGCCCGAGCAGCACGAAGTCGAGCTCTCTCTTCCGCACGGCCTCCTCGTCGACGTCACTGTCGACGCTCATGGTCAAATGGCCGACTATCAGATCATCTCCGGCCCCAACAGCACCGATCTCCGCCATCAGCTCGACCAGATGCTCCT
>DASXMM010000015.1:0-13907 GCA_036495665.1 Candidatus Acidiferrum sp. | reverse complement strand
TCCCCTCTGCCGACATTTACATCGACAAAGAAGCCACCATCAACGACGAGCTCGACAAGCTGCGCATGAGCGCCACTCGTTCTCTTTTCGAGCGCCGCGACGTCATCATCGTCGCCAGCGTCTCTTGCATCTACGGCATCGGCTCGCCGGATGCCTACTACGGCATGGTCATCACGCTCGAAAAAGGCCAAAGCACTTCGCGCGAAGCGCTGCTGCATAAATTCGTCGACAGTCAATACGAGCGCGGCGAAGATCTCCGCCGTGGCACCTTCCGCGTTCGCGGAGACATGATTGAACTTTACCCGCCGTATCAGGACGACGCTTTCCGCTTCGAGATGTGGGGCGACCAGATCGATACGATTCGGCGTGTGGATCCGTTGACCGGCGAGGTCAGAACCGGTCACGAAGATCTGTCACGCGTCACGATTTTCCCTCGAAATCATTACGTCACGCCTCAGGAGCAGCGCGACCGCGCCATCATCACCATTCAGGAAGAGCTGTGGTGGTGGAAAAAAGAGTTGGAGAAGCAGGGAAAATTCGTGGAAGCGCAGCGCGTCGTGCAGCGCACCATGTTTGACATCGAAATGATGCGCACCGTCGGCTATTGCCACGGCGTCGAAAATTATTCGCGCCATCTCAGCGGCCGCTTGCCCGGAGAAGCTCCGCCCACGCTGCTCGACTACCTCCCGCAGGATTTTCTGATGTTCATCGACGAATCGCACCAAACCGTTGGCCAGGTGCGCGGCATGTTCAACGGAGATCGCGCGCGCAAGCAAACGCTCGTCGATTACGGATTCCGCATGCCCTCCGCGCTCGACAATCGCCCTCTAACCTTCGAAGAGTTCGAGCACCGCATGAATCAAGTCATCTACGTCTCCGCCACGCCCGGCCCCTACGAACTCACAAAGTCCGGCGGCGTAGTGGTCGAGCAGGTTATCCGCCCGACCGGGCTAGTCGATCCGCAGGTCGAGATTCGTCCGGTGAAAGGCCAGGTCGACGATCTGCTCGAGGAAATTCGCAAGCGCGCCGAAAAAAACGAGCGCGTTCTGGTGACCACGCTGACGAAGCGCATGGCCGAAGACCTGTCCGAATATTTCACAGAAGTCGGCGTACGCTGCCGCTACCTGCACTCCGAAGTCGAAACGCTCGACCGCATCAAAATCCTGCGCGATCTGCGCCGCGGCGAATTCGACGTGCTGATCGGCATCAACTTGCTGCGTGAAGGCCTGGACTTACCGGAAGTGTCCATGGTCGCTATTCTCGACGCCGACAAGGAAGGCTACCTGCGCAGTTCCACGTCGTTGATTCAAACCATGGGCCGCTGCGCCCGACACATCGAAGGCCGCGCCATCCTCTACGCCGACCGCCGCACTGGCTCCATGAATCAAGCCATCGACGAAACCAATCGCCGCCGCACCAAGCAACTCGAGTACAACAAGGACAACAACATCACGCCCATGTCCATCATCAAGTCCGTTGACATGGATCTCGCGCGCATCGTCGAAGCCGATTACGTCACGGTTCCTGCCGACGACACCGAGCTAGACGCCGCCACATCCAAAATCAAAAACGAAAAGCAGCTCGCCGAAATGTTGCAACAACTCGAAACTCAAATGCGCGAAGCCGCTAAGAAATTCGAGTTCGAGCGCGCCGCCCAACTCCGCGACCGCATTCGCTCGCTAAAACAAAGGGACGTCGCAGGCCTCTACACCATCGAATCCGCGCCCACTCCGGCCCCCGAACCTGCCGCATGACGGTGGCGCGCAACAACGCCGCCGCGTAGCAACACCGCTCAACTCGCGTCGCTAAACGACGCCCCGCTTCAATTCTTTCAACGGGTAAAAAGTGCCGCGCCACGTCACTCCGCCTTGCCACAACGTCACCGCGACCGACCGCACGATCATGTAGCAAAACAAAACCGCCCCAAGCGGATGCGTCAGCACGTAAAGCGGCGAAACCCTGTTCACCACGTCAACGCTGGCATGCATACAAAGCGCGGCGAGTACTGCGATCGCTGCAAAAATCCGAATCCAGCCGTGCCCGGCAAAAACAGCGATAAACGGAACGACGTTCAGCAAAAGCATTCCAAAGAGAGCAACCGCCGCAAACGCGAGGTTGTATCCGAACGCCGCAAAAAGATTCTTCGTTACTCCGCGAATCACATTTCTCGCGCCCGCATGCCACCGTACGGAAACAAATTCTTGCGCAATCCCGACGCACGAGCGAAAGCCCCGCTGCTTCACCAGCTTTCCCAGCTTCATGTCGTCCACAACTTCCATCGCCAAACGCCGATGTGTGCCAATCGCCTCGTAAGCGCTGCGCCTCAGCAATTGAAACGCGCCCACGCCAACATAAGCGCGTGAATTCGGGTCGCTTACCCGATACGCGTCCGTCGAAAGATGAAACGCCAGCCCAAAAAAAGTAATCAGCGTCGTTTCCCAAAATCCGTGCATCTCTACGTCGCCTACAAGCGTGAGGTGATCGAGATTCCGCTGTTTGGCAAGCGCGACCGCTCGCCGAAGAGCATCAGGCTTGAACCGCACATCGGCATCCGTAAACAGCAGCCATTCACCGGTGGAAGCCTCGTATGCTTGCTGCAGCGCATGCGGTTTGCCGAGCCAGCCGCCGGGAAGCTCCGCAATGCGTACCGCCCGAAAATGCGGATGGCCCGCGGCGAAATCCTCAAGAATGCGGCCTGTGGCATCCTTCGAACGATCATCGGCGGCAATAATTTCCAAGCCCGGGTAATCGAGTTCAGCGAGAGTTGCGAGCGCCGCCGGAAGTTTTTCTTCCTCATCGCGCGCCGCAAATATCATCGAAATGCTCGGGCAGGCGGCATCATCCGCTGGAGCGAAGTTTTTAAGCCAGGGCAGCTTGCTGGAGCCGTAAGCCGCACGAAGTCCGTGGAATACCCAGAAGACTGCAACGAGGAAGAAAACAACAAATCCAAAAGTGTGCATCAAAATTGGTGTCGAGTGACAGCCTCAGGTTATCCTAACATGTAATGGCGGGGACACTTTCGATCGTCGGTGCAGGTCGCGTCGGCCGTGCAATAGGAAGGCGGCTACGCGAGTTGGGATGGAAAATCGGCGCGGTCGTGACTAGCAGCGAGCCCTCGGCGCGCAAAGCGGTGCGCTCCATCGGCGCTGGACACGCGCATGCCTTCCTGACGCGCCAAGTGCTTTCGGCGCAGGTTATTTTGATCACTACGCGTGACAGCGCTGTTGCGGAAGTTACAGCCGATTTGGCGCGCATTGGCGCGGAGGAATTACGCGGTAAAATTGTGCTGCACACCAGCGGGGCGCTTAGTTCGAACGTTCTCGATCCGGTGCGGAAGTGCGGCGCGGCGGTTGGGTCGATGCATCCGCTGCAAACTTTCAGCGGAGTGGGAGTGCCGCCGCTTGACGGAAAAGTTTTTGCAATTGAGGGTGATACTGCTGCCGTGCGCGTGGCGCGGCAAATCGCGCGCTCTTTCGGCGCGGTTCCCGTGCGCGTTGATGGAGCGAAAAAGCCGCTCTACCATGCGGCGGGCGCGCTGGCTGCGGGGAATGTGCTGGCGTTGATGGAGGCGGCTACGAGGCTGATGACCGCGGCGGGAATGAAGCGGCGCGAGGCGGTGCGCGCGCTGTTGCCGCTCACGCGGCAGGTGCTGGAAAATTTCGAGCGACTCGGTCCGCGAGCGGCGTGGACGGGGCCGCTCTCGCGCGGAGATTATTCCGTTGTTGCCGCACACATGCGAGCGATGAAAGAGTTACCGGAAGAATTCACGGAAGCGTACGAGGCGGTGAATCGATTGGCGGCGCTGGTGTTGTCTCAGGATTCCTCCGCGATGCTGGCGGAGTTGGAAAAAGTTGCGGTGAACAAGAAAACAAAAGTGAAATCTACAGGGGGACAAGCGTGAAGCAACTGCGGATTGCGATTGAGAGCACGACGCTGGCGAACGGATTGAAAGTAGTCATCGCGCCGGACACGACCGCGCCGGTGGTGACCGTCGGCGTGTATTACAAAATTGGATTTCGGCTCGAGCCGCAGGGGCGCAGCGGCTTCGCGCATCTTTTCGAGCACATGATGTTTCAAGGATCGGCGAACGCGCCGAAGATGCAGCACATCAAGCTGATCAATTCGAGCGGCGGCGTGCTGAACGGTTCGACGCATTACGACGTGACGAATTATTACGAGGCCGTGCCGTCGAACGCGCTCGAAAGAGTGCTGTGGCTCGAAGCGGACCGCATGCGGGCGCTGAAAGTGGATGACGAAAATTTGCGCAACCAGCGCGACGTGGTGAAAGAAGAAGTGCGCGTAAACGTCTTGAACCAGCCGTATGGCGGATTTCCGTGGCTCGATTTGCCGCCGGTGGCCTTTCGCAATTGGGCGAATTCGCACAATTTCTATGGTGATTTTAACGATCTGGATGCGGCGGACCTCGCCGACGTGCAGGCTTTCTTCAAGACGTATTATGTTCCGAACAATGCCGTGTTGCTGATGCTCGGCGACGTGAAGCCAGAAGAGGGATTTGCGCTGGCCAAGAAATTGTTTGCCGACATTCCCGCGGGAGCGGCGCCGCCGTTCGCGGATCCGACTGAGCCCGAGCAGAGCGAAGAGCGGCGCGGCAACGTCGAAGAAAAATTCGGGACTCTGCCCGCGATGGCGATCGGCTACGTCGTTCCGAAGCGGCGGACGACCGATTGGTGCGCGATGGCGCTGCTCGATCAGGCGCTACATGGTGGGCGCGCCGGCAAACTCTACCGCGAACTCGTGCTCGAAAAGCAAGTCGCGGTGGAACTCGACGGTGGAATCGACGATATTTTCGGTTACAACGGGCCGACGCAGATGGTGACGCGCATTCTGCACAAGCCGGAATATACGAGCGAGCAGGCGCTGGCGGCTTTCGATGAAGTGATCCGCGAAATTCAGGAGAAGGGCATCAGCGAAGACGAACTCGCGCAGCTCAAAGTGAAATGGGAGTCCGATTATTTTTCTTTGCTCGAAGGCGGCCATGGCGGCATGCCTCGTTATGGCTTGATGCATCTTCTCGCTTGCTTCACGCTGTTTGATAACGAGCCGCAACTGGTGAACACCATTCTCGATGGGTTTCTCTCCGTGAAGCGCGAGGAAATTCTCGCGGCGGCGAAGAAATATCTGCGCAAAGACAAGCGCGCCATCGTTTTCCGAATGCCCGTAGCGGCAGACAAGAAAGAGGCAGCGTAATGGCTACGCGCGCGGTTGTAGAAAGCAGTGCGGTACCGGCCCTTTCCGCCGAACGGCAAGTTACCTGGCCGAAGCGGCGGAGGACGCGGCTCTCGAACGGTCTCGAAGTGATTCTTGTCGAGTCGCATACGATTCCGAAATTCCATGGCGATCTCTACTTCAAGTCTGGCAACGTGGCGGCGATTGAGCGCGGGCCAGGGCTGGCGGAAATGACCGCGAGCGTGGCGCGAACAGGCACGGCCAAACGCGCAAGCCGGCAGATCGAGGAGGATTTACGGCGTATCGGCGCGGACCTGGCTACGAGCGCAGGTTCGGACACGAGCGCGATTTCGTTTGCCGGCCTTTCCGACTTTGCCGAGCCGTTGCTCGGCATGGTCAACGAGTTGGCGCGCGAGGCGGCGTTTCCCGAAGCCGAGTTTGAGCGCGAACGGCGCCAGAAGCTGGAAGAGGTAAAACTCAGCCGGACGGAGCCGGGATTTCTTGCGGGCGAGCGGCTGCGTAAAGTTTTGTTTGGCGCTCATCCGTACGCCATTGTTTCGCCGACGGAGGAGGAAGTTGCGGCTTACACGCGCGACGACCTGATGGAGCTTTACATCGATTTTTACACGCCCGAGAACGGAATCTTGTTGCTCGTTGGCGATTTTCAACCGGACGCGATGTTGAAATCTGTCGAGAGCGTTTTCGGCGGCTGGGAAGGGGACAAGCCCGAGACGAAATCGTTCGCGGCTCCCGCGAATCCGCGCGGGCGGCGCGTCTATCTCGTGCATTTGCCCGGCGCGGTGCAGACGCAGATTCTTGCGGGTTGCCACGCGATCACGCGAAAGCATCCGGATTGGATTCGCCTCGGCCTGACAAACAGTTTGTACGGCGGCGCGTTCAATTCGCGGCTGGTGATGAACATTCGCGAAGACAAGGGCTACACCTACAGCCCGCGGAGCGGCGTCACTGCTTTGCGTCAACACGGCTACTTTTCCGTTTCGGCGGCGGTGCGCAACGACGTGTTAGCCGCGTCGCTCACGGAGATTTTCTACGAGATGGACAAGCTGCGCTCCGTCCCAGTTCCGGAAGCCGAATTGGCCGACGCCCAGAATTATCTGAGCGGCGTCTTCTCCATGGGACTCGCGACACAGAACGGATTGCTTGGCCAGGTCGCCGTCGTCGCACTAAACGAATTGCCCGACGACTATCTCGAAACCTATCGCGCCAAAGTTCGCGCCCTCACGCCAGTCGACTTGCTCGAAACCGCCCGCAAATATCTCGATTCCGCAAACATGCAAATCGTCGTAGTCGGCGACCGCACCCAAATCGAATCACAAGCCGCCCTCTTCGGCGACCTCGAAGTCTACGACGCCCAAGGCAAGAAACTCAGTTAGCCGGGACGTCCATGGTTCCCGCCGGATACATGGCCAAGCTTGTACAGATGAAACCAGACTGGCTCCGGGCAGCGCGGGTAATCGATGTCTACTCGGTCAGTAATTGCGTATCGTCGGACTTCGCTGACTACGTCGACTACTGGAGGCACAATGGATTTTGGTTATTTGACTCACCGCAAGTGATCCGAGAAATCGCTGGTGAAAATTCCATCGGCTTGGAGGAAACGGCCCTGTTTTATTACGAGCTATATGAATTGGAATGGGATGGCCAAAAGTGGTGCTCATTTCAACCCGAGCCGTCGGTTCCAACTAATGTAGAGGCGCCCTCCGGAAAAAGGCTAGAGGGCTTCGACGTAGTCACATTTTCGAATCGGAACTTGGCGCAGTGCTCTCCGCTTTCGTGCAACCACCTCGCCGCAGAACTCGCAACAAACGTTCATTGTTTATTTGAGACTTTTGACGAGGCTGAGAGGCATGTCAGCGCCGGAACTTTCAACAATTCCGAGCCAGGACCGTACAGAATCTTCGCTGTGTATTCGGTTGATTGGCCTTAGCCCTCATTGTCCAATCATTCCAAGAAGTCTACGACGCGCAAGGCAAAGACTCGGGTAGATCGCCCGGCTTCGTCTCCTTTCTGATAGCATGCTCCCCCAAGGAGAACACCTGAGATGGGGAACATGGAGCGTCGCAGTTTTTTGGGCGGAGCTGTCGCTGCTTTTCCGCTGGCTCTTGTGGGGCAGTCCAGCAAGCCCGCTACGCCGGCGAAGGCTGCTCGCGTCGCCGGGGGCGAGGATCGCGAGGGCGCGCACCACAGCATCGGAGTTAGTTCCACCGATTTCAAAGTGTTGACGCGGGACAGCGCCGGTGATCTTTTTATCTTCGAGCATACAAATCACAAGAAGGGCGGCCCGCCGCGTCATTTGCATCACAACGAGGACGAGTGGTTCTACGTCATCGCGGGTGAATATCTGGTCGAGGTCGGCGCCGAGCGTTTTCGTGCGAAGCCTGGCGATTCCATTCTTGCGCCGCGAGAAGTGCCTCACGCGTGGGCGTTTGCCGGCGACACTCCCGGCAAACTGCTGATCGGCTTCGCGCCCGCCAATA
Source organism: Candidatus Acidiferrum sp. (assembly GCA_036495665.1). GTDB lineage: Bacteria > Acidobacteriota > Terriglobia > Acidiferrales > UBA7541 > Acidiferrum. Next base: position 6,222 of record DASXMM010000015.1, on the reverse strand, counting down.
AGATGGAAGCGTTCTTCCGCGATAACGAGGCGCACACCGGCGGCGTTTACCTCAATCAAGCCGAAGTTTACCGCGCCTACGGCATGGAACTGCTCGGCCCGCCGCTCTCCGTGGGATGAGAGGCATAGTCACTTTGAAAGCTTCGGCGCATGAACGCTAAACAAGCAAAAGACTTTCTTGTGCAACAGACGGCCGAGCAAGCGGATTTGGACGGCTTGCCCCTCAGCGAGCTTGAGAAGCGAATGATGTACTTCACCGAGAGCGATGCTTCGTGCGAAAACCCGGTGCAGCTGAACGACGAGTTTGAAGCGCAATACGACACCGCGGAATATGAAAGCAAACTCTCGCGACTTCTCCATCGCTCGCGCGATCGGTTGAAGAAAGAAGACGCCGAAAAGGTACGTCGCTGGGCCGAAGCTATCCGCACGTTGCGCAAAGGCGACCACTACGTTCTGGTTCTGTGGGATATCAAGGCGCCGTCGGATCTCAAGCCTGTTGGTGGGCTTTGGACACGCGATTCTTTCAAGCTCCTAGGCGCGGGAGTGCTTGGCGCCGCTTGCGTGGGCGTCGTGAGTTTCCTGGCGGCAAAGTACGACATCACCTTCAACCACCTCCGGAAATATCTTCCTGCCCCAACTCCTCTCGTGGGGTTTAGCCTCTATGTCGGTCTATTTCTTATCGGCGTGGGGGCACTTTATTTGTTTAATTGGGCGTACATTGCTTGGGCTGAGCGTCGAAACAAACGAGACGGGGAAGAAGAGTAGAGCGTCCACCCGCCTTCATGGATTCCGACAGCTATAATTATTGATTTATTAATATATTCGATGCATTATTCTACCGCTATGCCTTGGCGGTCATTTGCTCGTGTCGCGATCTGTGTCGGCGCACTTTGTGTGATTCCTTCGTGCCTTGTTGCGGCGAAGAAGAAGCCGCCTCCGGCGCCTATTAATTTGAATACGGCTACTTCGGAGGAGTTGCAGTTGGTGCCGGGGATTGGCCCGGCTACTGCCGATAAGATTTTGCAGATGCGCAAGTCGTATGGCGCGTTTAAGAGCGTGGACGATTTGTTGGCGATTCGCGGCATTGGGGCTAAGCGTCTGGAGAAGATGCGTAAGTATTTGACGACGGGCAGGGCCGCGCCCGCGAGTAGGCCAGCTTCGGCGGGGAAGCCTGCGATGCCCGGTCCGGCGAAGCCTGCGGCACCGCCGCCGAAGACTCCTTCCGCTCCGGCGGATCCGCCGTGTTTGTCGCCCTAGATCACGCGGACCTCAGCCTCTTTCCTCACTGTTCGCGTTCGATGCCAAAAGAAAAAGCAGATTCCTCGCTCCGCTCGGAATGACACGTTTGGGTGGTGTGTCCGACCGCGGGGCTGGATCACTCGGTGCGTCAGGTGATGCGCGGCAGATCATTCGCGCCGTGGGCGCTAGATCACTTGATGCGTGGGCTTGGGTTGCTCGATGCGTAATGGGACTTGGTCGGCGATGCGGATGCCGTAGCCTTCCAGGGCTACTACCTTTTTTGGGTGATTCGTTAGGACGCGAATGTCTTTTAGGCCTAGGTCGATGAGGATTTGGGCGCCTATGCCGCTTTCGTGTTGCACCATACGCTGGCGGGCCGGTTCGCGGTCGAGTTGGCCGCGCTTGTGGAAGTGGATTTGGGGCAGCGCGCCGGGCTCGTCGGCGGTTTCTACGCTGAAGCCGCGGCCGGTGTGATGGAGGTAAAGGAAGACGCCGCGGTCTTCTTTGGCGATTTTTTCCAGGCTGCGGACAACAAGTTCGCTGCAGTCGCAGGCCGTGGAGCCGAACACGTCGCCGGTGAGGCAATGGGAGTGGACGCGAACCAGGGCGGGCGTTTCGCCTTCGAGGTTGCCGCGGACCAGGGCGATGTGCTGGTCGTGGTCGACGTCGCTGGCGTAGGCGATCATGCGGAAGTCGCTGTAGCGCGTGGGGAGGACGGCTTCGGCGACGCGGCGGACGTAGCGCTCGTGCTGCATGCGGTAGCGGATAAGGTCGGCTACCGTTAACATTTTTAGATTGTGTTGCTTGCAGAATTCGTGAAGCTGCGGCACGCGGGACATGGTGCCGTCTTCGTTCATGATTTCGCAGATGACGCCGCTGGCGTTGAGCCCGGCGATGCGGGAGAGGTCGACGCTGGCTTCGGTCTGGCCGGCGCGGACGAGGACGCCGCCGTTGCGGGCGCGGAGCGGGAAAACGTGGCCGGGGCGAGCGAGATCTTGCGGGCGGGTTTTGGGGTCGATGGCGGTGAGGACAGTGATGGCGCGGTCGGAGGCGCTGATGCCGGTGGTGACGCCGCGGCGGCCGTCGATGGCTTCGGTGAAGGCGGTGCCGTGGACGCTCGTGTTAATGGGGGACATGAGCGGGAGGTGGAGTTCGTCGCAGCGCTGCTCCGTAAGTGTGAGGCAGATGAGGCCGCGGCCGTACTTAGCCATGAAGTTGATGGCTTCGGGAGTGATTTTTTCGGCGGCCAGGGTCAGGTCGCCTTCGTTTTCGCGGTCTTCATCGTCGACGAGGACGATCATGCGGCCCTGGCGGATTTCTTCTACAGCTTGTTCGACGGTGGCGAATTCGGCGGCGTTGCTGGTCATGGGCGTCTCGTGAAATTGCTAGCGTGTCAGGGCTTACGGGAGACAGGCTCGAAAGCCTGTCCTACCCGCTAGTTTAGCGAATTTGATGAAAGTGAGGCCATTAAACTCGCGGGGAAGCCGACTTGCGGTTGCGTCCCAAAATGGACTTTCAGAGAGCAACAAAAAAATACCCCCCCCCCATTTCAGGAAACCGTTTGGAATTCATTGATTCTGCGTAACTTACACGTGTTTCTCAATCTGGAGCAGTTTGTAGTATCCAGAAAACAAAGGGTTTGCACGCTGCATACTTGCTCTCTTTGCTCGATCGGAGAGCAGTCTGCTCGCTGGTTGGCAGGAGGCCATGCAGGTGGCGGCCCAAATGAAAAAAGCGGCCTTTCGGCCGCTGTGAGTCGCGAGAATTTCCACTGCTAAGATTACCAAAAGCTACCCTAACGAGTCAAGAAAAATCGATAACGTGGTTTTGCGGCTGGGAACACGCATGTCCGAAGTTTCGGTAGTAGCTTCCGTTCCAGGAGGCGGGCCCAGTGATTGATGGCAAATTGATTTGACTTCATGCTGAGTTTGCAGGACAGTGCGGGCATTGTCCCTCTCGCGCGAACTCATCTGAAGGAGATAAAGAACAAATGAGAAGATCCCCGACGTGCCTACTATCTCTGATGCTGTGCCTGTTCGGCAGTGTTGCCGCATTCGGACAGCAAAACCCTGCAAAGGTCCCGCGTCATCCCCTTGTTCTCGATGGCAGTTTCTCTACATCTTTCAACACCAAACAGAAGCATATGGCGTTCAACAAGTTATCGGCATCCACGAACACAGCGACCCAACGACAGGACCCGCGGATCGTTTCTTTGCCCAATTTCACCCGCTCGTTCACATTTGGAGGGACAGTCTTTCCTTACACGATGGTCGGTCAGGATCCGCGCAAGAAACAGACCACCACGGTCCCGACACAGTACGTCCCACTCTCGTTTTTCTTCGACGAATTCGTGGACCAGAACGGCAACAACATCGTGATTGACAGCACCACGATTAACGACGAAATAAAACAATCTCCATTGTTCGATAGCTCGCAGTACGCCACTGGATTCACGCAGTACGGAGACGCGCAAATGCGCGCTGAATTCTATCCGCTATTCAACAAAGACGGCAACAACGACAGGGATGATAATTTTCACGTTTTGCTGGGCCACCCGCAGACGCTGATTCCCGTTACGATCGAAGTGCCGTTTGGGTCTTCGGTGGTGATCCAAGCTCCGGACGGAAGCCTGGTCGCGCTGATTGACATCAACTTCATCGTCTCGCAGTTGAATACCCTGGTTCAGACGGAAGCCATTACTGTGAACGCGATACCGATCTTTCTGACGCGCAATGCGGTGTATGGCGACTTCGTTCAGCAAAATCCGGTGGACTGCTGCATTGGCGGCTTTCATGCAGCGTTTGAGACCAATCAGGTCGGAAATAAGATATTTGTACAAACGTTCGCGTTTGCGACGGCGCTCGACGCGGATATAGCCGATTTCGTCTTCGGCGATTCGACCATCTTCGCGGATATCTTCGCGTTGTCCCATGAACTCGGCGAGTTGTTGAATGATCCGTTCATCAACAACGCGACGCCCAATTACCAGTTACCGGGCCTGCCTCCCGGAGCCTGCCAAGCTAACCTAGAGGTCGGGGATTTGATCGAGAACCTTTCTCCGCCGAGCCAGCCGCTCTCATTGCACGGGTTCACGTACCACCCGCAGACATTGGGGCTGTTGCAATGGTTTGAAGGCAAGAGTCCGTCGGATGCCATCAATGGGGATTACAGTTTTCCTGATGCGACGCTGCTGACATCGCCGTTTACGCCATGTCCCGCTTCGCCGCCAGCGAGCTGAAGTTCGTTTTTCGGGTTAGAAGGAGACGGCGCCTGGGTTGGCGCCTTCTCCATTTCTGAAGTCATTCTGCAACGAGAAGAGTAGTCCTTGGTTAAAAGCGGAAGCAGGACTTGGGTGTTGAGCCGGAAGCGCTGCTCGTTACAACTTTCGGAGCGGGGCGGGAAGCACGCTAGCGAGAGAATACCTGCCGGGGCCGGCGAGGAGCAGACCGAGGGCTAGCAGCAACTCGGTGAGGGCGTATTCCATGCCTTGGTTGGCGATGTTGTAGCCGTGCGGAAGATGGACCATGAAGACGGCGCCACACATGACGATGATGACGCAGATGGCGCCGACGCGGAGGAGCACGCCGAGCAGGATGGCGAGGCCGCCGGCGAATTGGGCCAGGCCGACCAGGTAGCCGATGGCGTCGGGGGCGTGCATGAAAGCGGCGAAGTTGTGCGGGCCGGGTCCGCCGAAGGCTCCGAAGAGGATGGCGGCGCCGTGGTAGATGAAAGGGAGAGAACAGGCTACGCGCATGATGAGGAGTTCGAGGTTGAGTTCGCGGGCGCCTGAGCCAAAGGTGTCGCTTAAGGACATGAGAGCCTCCAGGGCACTTCGATTCGGATTGTGTATCAAAAGATACGGGGAAAATCCAAGAAAATTCCAGCGAGGAGTGCAGGCTAAAGTTTATCGGGGAAGAGAAAAACACTTTTCGCCAATTCCGAGGTTAGCGTCTCTGGGCGATAGTATTTTCTCAGGATATTGTCATTCCAGCACAGGAGATCGGCATTGGCCGCCGAAAATTCGGCCCAGGTTTGCGAGGAGTTTCTCCTCGCGATGCGCTCGCGAATCAGCAGTACAAATGCCCAGGTGATCGTTTCATTGTAGAGAGCGGGCCTGCCGTTTGCCCTGGCGAATCGCGTCAGAGCCGAAGAAAAGCGGCTAAGAGCTTCGAGTGGCGCGTATTTCTGAAGATAGAGAAAAGCCATTTTCACGTGATCGGCGTGATGAAAGGAGTCGTTTGGTAACGTGCAGCTTTCAAATGCGTGCATCCATTCGGAGTCGTTCATGAGTTTAGCTCTGCGGCCGTGTTTTCCTGGCGACCGATACAAACGATCACGGCAGCGGCGTAGACGACGAGGCCGCCCACGTCGTATTGCCCGTGCAAAACATGCACGGCGGCAGCTAGCGCGAAAATCAGGAGCAAAAGATAACTGCCGGCCCGAGCGGTGTAGGGCACGAGGAATAAGACCGCAGCAATGATTTCAGCGCCACCCAAAACCGGCTGGAACCATGAAGGCAGGCCCGTCTTAGCCAGGAAATGAGCAGCGGAAGCGGAAAAAACAAACTCGATGGACTCCAGCAGAACGACCATGCCCAGAGTCCAGCGCAACAAGAGAATGCGGGACTTCAACGGATTTGTGTTCATTTGTGTTTGCCCTTTTCCAGAGAGCGGGCCGCTCGCGATTCGATCAGGCGGTGGCTCGCCTTGGAATCGAGATCGAGCGCGTAGAATTTTTTCAAATCCCGGATGCGCGCGAGGCTCTCCGTGCCAAACGGGGCTTTACCATCAAAGGCGTGGAGCACGATGCCTTCGAGCAGGTCCCCAAGAGTCATATCGTGGTACTCCGCGAAGGCTTTGAGGACTTTGAGGATTCGCTTTTCCATGCGCACGCCGGTTTGCACGCGTTCCACCATGAGCTTCTTTTCATCCGCCATTGTTGTTGCCTCCATATGGTACCAATGTACCAAAATACCAGAATAAAT
>DASXMM010000014.1:0-8017 GCA_036495665.1 Candidatus Acidiferrum sp. | reverse complement strand
TAGGCCTTTCGTTACGCCCCAAACGATGACGCCGATTCCGAATGCAGCGGGGAGAAGGAAGAAGCGGCTCTGGCCAACTGCAAGAGGTGCGTGATTCAAAGCTGCTCCGCAGGCGCCCTTGCGAACGACGCGATAGGTTTTTCCTTCTTCGAGGATTTTGGTCTCTTTGCCGGCAGTGACTTCGAGAGATTGCGTGCGCGCGGTTACGAGGACGTCGCAGTCCTGGATCGTGACTTGGCCGACAGTGAGTACGGGAGAATGCGGGCGGACGAGGACATCGTCGGCCTTGATTTCAACTCCGGTTCCCGTTTCGTCTCGGAAGGTGACCGTGCCGCGCTGAAGCGTGGGAGCGAGAATCAGATTTTCGTGGTTCATCCAAACAGTGCTTTGCTCGGAGAGAGTGAGCTGCACTTGACCGGAGCGAAGGTTCAAAGCTCCTTTTTCCTGGGTTTCCATGCGATCGCCGTCAAAGATCGTGGTGCCGACGGCGGCGTCGCTGGTGTTCAACGCGCGTTCGCGGTTTGCAGGACGACGCCAGACTGAGGAGCTTGCGCGGGCAGCGCAACGCCTGGAAGAAGGCAGGATAAAGCGGCAGCCAAAATGCGACGGTTCATGATGGTGCAAAACCTCCGAGAGAACACGAATTTTTAGTGTTGGTTAATGAAATGGCGGGCGCACTGGTACTTTGTGCAAACGGGTGTTATTGGGTTCCGCACAAAAGGAAAGACGGGCGGCCGAAAGGACGCCTGCCCGTTGGTACAGGTAAGATGAGAAAATGAGAGGCTTTCGGGGGGCGGCATTCGCACGTGATGGTTTGCGTGGGGCGAAACGCGTTGTGTGAATTACGGGAGAAACTTTTGAGATTCCTTACAGTTGTTTTGGTTGGTGCCGCCTTTGGCTGTCAAGGGCTCGCACAGAAGGCTGCTCCGATGGGGGCGGCGCAGGTTGCGCAGGAAGTGCGGGACTACCGAACCGATCACGAGGATCGCATCGTGCGGGAGCTGGCGGAGTTTCTGGCGATTCCGAATGTGGCGAGCGACACGCCGAATATTCAGAAAAATGCGGAGCATCTCGTGCAGATGTTGGAGGCGCGGGGAATCGAGACGCATTTGCTGCCCATCGCGGGACGCGGGCCGGTGGTGTTTGGGAAGTTGATGGCGCCTGCGGCTACGCGGACCGTAATTTTTTATGCGCATTACGACGGTCAGCCGGTCGATCCTGCGGCCTGGACGGATGGGACGCCGTTCGAACCTGTTTTGCGAAGCGACTCGATGGAAGCGGGCGGGAAGCGGATTCCGTTTCCGGAAAACAGCGCGAAGGTGCCGGCGGTCTACAAAGATGAGTGGCGGATTTATGCGCGATCGGCTTCCGATGATAAATCGCCAATCGTGGCATTGCTTGCGGCACTCGACGCCTTACGCGCGAAGCAGATTCCGCTTGGCGTGAATTTGAAAGTGATTTTCGAGGGCGAAGAGGAAGCCGGATCGACGAACCTCGCGCGCACTTTGGAGCTGCACAAGAATTTGCTGGGCGGCGACCTTTTGATTACGGCGGACGGGCCGGTGCATCAATCGGGGCGGCAGCTTGTTTTTTTCGGGAATCGCGGCGACATCGGGCTGGATATTACGGTATATGGGCCGGTGCGGGCGCTGCATAGCGGGCACTATGGAAATTGGGCGCCGAATCCGGCGATGGAGCTTTCGCGGCTGCTGGCGTCGATGAAGGATGCGGATGGGCACGTGTTGATCGACGGGTATTACGACGATGTGACGCCGCTGACCGATTTGGAGAAGAAGGCGATTGCGGAAATGCCGGTGAACGACGGCGACCTGGAGCGGGAGTTGGGGATCGCGAAGCCTGAAGGATCGGGGAAGAAGCTGGTCGAATTGTTGCAGGAGCCTTCATTGAATATACGCGGGTTGGCGAGCGCTTATGTGGGAGAGCACGCGCAGAACGTGGTGCCAGATAAGGCCGAGGCTTCGATGGATGCGCGGCTGGTGAAGGGAGAGGATCCGAAGAAGAAATTTGAGCAGATCTCGGCGTTCATTACGAAGCAGGGATATTTTGTGATCGACCACGAGCCGACCATGGAGGAACGGCGGGCGCATGCGTTGATCGCGAAGGTTGTGGATCAGGGCGGGTATCGGGCTTCGCGTACGGCGATGGATTTGGCGGCTTCAAAGGCGCTGGTGAAAGTGGTGCAGGACGCTACGGGCGGCGATACGGTGATTGCACCGACGCTTGGCGGCAGCGTGCCGACGTATATTTTTGAGGACTTGGGGTTGCCGTGGATTGGCGTGCCGATCGTGAATTACGACAATCATCAGCATAGTTCGGATGAGAATTTGCGGTTGGGGCATTTGTGGCGGGGGATGGAAGTTTATGCGGCGATTTTGGCGGATTTGAATTGGTAGGAAGAAGAAAAAACATTGCACAGAGGGCACGGAGCAACGCAGAGTTCACAGAGACAGAAAATTCTGGAGGAGTTGTTTGCCTTGGGTGGTTAGGACGGACTCGGGGTGGAATTGGACGCCTTCGATTTTGTGCCGGCGGTGGCGGAAGCCCATGATGATGCCGTCGGAGGTTTCGGCGGTGATGGTTAGTTCGCGCGGGAGGGATTTGCGCTCGACGATGAGTGAATGGTAGCGCGTGGCGGTGAAGGGTTCAGGGAGTTTGCGGAAGATGTTTTTGCCGTCGTGATGAATTTCGCTGGTTTTGCCGTGGAAAAGTTTAGGGGCACGAATGATTTTGCCGCCGAAGGCCGCGCCGATGGCTTGATGGCCGAGGCAGACACCGAGGATGGGGAATTTTCCGGCGAGCCGCTCGATCAGTTCGACGGAAATGCCTGCTTCTTGCGGCGTGCAGGGTCCCGGTGAGATGACGATTTTTTCGGGCTTGCGGCGGGCGATTTCTTCGACGGAGATTTTGTCGTTGCGATGGACTTCGACCTGGCAGCCTAGCTCGCCGAGATACTGGGCCAGGTTGTAGGTGAAGGAATCGTAGTTGTCGAGCAAAAGAATCATTTCAATCTGACTTTCGAACTTCTCTGCAATCTCTGTGTCTCAGCGTTTCTGATTTCTGTCACTTCCCTTTTCGATGCGCGGCTTCGAGCGCGGCTTGCAGCGCTTTCGACTTGTTGACGGACTCTTCGTATTCGCCTTCGGGCTTGGAATCGGCGACGATTCCACTGCCGGCTTGCATGTGGGCTACACCATTTTTGATGACCATGGTGCGCAGCGCGATACACGAATCGAGATTGCCCGCGAAATCCAAGTATAGAACGCCGCCGGCATAAATACCGCGGCGAGTGCGTTCGAGCTCTTCGATGAGCTCCATCGCGCGGACTTTGGGAGCACCGGAGACTGTGCCAGCGGGAAAGCAGGCCATTAAGGCGTCGAAGCAGTCCACGTCCTCGCGCAGGCGACCGCGCAGGCTGGAAACCAGATGCATGACGTGGGAGTAGCGCTCGACAGTCATGAGTTCTTCGGGTTTCACACTGCCGTACTCGCAGACGCGGCCCAGGTCGTTGCGGCCGAGGTCGACAAGCATGATGTGCTCGGCGCGTTCTTTTTCGCTGGCTAGCATTTCCTTTTCGAGGCGCTGATCTTCGGCTTCATCTTTGCCGCGCCACCGCGTGCCTGCGATGGGACGGTAGAAAACGTCGCGGCCTTGCACCTTCACGAGCATTTCGGGCGAACTGCCGACGACGGCGACGTCGTTCATCTGCAAGTAGAAAAGATAGGGGGAGGGATTGAGAGCGCGCAGTTCGCGATAAACGTCGAATGGATGGGCGTGTGTTTTCGCCGAGAAGCGCTGGCTGATCACGACCTGAAAAATGTCGCCGGCGCGGATGTAGGTTTTTGCTTTGCGGACAGCTTCGAGATACTCGTTCCGGAGAAAATTTGAGCTGATGCGCAGCGGCTTGGCGCGGATTTTGTTTTTCTTTTTTGGTTGCTCGGAGGGAGAAGCTTGTTCGAGCAGTTGGCGCGTTTTGTGAATTTCGCGGACGGCGGCGTTGTATTTTGTGCGCAGGCTCGCTTCGCCCTCGGTGTAGACGTTGCGAACAATCCAGAGACGGTGCTGCAGGTGATCGAAGGCGATGATGCCGTGATAGAACATCAACTGCGCGTCGTAGAGGCCGATGTCGTCGCGCAGGCGCTTGGGGAGGCGCTCGATGAGGCGGACCATGTCGTACGAAAAATAGCCGATGGCGCCTGCAACCAGCGGAGGGAGGCCGGGCAAGCGCACGGGGCGGAAGCGCTCCATGCGGGCGCGGAGAAACGTGACGGGATCGCGTTCTTCCCAAAGGACGCGGTTCGGACTCTCGAGCACGCAGGCGCCGTTCGCGTAGCGGAACACTTCTTTGGGATTCGCACCGGCGAATGTGTAGCGGGCGATTTTTTCGCCGCCTTCGACGCTTTCGAGCAAAAAGGAATAGCGGGCGCCTTGCGCGATTCGCAGATAGGCGCTGACGGGCGTGAGCAAGTCGGCGGGAAAGACCTCATAGACAGGGATGAGGTTGCCCTGTTTGGCGAGGCGCTGGAATTGGCGAAAATCCGGCTGGATCATGGGTCAGTTCTGAGACAGTTTACTTTTCCGAACGCGGCATTATCGCATTTCTGGGCTAAGAGTGCTGGCGCGGCTTGGCTTCTCCGGACAACCGCACGCTATTCCGCTCGCAAAGCGTTCAGAACGGCTTTGCGCATGAGCAATTCGGGGGCGCGCTGGCCGGTCCAGAGTTCCCATTGGGCGACACCTTGCGGAACGAACATTTCCACGCCGGAGACTGTAGCGATTCCTCTACGGGCGGCGAGCTCCAGCAGCTTCGTCATGCGCGGGCGGTTGATGAGGTCCATCACCACGCGGCAGTTTAGTTCGCGTGATGAAAGCGGCGAAACTCCCTCGTGAGGGTGCATGCCGATGGGGGTGGCGTTCAGGATGGCGTCGAAAGTTTCGCTCTGCAGCGCGCGGCGCGGGAGCGTTTCGCCGTTGACGGCTTTGGCCAATGCTCGTGCTTGCTTTTCGCGGCGGGCGCAAATGATAACGTTGGCGCCTGCTTTTGCAAGAGCGAAAGCGGCGGCTCGCGCCACACCTCCTGCGCCGAAGAGCAGGATGCGGCTTCCGCTCAGGTGAAGCTTCTTTTCGAGGGCCCGCAAAATACCGATGTAGTCGGTATTGCTGCCAATGAGCGAACCATCGCGTCGGACGACTACCGTGTTGACGGCGCCGATATGGGCAGCGAGCGGATCACACTCTTGCAGATATTTCAGGATGGATCGCTTGTGCGGGATCGTGACGCTGAAGCCGCGAATTCCGAATTCCGGCACAGCTCTCAGAAAATCCCGGAGGTCTTTCACTAGGAACGGCAAGTAAACGGCATCGATCTTGCGCGCGATAAAAGCGGTGTTGTGGAGCAGCGGTGACAGCGAGTGGCCGACCGGGTCGCCGATTACGCCGTAAACGCGAGTGCGACGAGTCAACTGGTGGGCTCGGTATAAGTGCTTCAGGTCGTGTAAGGAGACTTGGCCGGGCGCCGTGGCTTGGCCGACCGGTGCGTAGGCGAGCGCGCTGCCGTCGCGAAGGGCGAGAATGCGGGCGGGGAGACCTACCTGGCCCATGGGAACGGCGACGAGGTCACGCGAGCGGCGTGCGAGTCGCAGGAGGCGAAGGCTGTCGCTGCAGGTGCCGACGTGGGCGGCAATTTTCAGGGCATCCGCTTCCGGATGGCCTCCGGAAGAAAAAGGCCGAAGTTGCGAGGGCATGCGCTGGAAGTTGTGCAAAGACAGCAAAGTGTGCGGCGGTAAGCCCAGTTCGTTGAAGGATTTCCCGACCAACTCGCGTGCGGTCTCGATTTCCAGATCGCACCAGGAGCAGCCTGCCTCGTGAGCTTGGTTCAGCCAGTGAAGCTCAGACTGGACTCCGCCAGCGAGCTTGCCGCCACCTGCGCGGCGCCGGCAGGTGGCGAGAAATGTTGCGGCGCGCGGCTTATTTTTCTTGACCCAGAGGAGGAAGCGGGAGCGCTCGGAATCGTTGCGAAGCCAGTCCAAGCGCAGTTCGATGGTGGGGGTTTCGCGAAGGCCCCTGCGTACCAAATCGGCCATTTCCGCAGCCGTAGAGGCAGCCGCGACGGCGCAAATGCGCCGTATGCCGGTGCCAAAGAGACCTGCGCCTTGTGCCGCTCTCGCCATATCATTGAAAACAAGGCTTGTAGCATGCCCGTATCAAGAGTGTAAAGCAGGCTCGGCGTATTTGTTGACGCCGTCGGGCGACCCTGTTAATTTCGCAAAGAATCGTCCCCGCACGGCCCGGTTGGGCGTGTTTTAAGGAGTCTCGGAATGCGCGCTAAATTAGCTGCTCTTTGTACGTTTGTGCTTGCAGGCGCCGGCATTTGCTCGGCACAGACGGCTGCGGTCACGCAGACAAGTTATTCGACAGTCTATTGTTCGGGCTTTGTTACGGACCAAAAAGTGCCCGATGCGACCCGGCTGGTGTCCGGCGAGCAGTCGAGCATCAACCTGGTGTTCGCACGTGGCGAGATTGTGACCATCAATCGCGGCCAGGACAAAGGTGTGCGGGTCGGCGACCGTTTTTCGGTGGTGAGGCCGGAGTCGGACCCTGTAAATGTAAACTGGTTCAAGTGGCAGGCCAAGTTGATGAAGGCGATGGGGACCCATTATCTGGACGCCGGGCAAATCCGAATCGTGAATGTGCAGGCGAAGACGGCGAGCGCGGAAGTGAGCATGTCCTGCGACTATATGCAACGAGGTGACATCGTTCTCCCGTTTCAGGAAAGGCCGGAGCCCACGTTCAAGGATGCCAGCACGTTTGACCATTTCGCCCATCTCAGCGGTAAGCCGGTGGCCATGATCGTAGAGTCGAAGGATTATCAGGAATCTGCGGGGCAAGGGAACTCCGTCTACGTGAACCTGGGAACGGAGAAGGGCGTGAAAGTAGGCGATTATTTCCGGGTCTTCCGATATCAGGGAACGCTGGCGGAGCTGAGCCCGCAGACCAAGGACTTTCAAGACCGACTCTATGGCTTCGGCAGCTCGCCGGGGCGGTATCGGTGGAACGATTTGCCGCGTGAAGTGCTGGGCGAAGGTATCGTCATCAACGTGAGCCGCAACTCTTCGACAGTGTTTTTGACATACAGCTCGGCGGATATTTACGCGGGCGATTACGTCGAAATCGAATAGCCGAGAAAACTGAAATTAGAAGCTTGGGGCCCGCCGCGGATTCGTCTCGCAGCGGGCCTTTTTCTTGACGGAAAGCCCTTCTTCCTTAACAAGATGCGCGGCGGCTTTCACGCATCCGTTGGAGATGATCCCCGCGATCCTTCGTTTTCCGAAAATACCTCGCACGTGAAGCCAAGAATTTGTGTTTCTGACTCCTGCCAAGCGTGCGCATTTAGGCCAGCCTTTCGGCAGGTTTCTTCCAAAAACTGCTCGCGGGCGAGTTTGTGCTCCACTGCAACTTGAGGAAGGAGGATCCCACGCTTCGAGCCATGGGAGATCAATAGACCGTGCCGGCCGATTTCGATGTTCTCGTGACGAATGGGTTCGAGCTCAGATAAGACGGAGATTTCGATTTGTAGCTGGGGAAGTTCTTCAGAGCGGACCGGCGAGAATCGCGGGTCGTTCAGGGCCGCGCTGGCTGCGCAGCGCGCGACGGACTCGCCAAGCGGCTCGAAAGCTTCCACCACACCGATACAACCGCGTAAGCGACCGCGGGCATGCAACGTTACGAAAACACCCCGCTTCTCGGCGAATATCCCGCTATGCGGCACGTCTTCTGGAGGGCTTTGTACCGAAACAGCCCCGATAATCGCCCGGCGCGCCAATTCAAGGAGAGCGCGGCGATCGGTTTCAGAGAGGGACGGCATCCTCGGACTTTTTGTGAGACTCCATCATGCGCAGCTTGCGGCGCTGTTTGATGCGATCGTCAAGCTGACCCCAAAACTTCAGAAAGTACTGCGCTGCCGACACCAGCGCGCTGATCACGACGAGCCAGAGGAGCA
>DASXMM010000013.1:0-18230 GCA_036495665.1 Candidatus Acidiferrum sp. | reverse complement strand
CTTTCGAGCTTCATATCGCCCATCACTTGCTCGACGTAAATCAGGCCGGTCTCGGTCTTGAGCTGGAGCTCAGTTTCTTCGGGAACGGTCAATTGCAAATTTGCCTCGAGATCGAGCGGCTCCGCACCCGGTTCCAGGATGATGGCGGTAACGTCGATGCGATCTCCCGCTTGCTCGATTTCGAATCCAATTTTGTTGGAAGCCTGTGTACCAATAACGTCCACTTCGGAATTCTTCCAGGACTTGACCTCGATGCGGCCAGTAGCCACGTTGTGAATCACCACGACGGGCTTTCCAGTGATGCTGAATTTCTTTTCGATGCGCTGCGGGTTACCAGCGGCGTGCGCGGGAAAAGCGCTCCAGAGCAAAAATCCTGCACCCAAAACCGGCAAGATGTTTCGCTTCACGCTGGAACCGGACCGGACCGGGGCCATCCCCAACACTCGAAGGCACATGTTAGTTTATGCTCCTTCCGCGCTCGATGATCGCGGACAGTAATTCGGCTTTTTGCTGATAAGCGACGGACAAGTATTCGCGCGTCAACTCATCTTGCGGTTGTTCTTTGAGGTGCCGCTCGCATTCAGCAATGAACTCGTTTACTTTTTTCAGATTGTCGCGCAACGAGGCGTCGACGGGAGAACTGCTCGCGAGAATCATGCCCGTGGCGACGGGCTCTTGATCGTTCAGGTCTCGCGCGGCGCGGTCGAACTCTCCGGCAGGTTGCGCGGCGGGCGGTTTCGAGGTAGGAACCGCAGCCACGACCTTCGCGACCTGAGTGGGCGCGGGCGGTGCGATATGCGCGGTACGGTCACTGCGAATTTGGAATACGGCTGCGGCGGCGATCAGGATGCCAACCATACCCGTTGCGAGCACTCGGTTCGTGAAGAATGCGTTGACCGATTGCCACCAGGATGTGCGCTCGACCGGAATGACGTCCACCGGAGTGCGGATGATGCCTTCTCGCTCCAATTGGGCACGAAGCGAGATCCAAACTCGATCTGGAGGAGTAATTTCCGCCGGCAGCTTGTTTGCGGCGTCTACCAGGCTGGTCAGGTCCGCGACGTAATTGCGGCAATCGCGGCATTCCGCCAAATGCGCCCGTGCTTCTTTAGGAAGAGGCTCAAGCCCTTCCAGCTCCAACACAAGTTCTACGTCTTTGCACTGCATGGCACGCTGCTCCGCGGCTATCTAAGGGACCTGGGTAGCCGTCTTGCACCACTTCGGTACTTTGACTAATAAGACGCTTCTCCGGGCCAGACGGTTGGCTGGCATTCTAGCTCAATCGCCGAGTCCTGCTTGCGTTTTTGCGGCGTGACGTTCCGCCCGGGCCTGATCGCGGATATCCTCCTGAAGCAGTTCGCGCAGACGCGTCCTCGCCTTGTGCAATTGCGACTTCGAATTGCCTACCGAACAACCCATAATGCCTGCGATTTCGTTGTGTTCGAATCCTTGCACGTCGTGCAAAACAAAGACCGTACGGTAACCTGGCGGCAGCTTTTCAATGGAGCGCTCCAAATTGACCCGGTCCACCGCTCCGCTGAGCCGCAAATCGGGAGCGCCGATGTCTTTCCTTGGGCCGCCAGTCTCTTCATCGGGTTCCGTCGTTTCTTCGAGCGAAGCTGCAGGAAGCGTCTTCTTCCGCAAGCGCATCAGGACCACGTTGACCGTCATCCTGTGCAGCCAGGTCGAAAAAGCCGACTCGCCTCGGAACGTCGCAATCTTGCGGAAGAGCTGAAGGAAGGCTTCCTGCATCAGGTCTTCTGCGTCAGATGGGTTGCCAACCATCCGCAAGCACAAGGCATAAACCCGTCGACCGTGGAGTTGGTACAAATGCTCAAAGGCCGCTGCGTCTCCTGCTTGGGCCAGACGGATAAATTCCGCTTCAGTCGCCGACTTAGGTGACTGGGTGGCATTCACCCGATTAGGCGACGAAAAAGCTGTCGACACACTGGGCTCGCTTGGTCGGTTCCGGGCCAACGATCCAATTGCGGTGCATCCAACGCTTCGGATGCACCGAATACCTCCTAGAGTTGTCCTCGCGAAAGCTGGCTGTCGCTAATCAGACAAGCGCGGACGCTATCCTATTCCAACGGCTCGGCGAGCCTTGATGGCGGGCTTCCCAGCCCAAGCATCTATTCTCCCCCGATTGGGGCCATACGTCTAGAACGGATCAAACGCTGGCTGAGGCTCAGTCTCTTAGGCTTGGAAATGCCCAGCTGGGTACGGAGGGTAGATTGGAAGGGGCCAAGTTCGTCATTCGGCAGCACCATCAGGAAAGATTTCAAAAGGACGATGGACTCGCGAAGGCAGGTATTCAGGTCGTAATGAGCGGCGTCAATGGCTTGCCATTCGGCGTCGTAAACCGACGAGGCGCCGTTCACAATGTCGGTGGCGGCGGCACAAAAATCACGATTGAGATCATCGACCATCTCGCCCAGCGTACTTATTTTGTAAAGGAATTGCGCACGCTGGCTTAGCAGGACGCGGCAGAACAAGCTGCTGAGAAGCGCGGCGCGCTGCCCTCTGGCACCTTGGAAATTGGAAGGGTCGAGCGGAGCCGCGTTTGGCACCGTGCCGTAGTGCTTGGCATGTTCGCTCAGCGACCAAAGCAGCGCCACCAGAGGATGCGCGAAGCGACTACAAAGATCGGGAGTAACGCAAACAGCCAAGCTGGCCTTTGCGAAACGTCCGCCCTGACGTAGCGCTAGAGCTTCGTCCAAAGACACACTCAGCATGTTGTATGAAATTTCCAATTGGCGGACGCGAGAGCGAAACACCAGGTCTTTTTCTTCAGATAACCACGCTCGCCAGTCGTCTTTAACAGTCATGCCGCGGGCTGAAGGGGGGCGCTCACGGTCTCTCACAGGGTCTCCCAGGGGAACAGGACGGGCAGTATAACAAATTCTAATTCGGAGAGAACGGTTTTCTTCGGAGGTTTGAATCGCACCTTATTGATGACCAGCGGTGGCCAGCATGGGCCGGAATTTCCGGGCTGTTGCTCCAGACAGGGGGCGACCGCTATACTCGCCTGCTATCTTGCTGAAAGGATTCCGCCTTGCAATTCGAGCCTCGCGACCAGTTTGAGCAGCGGCAAAAGAAACTCGAACAGATACAAGAACTTGGATATGAAGCATTCCCGCGCGAGTTTCGCTGGACGGATACACCAGCAGCCCTTGTGGAAAAGTATGGCGAAAAATCCGCGATAGACCTGGAAGCGGACAGGCATGAGGTTCGCGTTGCCGGACGGCTCGTTTCTCTGCGGCTCATGGGTAAGGCGGGTTTCGCCCATCTGCAAGGTTCCGGTAAGCGCATTCAAATCTATATAAAGAAAGATGTTGTAGGCGAGCGCGGGTTTGCACTGTTTCACTTGCTCGATCTCGGCGATTTAATCGGTGTCCGCGGCCATTTATTCCGTACCAAAACCAACGAGCTGTCGATTTGGGTCGACGAGCTGACCTTTTTGGCCAAGGCCTTGCTTCCGCTTCCAGAAAAATGGCATGGGCTCACCGATGTCGAACTCCGCTACCGCCAGCGCTATCTGGACCTGATTGCCAATGACAAATCGCGGCAGGTCTTCGTGGCGCGGGCAAAAATCATCCAGGAGCTGCGGCGATTCTTCGACGAACGCGGATATATAGAGGTTGAGACGCCGATGATGCATCCGATTCCCGGAGGCGCAGCGGCACGGCCTTTTGTCACTCATCACAATACGCTGGACATTGACCTGTACCTACGCATCGCGCCCGAGCTTTACCTCAAGCGGCTGACGGTCGGCGGGTTCGACCGCGTTTATGAGATCAATCGCAACTTCCGTAACGAAGGCATCTCAACGCAGCATAATCCCGAATTTACGATGCTTGAGTTTTACGAGGCCTACAGCAACTACCGCGACTTGATGGAGTTGAACGAAGAGCTGTTCGCCCTGCTCGCTATGAGCATCACGGGTTCGACGTTGGTCAAGTATGGGGAGAACGAACTCGATTTTTCAAAAATGCAGCGGCTCTCGATGCGCGAAGCGATCGTCAAGCACTGGCCGCGAGAAGCGGGCCAGGCTCCTACACTTGAAATGCTAGCTTCCGCCGGAGGCCCGCAAGAGGCGACGAGAAGATACAACGATTGGGCCAAGAACACCGGGGCTCCTTATGCGGCCTCCAAGGGCACATTAAAGGACGGCGAGTGGACCGGCCTGCTCTTCGAAACCATGGCGGAAGACAAATTGATTCAGCCAACCATTTTGTACGATTTCCCGACGGACATTTCGCCGCTTTCGAAGCAAAAGCCGGAAGACCCGTCTCTGACCGAGCGATTTGAAATTTACGTCGCGGGCATGGAAGTGGCCAACGGTTTCTCCGAGCTAAATGATCCCGCCGAACAAGAGCGGCGCTTCCTGGCACAAATCGCGCGGGGCGGAGACGAAGTCCCCAAGCAGCTCGACGTCGACTATATCCGCGCCCTTTGTTACGCCATGCCGCCGACTGCTGGCGAAGGCATCGGTATTGACCGCCTCACTATGCTGCTGACCGATTCGCAGTCCATTCGCGACGTCATTCTTTTTCCACTTTTGCGCCCCGAGGCAAACCAAGTCTCCGCTACCGAAGCGGGCGGCGCGTAAAGTATCCTTTCCACAATGGCCATAAAGTGGTCCGTCATGCGGTTCAGCCATGCGGTTTGAATGGTTCGTGGCGCGGCGGTATTTGCGCTCGCCATACCGGCCGGCGGTATTGCGGCTAGTGACCCTGTTCTCGATTCTCGGGGTCGCGGCCGGGGTAGCGACGCTGGTGATCGCGCTGGCGATGAACACGGGCTTCCGCGAGACGCTGCAGGATCGGCTGCTGGGCGTCACTGCGCATGTTTCCCTGACGCGTCCCGGCTCGGTGATCCGTAATTACGAAGCACTAGCTACGAAGCTCGCGAAAATTCCGGGAGTCCGCTCCGTAACGCCCGCAACGTATCAGACGGTCCTCTTGTCGTTTGGAGGCGAAGCAATTGGTGTGGTCGCAAAAGGTGTCGAACCGGAACGCGAGAAGCGCGGAGACGAAGCGCTGCAGCGGATTGTCGCGGGCAGCTTGGATTTCACGCCAGATGCAGACAGCGTCGACACCCTTATGGTGGGCAAGCAACTCGCGGACGAATGGAAAATGTCTCCGGGCGACTATGTCACCCTGACGAGCCCACAAGGGCGCTTGACGCCGTTTGGCTTGATTCCCCGAACCCGCCGGTTTCGCATCGCCGGAGTGTTCGACTCCGGATTCTACGATTACGACAAGAATTGGTGTTTCTTGACCATGCGCGCCGCGCAATCGCTCGGAGGCGCGAGCGACGTCGTAAACGTGCTGGAATTTCGGCTCGAGAATCCCGAGCGGGCGGGGGAGGTGGCTCGCCAAGCCGAACAAATAGCAGGCGAAGGATTTCTGGCCACCACCTGGATCGAACAAAACTTCGCCCTCTTCCGCGCCTTGCGCCTGGAAAAGCTGGTCACCGCAATTTTCATCGGGCTAATTACATTTGTTGCGGGACTCAACATTCTTGTGGTTCTCTCCATGATGGTGACTGACAAAGCGCGCGACATCGCAGTGCTGATGTCCATGGGTACGCGCCGCGAGCAAATTCGCAAGATTTTTCTGTGGCAGGGCATCGCCATCGGATTTACAGGCACCCTGATCGGACTGCTGGTGGGCTACGCGTTCGCGCTGATCGCCGGCACATATCACCTGATTCCGCTCGATCCGCAAATCTATGCTGTCTCGTATGTCCCGTTTCATCCGAGCGTCCTCGACGGCGTGTGGATAACTCTTGCGGCGATGGGGATTTCGATTGCAGCTACAATCCTGCCGGCGCGAGCGGCTTCGCGACTGTTGCCAGTGGAGATTCTGCGGTATGAGTAGTGAGGCTGACATTTGGGCTGTACCCACTGGCTTTATGGGAGGGGTTTTGGCGCATGGTTTGCTCGTATAACTGCGCAGAGGCAAGCGGGCACAACCGGGGCGTTACCCTCGCCGCTCCGAACAGGCTAAGCCCGCTACAAGCTATTGAAAAAAAGTACTTTAAGCGTGTCCCAAACTAGACGTTTCCCGGCCGGTTTACCGACGGGCAGGCGTTTGGACGAAAAGGGAAACTCTTGGGCCTTCGAGCCGCGCGCAGCGGCAAAGTCCGAATGCACTTTAGCGCTAAACGTGGCATCTAAGTAAAGAGAAGCAATACGGCAATCTAAGAGGTTTTGGGTCGAAATTTAACAGTCTTATGGACCAGCCGCAAGACAACGCGAGGCCTGCAGTTCGGACGAACGCAGCGACCGCGCGCGCCGATGGTCCTGTAGTGATGGAAGCGCGCAGCCTGAAGAAAATCTACGGCAGCGGCGAAAAAACCTTGCCTGTTTTGTCCGATGCGAACATGAGTTTGCGGCAAGGAGAAATGGTCGCCATCGTCGCTCCGTCCGGCGCGGGCAAGAGCACTCTTCTGCATTTGCTGGCCGCGCTAGACACGCCAACGAGCGGTACAGTATACTTCGCCAATAAAGCCATTGAAACGAATGATGACATCGCGCTTGCGGAATTTAGAAACCGCTCGGTGGGCTTTCTCTGGCAACGTCACCAATTGTTGCCTGATTTTACGGCTGCGGAAAACGTAGCCATGCCGCTGTTATTGCGCGGCGAGGATTTCACTTCGGCGCTGGGTATGGCGCGGAAGTGGTTAGCGGAGGTTGGTCTGGAAAATCGGGCCGATCATCGTGCAGGGGAACTCTCCGGAGGGGAACAGCAGCGCGTCGCAATAGCCCGGGCGCTCGTCACTGGGCCAACCGTGCTGCTGGCAGATGAACCTACCGGAGATTTGGACGAGCAGAATGCTTGGGCCGTGTTTGAGTTACTGGAACGGCTGCACCGCACGCACCGGTTGACGTCGCTGATCGCGACTCACAACCTGGCTCTTGCCGCGCGCTGCGACCGGATACTTGGACTTGAACATGGCGTTCTGCAAACTCGCGGGGCTGCGGCCTCAGCGAGCGAGGCCCCCGGGGGAGAAGCGAGCTAACGTGTTCGAACGCTACACAGAAAAAGCGCGACGAGTCATATTTTTCGCACGATACGAAGCCAGCCAGTACGGCAGCCCGTACATCGAAACGGAGCATCTGCTGCTCGGGCTCATGCGCGAGGACAAGGCGCTGGCAAACCGTTTCCTGCGGCAGCAGGGATCGATTGAATCGATTCGCAAAGAGATTGAGGCGCGCATCACGATTCGCGAGCGCATCTCGACGTCTGTCGAAGTGCCGCTCAGCGCCGAGTGCAAGCGCATCCTGAACATGTCGGCCGAAGAAGCCGAACGGCTCGGGCACAAGCACGTAGGGACGGAGCATTTGCTGCTCGGAATCCTGCGCGAAGAAAAGTGTTTTGGCGCCGAGATCCTCATGGAGCGCGGGCTTCGACTGTCGACTTTGCGCGAGGAATTGGCGCGCACGTCGGGCGAGAAGACGACCGCAGCGCGGCCAAAGGAAACTTCGCTACTCGCGGAATTCAGTCGCGACCTCACGCAAGCTGCCAGCGAGGGTTCTCTGGACCCGCTCGTCGGGCGCGAAGGCGAAGTCGAGCGCGTCATCCAGATTCTCTGCCGCCGTACCAAGAACAATCCGGTTCTTATTGGCGAGCCAGGCGTCGGAAAGACGGCGATCGTCGAAGGACTTGCACAGCGCATTTCCGATGGCGATGTTCCGCCCTTCCTGGCCGACAAACGCATCCTCTCTCTGGACCTCTCCCTGATCGTTGCGGGCACAAAATACCGTGGACAATTTGAAGAGCGGCTCAAGACTATCATGAAGGAATTGATGGAGAGCCAGAACTCCATCGTATTCATCGACGAACTGCACACGCTCGTGGGTGCAGGCTCGGCGGAAGGCTCGCTGGATGCCGCGAATATTTTGAAGCCGGCTCTTTCCCGCGGAGAGATTCAGTGTATCGGCGCTACTACGCCGGGCGAATATCGCAAATCCGTGGAAAAAGATCGTTCGCTTGAGCGGCGCTTCCAGTCCGTGAAAGTTCCCGCGCCGAACGAAGAAGAAGCCGTGCAAGTCATCCAGGGCGTGCGCGAGCGCTACGAAAAGTTTCACGCCGTCAGCTACACGGATGAAGCGCTGCGCTACTCCGTTTATCTTTCGAACCGCTACATCCCCGACCGCTTTCTGCCCGACAAAGCCATCGATTTGATTGACGAAGCCGGCGCGCGCGTCAAACTGCGCCAGGCCACCGTCCCCGAAGAAGTCGGCGAAGTCCAGAAGCGCGTGAAGTTCATCACCCACCGCATGGAAACAGCCATCGCCAATCACGAATTCGAAAAAGCCCGTTTCTATTCCGAAGAAGAGCGCAAGGAAAAAGAAAACTTGCGCAGTCTCCGCGAACGCTTCAAGCTGGACGACGCTTCGACCGGTATCGTTTCGCGCGAGGATATCGAGGAAGTGGTTTCGCGTTGGACCGGCATTGGCGTCACCTCCATTAAAGAAGACGAGCAACAGAAACTCCTGCGCATTGAGCCGGAACTTCACAAGCGCGTCATCAGCCAGGACAAAGCTATCGTCGCGCTCGCACGGGCCATTCGCCGAAGCCGCGCCGGCCTCAAATCACCTCTGCGTCCGGTCGGCTGCTTCTTCTTTCTTGGCCCCACGGGCGTGGGTAAAACCGAAGTCGCCCGCCGGCTCGCGGAATTCTTGTTCGGTTCGGAGAAGTCGTTGGTACGCTTCGACATGTCGGAGTTCATGGAGAAACACTCCGTGTCGAAGCTCATCGGCGCGCCTCCAGGGTATGTGGGCTACGAAGAAGGCGGACAGTTGACGGAGCGTGTCCGCCGGACGCCCTACTCGGTCATCCTCCTGGATGAAATCGAGAAGGCGCATCCGGACGTTTTCAACATCTTGCTGCAAGTGTTCGAAGACGGGCAGTTGACGGACGGTCTCGGCAACACCGTGGATTTCCGCAACACGATCATCATCATGACTTCCAACCTTGGCGCGCGTCATTTGCAGAGGCGCACCTCCATAGGCTTCCAGTCCGGCGCCGATGAAGCCAGCCAAAAGACCATCGAAGAAATGGTGATGAACGAAGTAAAGCGGGCGTTCAATCCGGAGTTTCTCAACCGGCTGGACGAAGTGATCATTTTCAACGCGCTCGGCGACGAAGACTTGCTCCGCATCATCGATTTGCTGGTGGGCCAGCTGAACGACACGCTGATTCACAGGCAGGTGCAGATCGTCGTATCGCCGGAAGCACGCCAGTGGATCCTCGAGAAAACGTGTGCGGACCGTAACTATGGGGCACGGCCGCTCCGTCGGGCTCTTCAGAAGTATGTCGAAGACCCGCTCTCCGAGGCGCTCATCCAGGGGGGTATCCAGAGGCCGGCCACGCTCCAGATTTACGTCGCGGGAGAAGCCTTGGCATTCCGTCCTGTCGTTGAGGCAACCCCGGTTATCCACTAGCGAATCTGACACAACGCACGGATGATTCCGACCAGGTCGGGGTCAACTATCGAACGACCGGCCCACACCGGGTCCGGCGGGAGAATAACAAATTGTGTTTCGGGGGCGCGGCCTTGACCACCTCACTGGCCGCTTATAGGAGAGTCTGTTTGCCGTTCGGAGTTTTGGCGTTTCGGGTCACTTGGATCGCGGCGTTTGTGTTGGCGTTCGCGGCCAGCTCACCAGCTACAACGCAAAAAAATCTCCTCGCGGGACCGTCTGCGTCGGCGGACAACCTGCCGCTGTCTCTAGCTTCTGATTCCCCGAGCACCGAATCCGTTACAACATCCGAAGAACCACAGGCGCCGGCCCAACAAAGCGCACAAGTAGCTCCGAACGCCCAGCCGCAAGGCGTTATCGAACGAATCGAATTCTATGGCAACCGCAGAATCCGAAGCGACACCCTTAAGGCGCGGATCTTCAGCCGCGAAGGCGATCCTTACAATGAAGAGACACTGCGCCGCGATTTCCAGGCGCTATGGAACACGCAGTTCTTTGAAGACGTAAAGCTGCGCGTCGAAGATTCGCCGGACCGCGCCGACGGCAAGATCATCATTTTCGATGTGAAGGAACGTCCACAGATTCGCCGCATCCGCTACGACGGCAACAAATCTGTCTCGGAATCGGATATTCTCGACCGCTTTAAAGAGCGCAAAGTCGGCCTCTCCGTGGAAAGCCCGTTCGACCCCACGAAAATCAAAAAAGCCGAAGTGGTGCTCAAGGAATTGGAAGGCGAACACGGCCACCAATTTGCCAAAGTGACCCCGCAATACGAACGTATCGCGTCGAGCAATGCAGTCATTCTGGTTTTCAAGATTGACGAAGGCCCCAAAGTCAAAGTCGGCAAGATCTTATTTGTCGGCAACCACGCGTTCAGCGACCGCAAGCTGATCCGCGCCATGAGACACGACCGGCCCTACGGCATACCGCTGTACTACTGGGACATCCCCGTGTTGACCAAGACCTACGACCGCGAAAAACTGAACGAGGACTTGGAAGTCGGCGTCCGTGGCCTCTACCAGGACAACGGCTACTTCCGTGTAGTGGTCGCGCCCAACGGTCCCGTTTTGGAAAACGTAGACGTTCCCCACAAGGGCGTTCCGCTTCCCGGGCTGAAGGCGCACGTCGGCAAGGCGGTCAATATCACGATCAAGATCGAAGAGGGCGAGCAGTACAAGATGGGAACGCTCAAGATCGTCAGTTCCGATCCGGACAAAGCGCTGTCGCTGAAAGTCGAGCCCCTGAAGCAGCTTTTCCCCCTGAAGGAAGGCGACATCCTGAATGTGGACAAACTCCGCAAAGCCCTGAAGAACTATACGGACGCTTACGGCCAGTATGGTTTCATCGATTTTACCGCCGAGCCGGATTTTGATATCGACGACGCCGCAAAAAAGATCAACCTCACGCTGCACTTCGACGAGCAAAAGCAATACTACGTCCGCCGCATCAACTTCAGCGGCAATACAACGACCCGCGACAAAGTCATCCGCCGCGAATTGCTCATCGACGAAGGCCAGCTCTTCAACAAGCGCTATTGGGACATCAGCATCCTGCGCCTCAACCAGCTCAATTATTTCGACAAAATCGAAGCCGACAAAGCGGTCGAGCTGCAGAAGAACACCAAAGACGGCACCGTCGACATCAATCTCAAGCTAAAAGAAAAAGGCAAACAATCGATAGGTTTGCAAGGCGGTGTCAGCGGCCTCGCGGGTGGTTTTATCGGGCTTACGTATCAGACCAACAACTTCCTCGGATTGGGAGAAACGCTAACACTCTCCGCGCAATTTGGCGAATATCAGCGCACCTTACAATTCGGTTTTACAGAGCCGTATCTCTTCGACCGGCCCATCTCCACCGGATTTACCGTCTTCAGTAGCAAATACAATTTCAACCAGGCCCAGCAGGAGGCGGCTCTTCTGGGCCAGCAGGTCAGCGTCAATCCTCAATTCATTCAGGATTACAATCAGAATAGCGATGGATTTACGACCTTCGCCAGCTATCCTCTCAAGCGATTTTCGTTCGCCCGCCTCGGCCTTTCCTATGGACTGACACGCACTAATATCACGGCCTTCAATGCGGCTTCCTCTCTCCTATTCGAACAACTGCAATTCCGCGCCATCGCCGGCCCCAGCGCATTGAACGGTATCATCTCGAGCGCCATCACGCCGTCCATCTCGTACAACACCATCGATAATCCCATCAACGCCACCAAGGGCAAGAGTTTCTACTATTCCGCGTCCATCGCCGGCTTGGGCGGCAACGTAAAGACCATCAGCAACGTCTTCGACGTCAAGTATTTTCACCCCATCAACAAGCGTCGCAACGCCATCGGCCTGCACTTTTCCACTGCCTATATCACGGGATATGGCGGCGGCGAAGTGCCTCCCTTCAGCCGATTCTACATGGGCGGCGAAAACGATATTCGCGGTTTTGATATTCGCTCCATCTCCCCGGTCGTTTTCATCCCCACCGTCACGCAGCAGCCTCTCTTTTACAATATGAACGGGTTAACCCGCTCCTTCACAATTCCCGTGTTGGTGTACACGGCCACGCTGCCCGGCGCTGACTATCAGGTTGTCGGCAACATTGAATATCGCATCCCCATTGCGGGTCCGGTTACCATGTCCCTCTTCGCTGACACGGGCACCGACGGTATTTTCAAAACCAGCGCCTTGCACCTCGATCCCACGGGCCTCGCGAACATACAAAGCACGTTTCCTCAGGCTCCGCTTACAAAGACACTCGGCATTTTTCCCGGAACGAATTTCCGGATTAGGGACTCGACTGGCATCGAGTTCGGCGTCAATCTTCCGATCATCCAGGCGCCCTTCCGCATCTATTACGCCTACAATCTGAACAGATTGTATTCGCAGATCGCCGCTCCCAATCCGTATATCAATCCGGAAACGGTCGCGTCTTTTAGAAATACTCTGGGCCCGAATATCTGGGACGGCCAGATCGTGCCGCAGCTAAATTTCTTGATCAATCCAGGCCGGTTGAACTATTTCGAGCCGAAAACGACATTTCGTTTTACGGTAGGAAAAACTTTTTAACCGCTTGAAAACGGTAGGGGAATCGAAACCACTCGGAGAAACAATCAGTACGGCGCGGCCGCAACCGTTGCGGCGCATGTGAACTTGGGGAGGCTAGAGCAATGAAGTTGTGGAAGATTTCGGGCTACGTGGTCCTGGCAGTTCTGGCGCCAAGCCTGCTTATTTCCGGATGCGGCAGCAGCAACGGCGCTATCGTGACAACGGTAACCGTCACATCATCCATTGGTAGTAACACGCTCATTCTGGGCCAGTCGACGACCCTCACGGCGACCGTCACCGGTCCCTCCAACACCGACGTTACTTGGGTGGGATGCACCTTTACGACTACGACCAACAATTCTTCGGGCACGCCGATCACAGCGACCGCCAAGCCTTGCCCCACGGACGGTTCCTTCGGCACGCTTTCCAACGAACAGACTACCGGAACAGCCACATTCCTTGCCCCATCAGTCCTTCCTAATCCAACCACCTTCCCTGTGTTGGTCCTCACCATCACCGTCCAAGCCGTCGCGGATAAAAGTTCGCACGGCACCGGCACCATCCAGCTCACCATTGATTCGGGCATCACTGTCTCGCTCAATCCCAGCACCGCCGCCGTACCCATTCTCGAGCAGCAGCCCTTCTTCGCCATTCTCACCAATGACCTTCAGAACAAAGGTGTCACTTGGACTGTCACCCAGGTGACGCCCAGTTCGACCACGCCCACCACCCCCAATATCTACGCCAGTCTTGCCACTTGCACCGTCAGCGGTAATGCTACTGGCTGCGGCTCGATCGATGCGAACGGCGTCTACACCGCGCCCGCTGTCGTGCCTGCGGCTACCATACCTGTCACTACGACCTCAAACCCAACTGACTCCACAACGCCAGAGATTTTGACCATCGTCGCAACCTCCGTCGAAGACCCCACACGCTTTGCCATCGGCACCATCACCGTTACCACCGGCGGGCCAATTACCTTTAACGGGATCACCCCAACCATTGCCCCGCAAGGTGCTGCCTTTTGGGACATCTACCTCAACGCTCCAAACATTTCTTCGGCCTCCCTCATCACCCTAACGGATGCAAACGGTGGCATCACTCCGTTGACTTCTGCCAGCGGCCAGATCAAGGTGCTGTTCCCCATTTCCACGGGGACCGTGGCGAACCCTCCTTCGACCGGCGCACGCGTCCGGCTATTCTCCAATAATCTCGGCACTCCCGGTCCCGTTACTGTCACTGTCAGCGACCACGCCGAGCCCGTCACCGCCACTCCCGGCGGCGTTTTCACCTACAACATTTTGCCCGTACGCCCGACGGCCTTGGCTTCGGCTCCGGCGGACCTTGTTCAAGGGGTGGTGGCGTCCGGGAGCCTCGATCTGACGGTGGACGGCGGTTACTTTGGTAACGGCGGCCAGGCAGCCCAAGTCCTCTTTCAAGGCGTTACGATTCCCGGCACCACCAATGGCCAAGGCCAGCCGTTGTCCAACGCCAAGCAGCTGGACGTGCAATTGCTCAGCAACTCCATTAATAACATCCTTCCCGGTCTCTATCCGCTCTCCGTCGCGCATACATCGACCCCCCCGCTTCCGCTTGTAAATAATCCGGCAGTAACGGACTTGGCCATTTTCCCGAATTATGGGACAACTCCGCCCACCGTGGTAAATACTCTCACAGGGGTGGGCACGAACCCGAGTGCCATTGATATCGATCCGACTCTGGGAGTGATCGCGGTAGCCGAAACGGGTTCTAACGCCGTGCAGTTCTATAGCGTTGGGACTGGTACGCTGACCGCGCTCGGCGGTCCAGTAGCTGTGGGTAAGGTTCCCACAGGCCTCTCCGTGAATCGCACCAATCATACCGTTGCCGTGGTCAACTACCAGGATCAGAGCGTCACCGTTCTGCAGATTCCCGGTGCCCCGGCAACCCCAGGCGTTCCCTTCACTCTCGATATTTCCGGCGTACTTCAGGGACAGGCCTCGCCAGCCCCGCTGCCCTACGCGATTGGTGTGGACCCCGACACGAATATGTCGGTCGTGGCTTATTCCTCTACCTCGGCTTCGTCGGTGGCCAACCTCGGCTTCCTCCTTAATTTGAACGCCGTCCCCGGGCCTCCGTTTGGCTGTATAAACGATACTCCCACGAACAAAAACCCCGGCCCCTGCGTCTTTGCGCAAGTCACGCTAAACACGGGCCAATATCCACAAGTTGCCATGGCGCCTCACGGCCACTTGGCGTTTGTTACGCCCGGTGGTTCAGGAGTCCTGCAAGGCGTTGACGTGACCCAGCCTTCCACTTCCCGCACTATTTCATCGCTCACGCTCGCTGCTGGAATCGTGACGGTCACAACGACGACTTCGAATACATTGGTTCCTGGGAATGCCGGCACGGTACTGATTACGGGTGTACCGGGCCCTGGGACCGCGGGCAACAGTACGACGGTGAACTTCAACGGGGTCTTTAGCGTTTCTACCATAAGTGACACGAGTTTCGCGTATACCGTGAACTCCACTGCGAGCGGCACAGTGACCCCTCAGCCGAATACCGCCCAGGTGTTTTACAGCACGCCAAATTTGACTTTTGGCGGCTTGTCCCAGACCACGCAGGGCATAGCTATCAATCCCATCACCAACACTGCCGCGCTTGCCGACGCCAACGCGACGGGTGCCACCACCGGACCACAAATCAACCTGATCAACAATCTTGACCAGACCATCAGTTCCATCTCGTTCTTTGCCACCTGCACCTTCTATACAACCACCTTCCCGTGCGCCAACTCGCCTGAGCTGTTGGGCACCGCAGACATTGCATGGCAGCCCTACTCGAATGCCATCGTTTCATATAACCCCCACCTGAATCAGGTTTCTATCTCCGATCCCGTGAGTGCGAGGCGCTACGCTTTTGTTTGTCAGCAGACAACGACGTTTCCTCCTCCCACCAATCCTCCTCCGCCACCCTGCCTGACCAACCCACAAACCGGTACGGACCAGGCCACCTTCAACGCCCAGACCACTCTGGCAGGAACTGGCCTGTTTACACTTCCCGTCACCAACGGCACAACCAACTCTCTCACGCTCTTCGGTGGTGTTGCCGTCGATCCGGCCACGAACCAGGCGTTTATCGTCATGTCCGGCAGCAGCCAGATCGACATTGTCAACCTTGGGTCCCTGAAAGCCGCACAGATCTCCGAGATTCTCGTGCCTAGCCCCATGCCCGGGCCTGGTGTGATCGGGGGCATTCCCGGTGCGAACGTCCCGAACGGAACGCTAACCTCGGCAAGCGATCTAGCCGGAGTCCAAATCTTTGGCTCGGGCTTCGATGCTTCCACCCAAGTACGGTTGGACGGCACGGCGATTCCTTCCACCGACGTTCAATTTGTGAGCAGTCGCGAGCTCATCGCCACGATTCCGGCCTCCCCCTATCTATCGTTCCCTCATCGCTTCGCGCTCGACGTGGTTAACGGCAGCCAGGTGCAGTCCAATGCCACGGACTTTTTCGTGATCCAAGCGGTGGCCCTAAGCTCTGCTTGCTCTACCGGTCCGGCTCAGCCTAGCTCCGTCGCCATTGCCGATCAGCTCGTCAACGGTCCCTTCTCGCCCATCGCCGTGGTCACCAACAACGGCTGTAATAACATTTCGGTGATCGATATCAATCCTGCGGATATTCCCAACGGTACAGGTCCCAATCCTGGCAAATTTGGCACGATTCTCAATACCATTGGTGTTGGTCAGGGTCCGCAAGGAATCGCCGTCAGCCAACCCTTCGGACTGGCTGTCGTCGCCAACAACACCGCTGGCACTGCATCCATCGTCAATCTGCTCACGAACTCGCTCGCCGTCCCGGATGTTACTACTGGAACGAACCCCACGGGTGTGGCCATCAACGATGCAACGGGTGCCGCCCTTGTCGCCAACACTGGCTCGAACAGCGTCACGGAGCTCAATCTGGGTTCTCTTTTCGGAAGCTCTGCGGTTACGACGCTCACTCCCGCTAGCATCGGCGGCCTCCAACAGCCGACCGCAGTGGCTATCGACCCCGACCGCGGCACGAACAATCAAGGCATCGCCGTAGTCACTACCCTGCAACTCGTCAACGGTCAGGCACCCCAAGGCGCTTTGGCAGTCGTCGACATTGGCTTGGTCACTCCCACGCTGAGCACCACCGAACAGACCGGCAGTATAACGGCGCCAACCACTGGTGTTGTTTTTGACCCCACGGTCTCGACCGCGACCGCTAACCCCGGCGTGTTCTACGCCAGTTCCAGCGGCGGCAACGTCATCACCTCCTTTAACCCGGACAATGACGCCCTCTCCAACGTGAATGTTGGTATCAATCCCACGGCTCTGGCCTTGAATCCGGAATCCGGAGCGATCTTGACGACAAATTTCGCCGGCCAGACGGTGTCGCTCGTGGATACCATCTCGAGTCCCCTGAAGACCGTGAAAACAATTGGCCTGCCGGGATCTGCTCAATTCGGCGTGGCCATCGATCAATTCACGAATCTTGCCGTCATCGTGGACCAGGCCAATAACCGGGCGTTCATCTTCGCCATGCCGAACTAGCGTTAGCGATTTTTCGGGTGCACCGCAACGATGAACTCGCGGAGGGGTCTCAAACCTTTCTGATTGCAGCGGCACGAGCTGCTCAGCTATACTTTTGCGTTTGTGTGGTGCCCGCGCAAGCAGTAGGTAGTCCGAAAAAAGGTTCAAGCCAATCAAAGATTGGTTCCGGTTGGTCTCGATAAAATCGCGGCCATCCAAAAAACAAGGAGAAACAAAGTGAATTTCAGAATGGTTTTGAGATCCGCTGCTTTGTCCGCAGCATGCCTCATCGGGACAGCAGCATCCTGGGCTCAGTCAGCTCCGGCGGCCGGCGCCGCTGCCCCCGTCAAGTCCATGGCTATTATCAATCTTCGTGGTGCTATCGGAAGCACGGCGGAGGGCAAGCAAGCGTCCGCCGAATTGCAATCGCAGTTTGCCCCGCGATCTTCCGAGATCGACGCCCTCACAAAGCAAATCAATGATCTGCAGCAAAAGCTTCAAGCAGGTCAGGGAAAACTCAGCCAGGAAGAGGAAACGCGTCTCACCGGCGAAGGACAGCGCCTTACCCAGCGCCTCGATCGCCGCCGCAACGACTTTCAGGAAGATGCCAGTGCGGCGCAGCAGGAAGTGCTTGAGCGCATCGGCCGCAAAATGGTCGACGTCTTAGACCGCTACGCGCGCGAGAACGGCTTCAGCGTCGTTCTGGATACCTCCGGCCAGAATTCTCCGATTCTCTACGCTTCGAACCAGGTCGACGTCACGCAGGACATCATCCGCCTCTACGATCAGGCGTACCCGGTTAAGAACGCTCCAGGTTCCGCTCCAGCATCGCCAAAGCCGGCTGCGGGCACGACGCCGAAACCAACGACCCCGCCAACAAAGCCGCCTCAGCGGTAATCCGCGCGGCTGCTTCACAACTCGCGTAGGTATCGAGACGCCCCCGCCAGGTTCGGGGGCGTCTTCATTGGCGCGCCTCCGCGCCTCCGCATCGTTGCAGCGCGACGTAAAGCGCGGAATTTGTGATTATTGCTGTTGCTCCGGAGGTTCTTGCTTCGGCTTGCCGATGGCATCGCTCGAGTCCACCGAAAATAACATGTAGTTTCTCAGCGTATGCGTGTGGTGATAACGCTTTCCTCGCAATTCCATGAACATCTCCGCGTC
>DASXMM010000012.1:0-7535 GCA_036495665.1 Candidatus Acidiferrum sp. | reverse complement strand
AAATGTGAAAATCGCGCCCTGCACGATCAAGGGAGTGCCGCTGGGCGATTGGACCGATGCCAAAGCAGAAATAGTCACCGGAGAAGCCGCCTCGCGCGCGATGTCGTTGCTCAGCAAGAAGTATTTTCCCTGGAAGCAGATCTTGAACTTTTTCGCGATGTTCAGCAGGCGTTCGCGAATCGTGATGGCGATTCGGCCGGCGTAGCCGAATCGAAACTGGATTTATTGCTGCGGGGAATGCCGGGCGCGGAGGGGTTCCATAGCGCTGCACGAAGGTCTTGCGCTTCCGAGGACACGCAGGCCACGGAGTAGAAACTGATTGCTGGCACAGGGCGTCTATCCAGTTAGAGAGCAGCCAAGCCGTTGCCGTCACTGGAGGATGCCATGCGAAGCGCTACCGCCTCGAGATTATTTCTGATCGTGTGCTCCGCTTTTTTCTTCGCCGTGGAAGCAGGCGCGCAGGCACCGCCGCCCCCTCTTCAACTGGCACCCGTGCCGCCGGCGTTGCTGAATGCAAAGACAGTCTTCATCTCGAACGCTGGAGCGGACAGCGGACTTTTTCCGCATCCCTTCAGCGGCGACCCAGACC
This sequence comes from Candidatus Acidiferrum sp., assembly GCA_036495665.1. Classification (GTDB taxonomy): domain Bacteria; phylum Acidobacteriota; class Terriglobia; order Acidiferrales; family UBA7541; genus Acidiferrum. The sequence goes on along the minus strand of DASXMM010000012.1, from coordinate 6,946 downwards.
GGCCCTATAACGAATTTTATGCGGCAGTTCGCGAGTGGGGACGCTACCAAATTGTTGGGGATCCTTCGGAGGCGGACATTGTCTTTGAGCTGCACCTGGTCGCGCCCAACGGCCCGTCCAGTCCGAACAAGCAGAATGGCGCCTCGGACCCGCTGCCAATGTTCCGGCTAACGATTTTCGACCGAAAAACGCACTATGTGCTTTGGGGGCTGACGGAGTCGATCATGGTGGCGGTTTTGCAGAAGACTCACGACAGTAATTTCGATATGGCGCTGACGGCGATAACGATGGATTTGAAAAGAGTGACGAGCGCGCCACCGACGAGCACGGCGAATCACTGAAGCCCGTTGCGCGTATTTTGTTCTTGCGGACAGGGAACGATTCTGGCCGCGCTATTCGAAAGGGACGCCGGTTTGGCGCGAGATGGTGCGGAGGTCCTCGACGATGGGCATGATGAGCGGGACGCCGTTTTTGCGGCGTTCTTGTTCGGCGGCGCGTTCGGGATCGCCGGGGATTAGCGGGCCGCTGGTGCCGGGGGCGGGTTTTGTGGCGCGGAACGTACGAACGTAGTCGTCGATCTGGCGTTTAAAGGTATCCGGATCGATGAAGCCGTCGATGCGCATGGCGCCGAAGAAATGGCCGATGCCCTTGCCGACGCTGCGGCTTGGAGTTTCCTGGCGCAGCGCGAAGGGCGGAGCGAACGGGCCCCAGTTTGCGCCGCTGAGCACACCGCACAACACATCCACCATGAGAGCCAAACCGTAGCCCTTGTGTCCGCCGCGTTCGCGATCGGAGCCCAGGGGAAGCAAACAGCCGCCGTTCACCGGATCGTCGGGATTTGTGGTGTTGCGGCCTTGGTTGTCGATGCCCCAGCCGACGGGGATCGGTTCCTTTTTGCGGCGGGCCATTTCAATTTTTCCGTATGCGGCGGCGCAGGTGGCCATGTCGATGACGATGGGTGGTTCATCTTTTCCGGGGAAAGCGATGGCGATGGGATTCGTACCGAGCATTCGCTCCATGCCCCAGAGCGGCGCGACGAGGCTTGTGGAGTTGGTCATGGCCCAGCCGATGAGATCGCGCTCGAGAGCTTGCAGAACGTAGTAGCCAGCGATGCCGTAATGATTTGTGTTGCAGACGCTGACCCAGCCGGAGCCGACTTTTTCCGCCATGTCCATGGCGACGCGATTCGAATGAGGGCCGACGACCAGGCCGAGACCGTTGTCGCCATCGATGGTGGCGGTGCTCATGGTGGAGCGGACGATAGAGATTTTTGGTTTTGGATTGATGTGGCCTTCGCTGAGCATTCCGACGTAGCTATAGAGGCGGGCGACGCCGTGGGAATCGATGCCGCGAAGATCGGCGGAGGCGAGGACGTCGGCGGCTTGGGTGGCGTCGTCTTTGGGGACGCCGAAATGGAGGAAGATGCGGGTGCTGTATTCATGGAGGGCTTCGATGGGGAAAACTTTGGCCTCGACGGCGGGCATTTGTTGACCTCTGGCTGCGGGCAGAAACATAGGCCAGGCCGTTGGGGACGTCAAGCAAAAGGGGCCTAATCGGGTTCAAGGCGTTCTTACTGACTAAGAAGTGGCGAGTGATAAGTGGCGAGTGGCGAGATCGGACAAGAGGGGCCGGGGGCGTAGGACACCTGCGTTTACCGTTTTTTCATGAGGAACGGGTATACTCGCGCGATGGAAAATCACATTCGTGGAAGTCGAAATATCTGGTTTGTTTTTCTCACGGCGGTCTTTTCGTTTGGCGCGGCAGCGCTAATGGGGCAGGATGCGCCGCAGGGAATCCAACTGCCGAACGGGACGTTGCTTGGCAGTGTTCCAGGGGCGCCGCGGGCGATCAATAATTTGCCAACGGCGATTGCGATTTCGCCGGACGGGCGGTTTGCGGCGCTGCTGCACAGCGGATTTGGGGCTTACACTTCAGGACAGAAGCAGTCACTCTCGGTGCTTAATTTGGCGACAGATGAACTCACCGATTTTCCGGATGACCGGCTCGGCAGCAGAGCGAACCAGACTTATTTTCTCGGAGTGGGGTTCAGCCTGGACGGAAAACATGTGTTTGCGAGTATGGCGTCGCTGACCGATCCGCTGGGGGAGAAAAAGGGGAGCACGGGGAACGGTATTGCCGTTTACAGCTTTGAGGATGGGCGAATCGCGCCGGAACGATTCATGGCTTTGGCACCGCGAAGGCAAATCCCTGCCGGGAAGAAACGGCGCGACGACTTTAAGGATGTGACTTACCCGGCGGGATTGAGTGTCGGCAAAAGCGGCGGCGAAGAGAGGTTGCTGATCGCGAGCAACAGTTCCGACGAAGCCATTCTTCTGAATTCGAAAGACGGGAAGATCATTTTTCGGTTCGACCTTTCCACGTTCCAGCAAATTCCGGCTTCGCTTCCTTACACTACCGTGATGACGAAAGACGGGAAGCGAGGTTTCGTTTCGCTTTGGAATGCGTCGCTGGTTGCGGAACTGGATTTGGCGAAAGGGCGCGTTGTACAGATGATTCCGTTGCGCAAGCCGGAGTCGGCTGTGGCGGGAGGATCGCATCCGACAGCGCTGCTGCTGAACCGAGACAACTCAAGGCTGTACGTGGCGCTGACGAATCGCGACGAAATCGCGGAGGTCGACGCCGGGTCGGGAAAAGTGTTGTCTTATCTTTCGACGAAACTTCCGGAGCAAAAGTACGGCGGGAGCGATCCGGAGTATCTGGCGCTTTCACCGGACGAGAAGACGCTATTTTCCGCGAACGCAATTTCGGATTCGGTGGCGGTGTTTGATTTGAGGAGAGGCGGCGGGGAGAGTGTCGCGGCCGCAGGATTTATTCCCACGGAGTGGTATCCCACTGTGGTTGCCGCAACCGGGAAAGACTTGTTGATTGCTACCAACAAAGGGCGAGGCTCCGGGCCCAACCCGAAGGCGATCGGTAAAAAGAAAGACGGAAGGGTGCAGTACCCGTATGGGCCGGCGATGATCCACGGGTCGCTCGCTCGCGTTCCGCTTGCCGACGTGACGGCGAACCTTGCGGCGTACACAAAACAAGTTGTGGAAACGAATGCCTTGCGCGGAAACGGCGATCAAGTGCCTTTTGCGGGCGGCGAAAACAAAATCCATCATGTGATTTACATCATCAAGGAAAACCGGACGTACGATCAGGTGTTCGGCGATTTGGCGGGAGCGAACGGGGATTCGTCATTGGCGATGTACGGCGAAGACATTACGCCGAATCAGCACAAGCTCGCGCGACAGTTTGGGATTCTCGATAATTTTTACGACAGCGGCGATGTGTCGGGAGACGGGCATATATGGTCGAACTCCGCTTCGATTTCGGACTACATTGCGAAGACCTGGCCGATCGGCTATCGCAGCAGCGAGCATACGTACGATTCGGAAGGGACATTGCTGAGCGGCATTTCGGTTGAGGATGAAGTTCCCGACGCGGGAGAGCCTACGGGCGGATATCTGTGGAAGAATTTCGCGAGCCACGGGGTTTCTTACCGGCATTACGGCGAGTTCATCGTCAGCGAATGGTGCAACGAGAAAAAAGGCAAGGTGAAGCCGCAGAATGGGCCACCGAAGCAGGAAGGCGAGGCGTGTCCGCGGGGGGTAATCAACAAGGGCGAACCGCTGGAGAAAAATGTCGGCGAGCCGCGCGGAGGCGCGAGCCCTTATCCGTGGGCGGTTCCGGTGCTGGCGAAGAATGTGGCGAGCGAAGCGGAATTGCGCGGGCACTTCGATCCGTTGTTTCCGGATTTCGAGGTGGCGTACCCGGATCAGTTGCGGGCAGATGAGTTTCTGAATGAGTTTGGGCAGTTTTTGGAGGCGCGCAAAGCCGGGAATGACACGATGCCACAATTTATTTTGTTGCGGCTTCCGGACGATCACACGGCAGGGCTGTCGAAGGGCAAACCGCGGCCGGCGGCTTCGGTGGCGGACAATGATTTGGCGATTGGACGAGTTGTGGACGCGGTGTCGCACAGCGCGTATTGGGACGATACGGCGTTTTTGATTTTGGAGGATGATGCACAGGATGGGCCGGATCATGTGGATTCGCACCGGAGCCTTGCGCTGGTGATCAGCAAATATGCGCCAGAGGCCGCCGGGGGGCCGATTGTCGATCATTCGTTTTACACGACGATCAATGTGGTGAGGACGATTGAATCGCTGCTGGGTGTGCCGCCGATGAATGCGAACGATTCGCGAGCGGCGGTGATGGCGCCGCTCTTCAGCGGGACCGGGCAGCAGGCGCCTTTTGCGGCGGATTTTCGCAACCGCGACAACGGACTGATTTACGAGATGAACGTGAAGGACTGGAAAGAGGGGAAGAATCTGGATTTCGGCCACGCGGACGCGGTGGATACGGCGCTGCTGAATAAGATTCTTTGGCAGGATCGGATGGGAGATGTTCCGATGCCGGCGCCGCAGCACAATGTGTTTCCGGCAACGGTGGCGAGTAAGACTGGGAAAAAAGATTCGGACTAAGCATGGCGATGACGAGCATTCGAACGCGACGGCTCGTCGCTAGCGGATCGATGGAGCTGCGGCGAGTTGCGCGGATTGAGCTAGCGCCCGTAGCGATTCGGTGTAGGGTGCGCGGGCTACGCCCCGTTCGGTGAAGATGGCGGCGATGTAGCGGGATGGCGTGACGTCGAAGGCTGGGTGCGCGGCGTGAACGCCGAGGGGCGCGATTTGAATGCCTTGGAGTTTGGTGACTTCGGCGGCGGAGCGCTCTTCGATGGGGATGTGGTCGCCGCTGGAGATTGAGAGATCGAAGGTGGAGACGGGCGCGGCGATGTAGAAGGGGACGTTGTTTTCTTTGGCGAGTACGGCGATTTGGTAGGTGCCGATTTTGTTGGCGGTGTCGCCGTTGGCGGCGATGCGGTCGGCTCCGGTGACGATGGCGCCGACTTTGCCGGCTTTGAGAAAGTGGCCGACCATGTTGTCGGTGATGAGGGTGAGAGGGATGGCGCCTTTGTGGAGTTCCCAGGCGGTTAGGCGGGCGCCTTGCAAGTAGGGACGCGTTTCCTGGACGAGGACGTGGAGTTTTTTGCCTTGTTGGAAGGCGACGCGGATTACGCCGAGCGCGGTGCCGATCCCGGCGGTGGCGAGCGCGCCGGCATTGCATTGGGTCATGACCTGGCCGTCGGCGGGCATGAATTCGGCGCCGAATGCGCCGATGGCTTCGTCCGTGGATTTTTTTTCCAGATGAACCAGCTGAGCTTCTTCCACCATGCCGTGGCGGATTTTTGCGAGGTCGGAAGTTTGGGCGGTGAGTTCGTTGAAGCGGCGCTTCATGCGCTCGAGAGCCCAGAAGAGGTCGACGGCGGTGGGGCGGGTTTTTGCGAGCGTGTCGCAGATTTCTGGGAATTCGGCGCGCAGGGCGTCGACGGAAGTTGCGGAGGAATGGAGAACGCCTAACGCGGCTCCCATGGCAGCGGCGACTCCGATGGCGGGTGCACCACGAATGACCATGTCGCGGATGGCTTTGGCGACTTCGCGATAATTGGTGTAGGTGTAGCTGACTTCCTCGGCAGGGAGGAGGCGTTGGTCGAGCATGACCACGCCGCGGTCGGACCATTCGATGGGTTGGGCCACGTACATTTCTTTGAGTCCTGTGTGCCTCGAACTTTTGATCCAGTCGCAAGATCCGATCACGAAATCAGGAAAAACCGAATTCGCTCGGCGTAATGATTTTGCTTGCTGGGGCGCAATGTATTGCGCCCCTACAAGTAAACATTCTAGCGGAGGCGGGGGTGGAAAACGAATTGCGTTAGCTGCCTGGGGGCATCTGGGTGAAACCTTTGGTGGCGATGATTGACGTGACGGCTAGGAATGAGTTGTAGCCGAGGTGGAGGAGAAAGCTGGCCAGGACGGTGCCGGTCCAGGCGCGAGCGAGGGTGAAGATGACGCCGACGAAAACGAGGAGACTGACGAGGCCGAACGTCCAGCCGAGTTGCGGGGCGTGCAGAAGACCGAACAGCACACCGGTCAACAGGATGCTGGACGCGACTCCAGTGCGGAAGGCAGCGGTGGACTCCATGCCGAAGAAATGAGCAATTGCGGAAATGATTCTTGCGAAGACGGGATACAGGTAGCCGCGAAAGAGTGTTTCTTCGACAAGCGGGGCAACGAGGACGGCCATAGTCATGAGGAGTATAGCGCCGGTGCGATTTTTGAAGAACTCCTGGATTGGAGTGTGGTCGGCATCCTTGACGTGAGAGCTGGCGACGGCAACGAGCAGAGACAAGCCGCAGCCGGAGAGAAAATACATCCAAGGGCGGCCTTTGCTATGAGTGAGACTCGAGGTGCTGAACTTTCTCCAGCCGAGCGAACTCCAGAAAGGGGAGCCACGGAGGACGGAGAGAGTTACGTACAGGAAAAGAAGCATGAGGCCGAACCAGGCGATGGTTGTGCCGACGAGGAGCTTGGGATCTGTTTCGAGGAATTTCACGAGCTGAGCTTGCGTGAGGTGGCGCTCCATCGAATAGTAGGCGAGAACGGTGATGCCGATGGCGAATTGGCTGGCGATGGAAAATAGCAGAAAGACCAGGAGGTGCGGCCAGGACCAGGAGATGCGCAGATCGTCGGGCACGTAGGATCTTTGCGGAGGCGGAGGCGCAAACGCGGGCGGTGGCAGAGTGGCAGCTAGGGTGATGGGGTCGCCGGCTAGCGGGAGTTCAGGATTTATTCCGCTGGATGGGGCAGGTGAGGCAGGATCGAGCGGCGCGGGAGATTGCGCCGGCTCGTTCTGATCCGGGGGAAGGGCCGAGTTGTCGTCGAAGAGGGTCATCGTTTGCCTTGGGTGGCTTGGCGCGGAGCTTTTGGCCAGCCGGCGGCCAGCGCGGCGGCGACCAAGGGCATGAGCAATTCGTGATGGCCGGTGATGGCGTAGCCGCGCGACTCCGATTTGCGGCCTCCGCGTTCGGACACGGTGGGAC
>DASXMM010000011.1:0-4301 GCA_036495665.1 Candidatus Acidiferrum sp. | reverse complement strand
ACCATTGGCCCTCGACTGGGACGAGGTGCTACTTAATTAGACTACGTGCGCAAGCGAACTGTTGCGGGTAAAGTAAGTGAGCTTTAACGAAGAGACACTGACTGTGGAAATTCTTCCTACTGTACTTTCGTACAGGTGCGTTGCGACAAAATTCACGGAACGCGAATGCGATTGGAAATCGAGGAGGATGGAGGAGGCGCATTTTTGGCTTGCGGAATCTTCCGGGTTCCTGGAAACTGCCTTTATTCAAACGATTCAATGAACGGTAGCGTCGCGTGCGGGCCTCCATCTGCTTCCTTAGGAATGGACCGCTGCCCTCACCGTAGCTTGAAGCGAGGAAAGGAATCCGTCCGCGAGTGAAAAAAGCCAAGCAAAGAATCCTGAAAAAACATCCGGCGCGTTCGCGCGCGCGGCGGTCCGCATCGTCGGGTGCGGGACATCAGACGGTGCAAGAAATTCTCTCGCAGCCGGCGACCTGGCTGGAAACGGCACGCCGATTTGAATCGGGCGGCGAGCTGTTCCACGGGTTTCAAAGCTTTTCCAAGGAAGGGCCGTGGTTGTTTGTGGCTTGCGGCTCGAGCTATTACCTTTCGCGGACGATTGCAGCGCAGTGGGCGAACCTTCTTCAGGTGAGATGCACGGCAGTACCGGCATCGGAACTGCTTTTTGCGCCGCACGAGGGGATGCAGCGAAGCGCTGCGCGACAGGTGGTGCTCGTTTCGCGTTCGGGGAAAACGACAGAAGTTTTGCGCGCGGCGGAATGGCTAAAAGCGAACGCAACTGTTCGCACGCTCGGTGTGACTTGTAGCGAGAACAGCGCGCTCGAAACGACGTGCGACCATGTGCTGAAGCTGCCATGGGCTGACGAGCAGAGCATGGTGATGACGCGGTCGTTCACTTCGATCTTGCTGCTGTTTCAGCGCTTGGGTGCAAAATTCGCAGGAGATACGGCGCTCGCCACGTCGCTGGAAAGGTTGTCGGAAAAGACTGCGAAGTGGCTCGCCGCGAATGCTGATAAGATTCGGGCGTTCGCGGCAAAGCGGCGATTCGCTGATTACGTGTTTCTGGGACAGGGCGCGCACTATTGGCTGGCGCAGGAGGCCGCGCTGAAACTCACGGAGATGTCTTCCTCTTACGCGCAGGCGTATCACACGCTGGAGTTTCGCCACGGACCAAAGTCGATTGCGAGTAAAGATACATTGATCATATTTCTTCTTTCGGAAGCCGCCGCAGAAGCAGAAAGCCTCCTTATTGGCGAAGTGAAGAAGCTGGGAGCTTCGACACTGGTTGTCGTAAACCACGCGACGCCAGGCTTGCAACGAGAAAGTGATTTGCTGATCGAGTTGGGCCTGGATGAACCTGAGTATGCGCGGATGGCGTTGACAGCGATTCCGGCTCAACTGCTGGGACTTGAGGTTGGTCTGCGTAAGGGGCTAAATCCTGATGTGCCGAAGAACTTGACGCGCGCGGTGGTGCTGGAGTCGAATAACGCCGCGCCCGCGAACAGGAGAAGCGCTTGAGCAACGAGGCTGTCGCAAACAGCGGAGCGGCCGCAAATGGCGGAGCGCATTTCAGGCGGACACTCACGCTGTGGGATCTGATCTTTTATGGAATCGTTCTCATCCAGCCGATCGCGCCCGTTCCACTCTACGGCGTGGCCCAGAAACTCTCGGACGGCCACTTTGTCACCATCATTCTGATCGCGCTGTTCGCCATGCTGATCACCGCCGTCAGCTACGGACGCATGGGCACGCTCTATCCAACGGCTGGATCGGCGTATACCTACGTTGGAAAAGGCCTGAACCCGCATCTCGGATTTCTGGCCGGGTGGGCGATGATTCTCGACTACCTGCTGCAGCCGCTGATCAATACGGTGTGGATCTCGACCGCGCTGCACGAGCGCTCCGCATACTTCCACATTCCGCAGATTCCTTTTATCGTCTGGGCCCTGCTCATCGCGGGGATCATGACCGCCCTGAATCTGGCGGGTGTCCGGGCGTCCGCCAACACCAACAAGATCCTTCTGGCGGTCATGTCCGTGGTCGTGGTGTTCTTCCTGGTGCTTGCGATTCGCTTCCTGTACGCAGGGCAGGGATGGGGAGGGCTGATCTCGATTCAGCCACTCTACGATCCAAAGACGTTTGATGCTCATAAAATTCTGACCGCGACTTCGTTTGCCGCTCTCACGTACATCGGCTTCGACGGTGTCACAACGCTTGCCGAAGACGTCGAGAATCCCAAACGCAACGTTTTGCTGGCGGTGGTACTGACCTGCCTCTTTGCCGGCGTCTGCAGTGCAGTGGAGGCGTACCTCGGCGCGCGGGTGTGGCCGGATTGGCGGTCATTTCCAAATCTGGAAACCGCGTTTATGGATATTTGCGCGCGAGTCGGCGGACTGGTGCTTTCCTGGTCGATGGCTTTCATCCTGATTGTAGCTGCCTTCGGCAGCGGCCTGACGGGCACGCTCGGGGCAGCCCGGTTGCTCTTCGGCATGGGCCGCGATGGCGTGCTGCCAAAGTCATTCTTCGGACAACTGACGCCGACGGGCACGCCGACCAACAACATCCTGTTGATTGGCGGCCTCTCGTTCGTTGGAGCCGTGCTGCTGAACTACATCGGCAGCGCTTATGAGCACGCGGGAGAATTGCTCAACTTCGGCGCCTTCCTGGCATTCATGGGAGTGAACTTCGCATGTTTCTGGCAGTTTTTCGTCAGACGGCCACCAGGAGCTCCGATGAAGCTCGTGCGAGACGCGGTACTGCCGCTGCTCGGATTTATTTTCTGCGCCGTCATCTGGGTGAACCTGAACGTTATCGCCAAAACCGTGGGCGGAATCTGGTTCGCTGCCGGCCTGATCTATTTTGGATTCAAGACAAACTGGTTCCGCTCGGCGCCGGTGATGATCGATTTCAAGGAGTCGTAGCCGGATCGACATTCACCGACAGGGCCAAGGAGAACTCTGGCAGAATGAAGCCGGCCCCAGAGGCAATCTCAATGAAGCGCGCAAGCGGCAAGAATCAGACGGTGACGATGCGGGACGTCGCGGAAGACAGCGGCTTCTCGCCCGCAACGGTCTCGATTGTATTGAACAACGCGCCGCTGGCCCGCTACATCGCTCCCGCCACAAAGAAGCGCATCGAAGAAGCAGCCAAGAAGCTGGGCTATCGCCCGAATGCGATGGCGCGATTTCTGCGGAGCAAGCGCAGCCACAGCGTGGGGCTGGTGTTCGTCGATATTACCGATCCGTTCTGCACCCCGGTGCTGCGCGGCATCGAAAACGCGCTGTATCAATCGTCGTACGTTCCGATTTTTGCCGACGCGCACAACCAGCGCAATCGTTTCGAGCGCTATCTCGAAATGCTGCTCGAACATCACGTGGAAGCGCTCATTGTGGTCGCAAACTGGCTGGTTGTCGACATTCACGTACTCGCCGATTTGAGCAAACGCAATATTCCAGCGGCCACGATCGGATGGGAACTTCCCGGCGACACAGTGAGCTCCGTGATGGTGGATAACGAAACGGGCGGCCGCATGGCGCTCGAACATCTTTACCAACTCGGCCACCGCAAAATTGCTTTCATTCGCGGGCCGAAAATGATCATCGACAGCGCGCCGCGCTGGCGCGGCGTGCAGAAGTTTGCGCACACCGCCGAACTGGAAATCGACCCGGCGCTGGTGCTGCAACTGCCGGATTCGTTCGATCCCAACTCCGGCTTCGAGGGTGGTCAGCGGCTCACCGAGGAATTGCTGCAAAAGAAGAAAAAATTCACGGCGCTAATGGCTTTTGACGACTTAACGGCGTTCGGCGCGATTCACGCGCTGACGAAAGCCGGCGTAAAAGTGCCGGAGCATTGCTCGGTAACGGGCTTTGATGACGTGTTGCTATCGGCTCTGAGCGCGCCCTCGCTGACAACCGTGCGCCAACCGCTCGAAGCCATGGGAACGAATGCTGTCAACATCGTGATGGAAGGCATCAAAGCGGGGTTGGAGAAGCGCGAGTGGAATATCGCGCGGCAGAAGATGAATCCAGAGCTGGTGATTCGCGAGTCCACGCGGGCTGTTTTTCACGGGAGCTCGGACGATTGACCCCCTATTCCTTTGTGTAAGTGTTGCATCCAAAGAACTTAGGTTTCCTGTAAGTCTTGTGTAATCAATATTTACAGGATTCCTTTGCAAGTGTTGATTATAAAGGCTTTGGGACCAAACGTAGTCCACCCACGATTGGGGTTGTCCAAGCGAGTGGCCTACGACGGGTGACGACGACAAGGAACTGACCCCAAAAAAGAAAAAACGGCAGGAGC
>DASXMM010000010.1:0-11002 GCA_036495665.1 Candidatus Acidiferrum sp. | reverse complement strand
AGGGCAGACTGGGCGTCCATACGTCAGCCTTCTTCCGGATGAGGGGCGAAGCGCCTCTTTCCGGCACTTGCTCCATCTAACCCGGATTCTCCAATTGAGTTCTATGACGGCAATGGTGACACATGGGTTTCGTCCGCTCAGCAGCAGGTACGGCCACTGTTGTCTAGAAAGCCCACAGGGGCCGCGTTCCGCGCCGGCAGAGGCCAGTGCCATCAGAAGCGAGCCGTGAATTCTACGTTTAGCTAGAATCGTTTGCGGTTAATTCTTCCTGTGCTAGAGTTCACTGGATTATGAGAAAACTTCGCGCGGTTTTTGTGGTCGCAACTCTAGTTTCCCTTTCCGTTTTCGGAATCAACGCGTTGCACGCGCAATCGAAGCGAGGCATCACGCCGGAAGACTATTTCTCGTTCAAATTCATCGGCGATCCCCACCTATCGCCGGATGGCAAAGTGGTCGTGTATGTTTTGACGACTATCGACCAGAAAAAGAACAGGCGCGAATCTTCGATCTGGGCCGTGCCGGCGGACGGATCGTCGGCGCCGCGGCGACTGAGCGCCGATGGCTTCAGCTCGAATTCTCCGCGCTGGAGCCCTGACGGGAAAACGCTGGCGTTTCTCTCGGCGCGCGCTTCGGATCTTCCCGCTGGGGAAACACCGAAGCTTCAGATTTACCTGCTTTCTATCGCGGGCGGGGGCGAGGCGATCGCGCTCACCAAATTGAAGAACAGCGTGCAGAGTTACCAGTGGTCTCCCGAGGGGTCGCGCATCGTTGTGGTCAGCACATCGGGTCCGATGGATGGCGTCGCAACGGCCGATCGCAAGAGCGATGTGCGGCACTACACGCACATTCGGTACAAATTCAACGATAGCGGGTGGTTTGACGACAAGCGTCGCCACTTGTGGGTTGTCATCGTGCCGGGCGGCGAGGCGAAGCAAATCACCGAGGGACAGGATTGGAACGACACCGATCCGCAATGGTCGCCTGACGGAACGCGCATCGCGTTTGTTTCCGACCGCACGGGAAAGGCTTATGATGACAGTCACAATACGGATGTGTGGGTGATAGCGGCGGCGGGCGGCACGCTTACTAAGATTTCCGATCACGCGTTTGAGGACGAAAATCCGAGGTGGTCTCCGGATGGCAAGCAGATTTTGTTTACGGGGCAGACCGCCGTTCACCAGTTCCCCAAACTTTACATCGCGGACTCCGCCGGCGGCGCTGCTTCCCAGCTATTGGTAAAGGATCTAGACACTATTCCAGGAGAATTGCACTGGCCGGCAGCAGGCTCCGTTCTTTTCGCTGCCGGCGTAAAGGGCGAAACACACATTTTTCGCGCCGATCCCGCGGCGCACAGGTTTGCGGCGGTTACTTCGGGCCCGAGGGGTATTCACGCGTTCGATGTAAATGAGAGCACGGGGAAAATGGCGTATCTGGCCAATGATTTCCAGCATCTCGATGAGCTTTATGTTGCGAATCTCGACGGCTCGGCTGAACGGCAGTTGACGCACGCCAATAGCGAGCTGTGGGCGCAGCTGGAACTTCAGCCGGTGGAGCGCTTGGCTTACAAGAGCACGGACGGCTGGGCCGTCGACGGCTTCTTCGTCAAGCCGCTTGGCTGGCAAGCGGGCAAGAAGTACCCGATGGTGCTGGTGATCCATGGCGGGCCGGAGGGCATGTTCGGCGTGGACTGGTATCACGAGTTTCAGGTGTACGCCGCGAAAGGCTACGCCGTTTTCTTCTGCAATCCGCGCGGGTCAACGGGCTATGGAGAGAAATTCGAGCGCGGAGAAATCAATAATTGGGGCGGGATGGATTATCAGGACATCATGGCCGGGGTGGATGCGGCGCTAAAACAAAATCCGTGGGTGGATGCGAATGATTTGGGCGTCACCGGCGGCAGCTACGGCGGGTACATGACCAACTGGATCGTTTCGCACACGAACCGCTTCAAGGCGGCGGTGACGTTGCGGTCCATCTCGAATTTCGTGAGCGATGAAGGCACGCGCGACGGCGCCTACGGCCATGAAGAATACTTCAAAGGGATCGTCTTCGACGATTTGGACCAATATTGGGACGCGTCACCTCTAAAATATGCGCGCAACGTCCACACGCCGACGCTTATTCTGCATTCGGACAACGATTTCCGCGTGCCCATCGAACAAGGCGAGCAATGGTTCCGCGCGCTGCAACACTACGGCGTCCCGTCAGAACTAGTCCTCTTCCCCCGCGAAAATCACAACCTCACGCGCACCGGCGAACCCAAGCACCTGGTGGAGAGCCTGAACTGGCAGCTCTACTGGTTCGACCGCTATCTGAATGGGAACTCAAGCGCAAAACCACCGGACGCGCAGTAGGCCATAAGAGTCTTTATAAATTCCTGTTGCTCGCGCGCGAATTAACCGACAAAATGCGCCCGACAATCGTTGATCGGTAATGCTGGACAAAGATCCAGGGAACACTGCTATGAGAAAGGCGAGGCGTATGTCCGTTCGATCCAAAGTTATTCGAGATTTTCTAAGACTTGGCACCCTCTTATTTGCGGGTTCGTTCATGCTCTCAATCCCCGGCGCGCGGGCACAAACAAATCTGCAATACCAGCTGCCGCCCAAGGCGATTGTCGACATTGTGGATGCGCTGCCGACGCCGGGCATCGAGCTGTCGCCGGCGGGCGACACGAAGGGGAAGCGTTGGATGTTGATCGAGCATTTTGCGGGGTTGCCTACGGTCGCGGACCTCGCGCAGCCGGAGCTTCGATTGGCTGGGTTGCGCTTCAATCCACGGACGGATGGCCCGAGCCGCGGGCGTTACGCGACTTCGCTGGAATTGCAGGCGTTGCCGAATGGCAAGCCGATCGCGATATCGGGATTGCCTGCGAATGCGAAGATCCGATTTGCGGATTGGTCTCCTGACGGGCGAAAGATCGCGTTTATAAATACCAGCGATGCGAAAGAAGACGCGGGCCTCAGTCTGTGGATTGTGGACGTAGCGACAGCGCAGGCGCGTCGTTTGCCGGGAATCGCGCTTGCCGCGATCTTTGGGGCTCCGTGCGATTGGTTGAGTAACAGTCAGGACCTGGTATGCAGGGCTGTTCCGGCGCACCGCGGCCCGGCGCCTGCACGAAGCGAAGTGCCTACCGGACCGGTGATCCAGGAAAATCTTGGGCGCGTCACTCCCGGAGCGACGTTTGAGGATCTTCTGAAGAATCCAGAGGACGAACAGATTTTCGATTATTACGCGACGTCGCAGGTGGAAATCGTTCGTCTGGATGGCACGGCGAAGCTGCTCGGGAAGCCCGGAGTTTTTGTGGAAGCCGCGGCTTCACCCGATGCGAACTGGGTGCTTCTGTTCGAACGCCATCATCCTTATACGTATCTGCTGCCGTTTTATGCGTTCCCGGAGCGCGTCTCGGTGGTGAATCTCAAAACGGGAGCAGCAAAGCAGTTAGTGGACAAACCTCTCGAAGATAACGTTCCGAATATTCATGACGCTGTCCCTCCGGGACCACGGGATTACGAATGGCGGAGCGACGCTCCCGCTTCGGTCTTCTGGGTGGAAGCCGGCGATGGCGGCGATCCACGGAAGGAAGCCGCGGTGCGGGACACGTTGTTTCTGATGGACGCACCGTTTGATGGGTCGCCAAGAAAATTGGCGGAGCTTCCGGTGCGATACCTCCGCGTGGGATGGGGCAATGATCACCTGGCTCTTGTCGACGAGCGCCGCTGGAAAGATCGCAAGCACGTCATTCTAGCGGTGACTCCCTCCGCTCCAACGACGCCGGCGAAATTATTTGAAGGCTCGTTCGAGGACCGCTATCACGACCCCGGCCGACCTTTGGAAGAGAGAAATTCCGCAGGCAAGCTGATCGTACAAACGACGACTGACGGCGGGGGGATTTACTTCAGCGGGGAGGGCGCATCCGCGGAAGGAGACAAACCGTTTCTCGCGGTGATGAGCGCGACGAACGGAGATGCAAAAAAGCTTTGGCAATCCACGTCTCCTAATTTTGAGATTGCGATGGATGTTTTGGATCCTGCCGCGGGCACAGTTTTGATTCGCAGGGAATCGCAGGAACAGAATCCCAATTACTACATCCAGAAAATCGGGGCTTCGTCGGCGGAACAGCTCACGTTCTTCCCGAACCCCTACGGAACCGGGCCGCTCCCGAAGAAACAGGTCTTGCATTACAAGCGCGCCGACGGCGTGGAGCTAAGCGCCGATCTCTACCTGCCTCCCGGCTACAAGCCGCAGGACGGGCCGCTCCCAACGCTAATGGAGGCTTATCCGACGGAGTTCAAGACCAAGAATGCAGCTGGGCAAGTCACCGGCTCGCCGTATGCGTTCGTCTCTTTGTCGTGGGGTTCTCCGGTGCCTTTTGCAACGCAGGGTTATGCGATTCTTGCAAATGCCGCCATCCCCATCATTGGCGAAGGCACTGCCGAGCCTAACGACACGTATGTGGAACAGTTGGTGGCGAGCGCGAAGGCGGCCATCGATGAAGGCGTGAGGCTCGGTGTGGTGGATCGCAATCGGGTGGCGGTGATGGGGCATTCCTACGGCGCTTTCATGACGGCGAACTTGCTGGCGCACAGCGATCTGTTCAAAGCCGGCATCGCGCGCAGCGGGGCTTACAACCGGACATTGACGCCGTTTGGTTTTCAGAATGAGGAGCGCACGTACTGGCAGGCGCCGGAAGTCTATTACAAGATGTCGCCGTTTTCGTTTGCCGACAAAATCAAGACGCCGATTTTGTTGATTCACGGCGAGGCGGACAACAATTCCGGTACGTTTCCTATTCAGAGCGAGCGGCTTTTTAGCGCTTTGAAGGGGCACGGAGCGACGGTGCGTTTCGTGCTGCTGCCGCTTGAATCCCACGGCTACCAGGGCCGCGAATCGGTACTGCACATGTTCTGGGAGATGAACAACTGGCTGAATACGTATGTAAAGAATCCGCCGGCCGCAACCACCGCTCCGCAACATTGAGTTGCGTCCGCAGGTTTCGTGCGACGATGCGCATATTCCCAGGGCTGACGCTTTTTTTGTTGGCAATGGCGGCCGCTGCTGCGACGCACGCTCAAACGTCTTCCAAATCGCTCGCGGAAAGACTCGGTTATGCACGCGACGCGAAGCTTGTGATCGTGCACGCCGACGATCTCGGGATGACACATTCGGTGAACGCGGCGTCGATCAAGGGACTCGAAACGGGACTGGTGAATTCCGCGAGCATCATGGCCGCATGTCCGTGGTTTTCAGAAATGGCCGACTACGCAAAGGCGCATCGCGACACGGATTTTGGGCTTCACCTTACGCTGACCAGCGAACGAGTTTTTTATCGCTGGGGGCCTGTTGCGCCGAGGGACAAGGTTCCGAGTCTTGTGGATGCGAACGGATACTTTCACCTGAACTGGACGGATGCGACGCATATCGACGCGAAGGAGGTGGAACAGGAGCTTCGCGCACAAGTCGAGAAAGCGATTGCCATGGGCGTTCGTCCGACACATCTCGATTCTCATCAATACCGGTTGTTTGAAAATGGGAAGGAGATTTTTCAGAGCGCGCTGCGCGTGGCGCACGATTACAAATTGCCGCTCTTCGTAGTGCGGGATTGGTTTGCGGATCGTCCTTACCTCGGAGCTTCGTTGGGAACGGATGATCTCGTGGTGGACCATACCGTGACGATCGGGCCGGAAGTTCCAGCGGAAAAGTGGGCGGACTTCTATACCCAGGCCCTAAAGAATCTTCAGCCGGGCGTGACGGTCTTTATTATTCATCTGGCTTTCGACGACGAGGAAATGCGCGCAGCTACGCGCGAGCGCGCAACCTGGGGCGCGGCCTGGCGGCAGCGGGACTTCAACTTTTTCACGAGCGCGGAGTTTCGGGCGTTGTTGAAAGAGCAGAACATCCAGCTTGTTACCTGGCGTGAGCTTGCCCAAGCGACGAAGTAAAAGAGTTTAGAGACATTTTCCCCGGGCTGACGCCGACCGAGAGCGAGAGCGTCGTTTTGCGCGCATTCTCAATCCGAGTTACTTTAGAGAGTGGAGCCTCGCCCTCTCGGAGAATGGCCATGCCGTCTGAACAAGTTTCTGAACCGAAGTCTATTCTGAAAAATCCGCTGATTTACGGCTCGGCTGTGCTTGTTATCGCGTCGCTCGCGGTCGTCTACGTTATGTTTTCGCGATGGCAGGATCGGCGAAACATCGACCGGCAGGCGGCGCAGGAACAGGCAGAAAAGCAACACGAGCAAGACCGTTTGGCTGTCGAGCAGCTGGGAGGGAAAGACCTTGCGATCCTGAGTTTTTACGCCAGTCCTAGAGTGATCCATCGCGGCGAATCGGCGCAGCTTTGCTATGGCGTGGCGAATGCGAAAACCGTCAAGCTGGAGCCACAAAGCCAGCCGGTATGGCCTTCGGTGGCGCGCTGTGTTGATGTAACACCCAATAAATCAACTACTTACAAGCTGTCGATCGGAGATGCTGCGGGAAAGACGCAGTCGCAGGACGTGGACGTAACGGTGCGTTAAATTGGCGTCCGCCGGTCTGGCGAGGCGCCAAAAACTATCTGGGCCTGCCCCTTGTGGCGGCAATTGCGACGCATCTATAATGTTTGCTCGCGCGGAGTCCGGCAAGCGCCATTGCTAAACCGGACTCCGCGAACATTTTTTGGCAGCGAACTTTTGGTGACCGACGACCATGTCTGACCCGCTCGCGAAAATCAAGCAGCGTTTGCAAGGAGAGATCGACCAGCTCGAACATGAGCTGAACATCGACTTGCCGAAGGAGATTGCCAAGGCGCGTGCGCACGGCGACCTTTCGGAGAACGCGGAGTATAAGTACGCCAAGGAACGGCAGGGATACGTCAACGCGCGCATCGGGCAGCTTAAGAAGCGCATGGGCGACCTAGGGATGCTGAACCTGAGCAACATACCGAAAGACCGGTCGGGATATGGTTCGCGTGTTGTGGTGCTTGATATTCATAAAGAGGTCAAGATCGAGTACAAGTTGGTGACGACCGAAGAGGCGGATGTGGAAAAGGGATTAATCTCGACGACTTCGCCCATCGGGAAGGCTTTGCTGAACCGGAGAGTGGGAGATGAAGTGCAAGTCACCACTCCGGCGGGGTCGAAAGAATTTGAAATCGTGAGGCTTACTACGATTCACGAGGACGAGTAACTTTTCAGCTTTTTCGGACGTCCTACCGATGTAAGTGGCCATCTGCGAGGTGCCATGTATTGGGGAGCTGGCTCGGGACTCGGGCTTCTAACGGTGCTGGGGTACGTGGCTTTTGCCATCGGTGCCGCACTCATGTGGCGCAATCGCGAAGACTTTTCTATTTGGGTGCACGACGAGTTTGGGGCGTTTAGGCGCAGCCTGTCGCGGTACACGGTGATCGGGCCATTTTACGGGCCTCGCGGGGAGTCGCGGCTCAAGGCCGTGCCTGTCCAGTTCATTACTTCGCTTAGCCGCTTTCCGCGGCGTCGGGTCAATCCTGCGTTTATCCTGCTTTTTCTCGGGGCGGTTTTGTTCGTTCTGGATTTCTTCATCTAATCGTGATCGTGAACACCTTCCTCTTCCCCCGTTCTGGACAAACGTTGGCCCGTTTGCCATTCTCGTCGCGATGAAACCTTCTCTGATTGTGCATGGCGGTGCTTGGGATATTCCGGACGAGGCGGTCGCTACGTGCGAGGCTGGCTGCCGCGACGCTCTCGAAGCGGGATGGTCGATTCTTTCGCGGGGAGGTTCGGCGCTGGACGCAGTTGAGGCGGCGATAGTCGTGTTGGAAGACGATCCCGTGTTCGACGCGGGGTTTGGCTCGCACCTCAATCTGGACGGCAGGGTGGAGTGCGACGCGATCGTCATGAACGGAGAGACGCTACGCGCGGGCGCTGTTGCCGGTTTGCGGCGCGTGAAGAATCCGATCCGGCTGGCGCGGGCGGTGCTGGAGAAATGCCCGCACATGATGCTGGTTGCGGAAGGTGCGGAAAGGTTCGCGAAGGATGTTGGCGTTGCGCTGTGCGATCCGGAGGAGTTGATTAGCGAAGCGGAGCGCGAGGCCTGGCGCGTTTGCAGTCAGGACAGGCACGCGTCGGCGCATCATCGCGGGCACGAGCAAGGGACTGTTGGCGCCGTCGCTATCGATGCAAACGGGAAACTCTTCGCGGCTACTTCGACGGGCGGCACCTGTTGCAAATTGCCGGGACGCGTTGGAGATTCACCGCTGATCGGATGCGGGTGCTACGCCGATGTGACGGCGGGCGGCGTGTCTTGCACAGGGTACGGCGAGGCGATCATGAAAATCGTAATGGCCAAGACTGCGGTGAATTTGCTGAGCCCGGGCAACGCCGCGTTTTGCCTGTCGGATTCTTCACGTGGCCCTTCCAACGGATTGGTGCCATCGTGCGAGGCGGACACGGCCATGCACGTTGCGCGTGAAGCTGTGCACCTGCTTGCAAAACGCACACACGCTACTGGCGGACTAATTTTGCTGGATTGCCAGGGGAACCCCGGCTTTGCGTTCAACACGCCCCGGATGGCTTATGGATATGTAGCGCCGGACGGGTCGTTTTTTACCTCGGTGTAGCGGCCACTCGAACTGCCGCGCTGCTGTTTCAAGAGCGCACTGCAGCCTCAATTTGTTTTCTTCAAGTTATGTTGTTTTTCCTCAATCCGGGCAACGAAATTGACCGAAAGGGCTTCTCCACATACCATGAAATGGACACGGCTGTAGGGAGCCGAGTTCTATAAACGGACTACCAATGAAGACCAAGCGACATGGGATTGCGCAGGACGCATTCGTAATAACGATCTTCTTTTTTGCGTTTCAAGCGGGGATGCAACTTCTTTGCCCGGTGAAGACCGCGGCACAGACCGCCGACGAAATCGTGGCCAAAGTTCTGACTGCGCGGGGCGGGCTGGAAAAAGCGAAAGCCGTTCAAACGGAGCGCATCACCGGCACGATTTATTTCAATGCGGAGTTGTACGGGCCATTTCTCGCGGAGTTCAAGCGACCGTTGAAGATGCGTAACGAAGTGACGATTCAGAACAAGACGGTAGTGCGGTCGTTCAACGGGAAAGACGCCGGGTGGGTGACGAATCCGTTTGTCGGCAAGGATGCGCCTGAACCGATGTCCGCTGACGAAGTGAAGGATGCGGTGAATGAGGCGGACTTCGACGGCCCGTTGGTGGACGCGAAAGCCAAAGGCAACACGATTGAACTGGGCGGCACGGAGAAAGTTGAAGGCCGCGACGCTTACATACTTAAGGTGACGCATAAGGATGGGCAAGTCTCTGCGTACTCGTTCGATGCGAAGACGTTTTTGCTGGTCAAGTGGAGCGGCGCCGACACCGTGAATGCTGAAGCTGTGACGCGAGAGACCTTTTTCCACGATTACAGGGATGTCGGCGGGTTGAAATTTGCGTTTGAGCTGGTGTCGAATACACCCGGGGCGGATGTTACCCAGAGAATTGTCGTGGACAAAATCGAGCTTGATCCGCAAATCGATGAAGCACGATTCGGGAAGTCTGCGTCGCCCGCGGCGGCGCCGACCAAGAGTTCGGCGGGTGATCCGCCAGAGCGGCGTTAGTTTCTGCGCAGCGATTCTTCGCTGAACGCGCGTGCCGAGTCCCCACGCCCAGCCGACGAGGTTCATTTTTCTCCGATTGAAGAACATGCGTTATTCTGGCTGCATGGCGAATGCGCCCAAGGTAAAACTCTCGCACCGGAGCGCGGGTCTTTGCGCGGACTGTGTTCATGCGCGCTCTGTGGAATCGAACCGCGGATATGTCTTTCTGCTGTGCGAGCTTTCCCGAAGCGATTCTCTATTCGCGAAATATCCGCGCTTGCCGGTCCTCTCTTGCCCCGGCTACGAAAAGGCTAGAGAAGAAGCCGAACCTGCCTAGATTCTCTCCTTTTATATTTATCAGTATGATAAACTAGCTGCCGGGTTCATCCTTCTGGCGAGGTTAAGACATGGTGCTTCGCTCGGTCCCTCGTCTCGTGGTATTTCTGTCTCTGCTGGTGTGTGCTCGCTGGTGCGAGGCGGACACGCTCAGAATCACCAGCAACCCGGCAGGAGCGACCGTCGAAATTGACGGTTTACCTGTCGGCACAACCCCGTTCGAAAAGGACTTTCCTGGCGGTTACTTTCACAAGACCAGAACTTCGATGGGTTCGCGATTGGAGCACGCAATGGTCGCTCGCGTCAGTCTTGCGGGTTACGCGACCAAGGAAGTTCGACTGACCGTCGGCCCGATGAACTGGCTTTCGGTCAATGGAAAGAATCACGGGGAGTACTGGCTTCTGAAGAGCGACCATTTTGAAATCGATTTGCAGCCTGCTTCACAGGTGTTTACAGGAGGAGTAACGGCGAAACTAACCGACGGAGGAAGTGTCGATCTGCGGCCCGAGCTTTCTCTTGAGGAGTTGGTGCTACGAACGAAGCCTGCTGTTGTATGGTTGAAGGGGCCCGATAAATCCGGCACGGGATTTTTTGTGACCGAGACCGGCGTTATTGCTACGAACGCGCACGTGGCAAGAGACGAAGAATCCCTCCTCGCGCTTCTGCCGGGCGGCGAACAGATGGAAGCGAAAGTTATCTATGTTGCCGCCGATCTGGATATCGCGCTTGCCAAAGTTGAGGGGAACAATTTTCCGCATCTCTCTCTCACCGATGCGGCGAACGTTCGCCAGGGCGAAAGTGTAGTGGCGATTGGAAATCCCGGCGACGCCATGCTGTTCAGCGTTACCAAAGGAATTGTCAGTGCAGTCGGTAAATTTCCCAACGCGGGGCCCGGGACCTGGATACAGACGGACACACCAATCAATCCCGGAAATAGCGGCGGACCATTGCTCAATAGCCACGGCGAAGTGATCGGGATTAATACGCAAAAATTGGTAAAGAAAGACGTGACGGGAATTGGTTTCGCCTTGAGCGCTTCCGATCTCATCGACGTCCTGCACGAGTTTTATCCCAGTAAGGTTCCGGTTGAGGGGAAGTTTTCCGCAAAAG
>DASXMM010000009.1:0-5724 GCA_036495665.1 Candidatus Acidiferrum sp. | reverse complement strand
TCTGGTCCGGCTCCATGGCAGAGAAATCAAAAAATAAGACAATCACTCGGCGGTCGCGAGCGTTCAGTACTGGCACATCGCTCTTCTTCAGTACGCCCGCCGGACCCGCCGCTGCCGCGGCTTCTCCTGTAACCGTCTTCTCCGCCGCGCCTGCCGTCTCCAGTTGATCGACATTTTCGAAATCGAATGTGGAAATCTTCTGTTTCTTGCCGTCTTCCAACAGCGTAAAGTCTTCTTTCTTCAAATCGCGAACCAGGTTTCCCTTTTTATCGCGCACCACCACGTTCGCGAGAACCAACTCCGTTGTCACGCGGATGGAAGACGACGTAGGCTGCTCTTGCGAGTCCGCCGGCGGCTTAGGTTGCGATTGCTGCGCGAACAAAGAAACATTGCCTTGCAGCAGGACAACTGCAAACGCAATAGCCGAGATTCTTGTGTGTGTGTTACTCATCGCTCTTGCCCTCAAAAGCGGAATCTGGCTTGCACTGTGATGCGCCGCGTAGTTCCCGCGCCCGTCACTTCACCGAACGTGGCCGAGTTCACGGCCGTACTCAGAGAAGTGAAATAAACCATGTTGAAGACATTATTCGCCGTAATCCGCAGATCGAGCGAACGGTACTCCTTGATCGTGATCGTCTTGTTCAGTGACATGTTCAAGCTCACTTGCCCAGGCCCTTCCAGGATGTTGCGACCCGCGTCGCCGAACGAAGAGTCACCCGAATTCACGCACGTTGGGTTTGGATTGGTAAGCGTCGTTTCAGGCTGACAAAACGCGGCGGTATTAAACCATTCCTTTGTCGTGGGATCACTGAGGCGAATATTCTCGCCGGGAACCACGTTTGCACGCAAAGAACCGCTGACGCCGCGCTGGATATCCAGCGTACCGCCTAGCACCTGAATCGTGAAAGGCGTGCCGCTCGCCACCGTGAACCCGCCGCTCCACTGCCACCCTGAGAGAACATGCGAGACAAATCCCTTCTGCAAGAATCGCCGGTTTTCGCCGAACGGCAAGTCGTAAATCCAATTCCCGGTAAATTTATGGCGTTGGTCGAAACTCGAAAGACCGCGATCCGCGGAAATATCGAATGGATTCTGTGCCACGACGACGCCTCCGCCGCCAATCGAAGCAGCGTCATCGATCGATTTCGAGTAGATGTAGGTCGCGTTGAGGCTGACGCCGCTCGCGAGGCGCTTCCGAAAACGGACGGAACCCGCATGAAAAACAGAATTGCCTTCGGACGATTCAAATATAAAGGGTTGCGAACCGCCGGGAATCAGAATGGCTCGTTCCGTGTCCAGGCGCGTGCCCTTCGAGCCGTTGTAGTCCACGTTCAACAAAAGGCCGTGGCCCAAATCGCGCTGAATATCGACGTTCCACAGCTGAACGTACGGGAGCTTATAGTTTGGATTGACGGCAAAATTATTCGTGACCGTGCCGGGAGTCAGACTTGGGAAAGCATTGGCCAGATTGAGAAAATTCGAAGTGGTGGCTACGTTTGTGGCCGTCTCCGCAAACGGCGGCTGAAACGCGAAATTCTGAATCACGGAAGTATACTGCGCGAGATTGTAATTGATGCCGTAGCCGGCACGGACCACAGTCAACTTCAGCGGCTTCCACGCAATTCCGACGCGAGGTGCATAGTTATTCCGGTCGGGCCGAATCAGCGACGCAGGAAAAGCACCGTTAAATGGGCCGACCTGACCTGGTAGTACGGGCGTGGCCGCGGTAAAACCTGGCGCGACATCCAGATTCACAATTTGGTTGTTCGCTTCCGTAAAAGGACCTTGATACTCGTAACGGAGGCCGAGAAGGAGGGTGAGATTCGCACGGATGCGCCAGTCATCCTGTGCAAAGAAATCGTAGGAGTTTGCGCGAAAATTGTACGTGTCCGCGCCGAATTGAACGGTGCTCTGCTGCGGCAAGCCGAGAAGAAAGTCGGCGAAGTCGCTGCCAGTCTGGGGGACTTGCGCGCCGCCCACTTCCTGGGCGGTGGCAAAACCCGTAAAAGTAAATGTGCCAGCAGCGTTTCTTGCGGCGCGGAAGCTCTGCAAAATTCGGCGGTAGTCTCCTCCGAATCTCCAGTTGTGCTTGCCGTGGTTCCAGATGACCGTGTCGGAGACGGTGTACGTCTGATCGAGTTCGCGCCGGGGCGACGGGTCGCTCAAGCCGGTGAACGACGTGAAGTTAATCCCAGGAATGCCAAAGTCAAAGGGATTTGTGGAGACGCCGCCAATTCCGGCCATGCCAGCGACGTCGACCTCCGGGGAAAACAGATTTGTTGTCGAGACGTGGTTGTGGTTGTAGGTGAAACGCAGGTTGTTGGTAGCGCGCCCTTTGCCGTAGACCCAGCCCGCGGTGGCGTTCAAACCTTGCGTGTCGGTTCCGCCGTCGAGCGAAGGAAATGCCCCCACGATGGTGCTGGTCGTTTTTGTCCAATTCAGGCCTAGATTCAGGTTGTTCTGTGAGCGCCGCCGGCCTCCGCCACCGCCGCGTCCCGCGCCGCCCGGTGTGCGATTCCCCCGGGCGGGCACGGGGCCGAAATTGTGAATCAGCCGCAAGCTCACCGTGTCCGAATCGCTTTCGGCGGAAGTGACTTCGTGAAAGTTCTGCGTCGTGCCGGGGAGATTTGGCAGAGGAATGAAGTTCAAGAGAGCTTGTGCTTGCGGCGTGATTGAGCTGGGATCGATCACGTTCGGTGTGCCGCCGAAATCGAATTGCTGGCCTGTAGCTGGATTGAAGATCGGCGTGGCAAGTGCGGAGAAATTCCCTCCTCGTTCCGCCGCTGTGGGCACAGTGGAAAGAAAGTCCGAGGGCGAACTGCCGCGTGTACCGCTCCAGCCCCCGAAGAAAAATGTTTTGCCGCCGCCATTGTAGATCTTGGGAACATTCAGCGGGCCTCCGATGTAAGCTCCAAAATGAAGCTGGTTGTAATCGGCTTTGGGAAGAGGTTCGCCATTGATCGAAAACGGGCGCGCATCCAGCGTGGAAGTGTCGTCATAAAAATAAACGTTGCCGTGCGGCTGGTTGACGTTGAAGCCGCGCCCCAGGCGCCCAAACGCGATCGGGCCTCCTCCGCCTGGCCCCCCTCCGCCAAATCCGCCACCACCGCCGCCTTGCCCGCCGAAACCGCCAAAACCATTTTGCTGTGCGCGGTCGCGGAATTCCTGGATGCGATCCTGTAGATTGGTTTCGCTGCCTGCTCCGAAATCCTGTGTGCGGCCTTGCGCGCCGCTCACGCTTATCGATTCTGTCGGCGCGTCCGCACCGGCGCCGCCCAACGGCAGGCCGGCTATATCATTCGCGCCTGGAGTCTGTGCTGCGCTCTCCGAGTTCCCTCCAGCCAGGGCTGCGTCGGTCGGGTCGACACTCAGATTTTGGAAGCCTCTAACCGCCGCGGCCGCGCTGCGCTGAGGCGTCTCGGCTGGCTGACGGGACGCGAGGAGCAATTCAAGGTCGGCTTTGCCGGATGGATTTTCCGGGTTGAGCACGACGTCCTGCGTTTGTACGGCGAAGCCCATGAACTCCGCGCGCAGCACGTAGCGGCCGCGCGGCAGGCCGGCCATAACGAAGGTTCCATCGGAAATTGTCGCTGCGGAATATTTCTTGCCGGTCAGAGTGTTTGAGGCCGTCAGCGAAACGCCCGGCAGGGGCGTTTTCCCGCTGTGAACACTTCCGGAGATTTGATAGGTGGGACTGGGAGCGGGCGCCGGAGCCGGCGGCGGACTTTCCTGTGCGCGCAAACCTCTAACAGCTAGAGCAATCAACAGCAGGAAAACTCCAGTCCGGAAAAACGATTTCAATGTGGCGGCTCCGGAGGTTTCTGCTGTTGGTTATTATCTTTCGGCGGGTTCGCGGGGGTGCCTCGGGCCATGCCCATTTCCTGCATGCGCTTCCATTGCTCTGGTCCGATGACGTTCACAGTCTTTGGCTGAAACACGTTGTTGGCCATTCCGCCGCGCACCATGATGTGATCGCCAGGTTGAATGTCGGCCATCGTGATGGCGTCGCGGCCTTTGCGCAGCGAAGTTTCCTCGTTCAGCTCGACCGTTTGCGTGACACTGTCTGGGCGGAGGATCGTGAGTTTGGGCGCATCCACTGCCTTCACTTCGCCGAGGACGTAATCCTGCCCGAGCACGCCTGCTGGCCTTCCGCCGCCAGCTCCGCCACCGCGTCCACCGTTTGCGCCACTACCTCCCGGGCCGCCTCCAAACCCGGCAGGCCGGGCGCCTACCATTCCCGCAGTCCAAGTGTGATCCGCGTTTTCTGAGCCGCGGACAAAAACCTCGTCTCCGACTTTGAAGTCAGCGAGTTTGGCGTCTTGCCCTTCTTTGCGGAACTGCGTGTTGCCCGCGATTTTGACGGTTACTTTGTCTCCGTCTTGGCGTGTGATTTCGAGGGACTGGCCGTTCATGGCCGTTAATTTTCCAAAGACGCCGGGGCGTCGTTCGCCACCGCGACCCGGTCTTTGCCCGCCTTGCGCCGCGCTGGGAGTTTGCGGCGGCGGGGCGTCCTGGCGGGGCCGAGCTTCCGCTCGGGTTGCTGCAACGGCTAGACACAATAGCGAAACGGAGAAAAATCTTGGGATTGCCTTCATTTCAGCCTTCCTTTGCCGCCTGATAAATCTACGCTTGCCCAATAAATCTACGCCTTTATGCCCCGAAGAGTCTTCCTCTTCGCCTCATCGCGTGGAAGCTTAGACGGCTGCAGGGACGTTGCCAGTTTCCGGCAATGTCGCTGCGCGCGGATGAGCGCCTAGCGTATGGCGTTCTTCGTAAATTCCTCCTTTTGCCGCACTTAGTTCCCGCCAGAAACGGGTTCGGCATGAAGCGGACTGGAGCGTGCGCGGAGCGGGATAGTGTGCCCACAACGAAAGCGGCCGGAGGCGAATTTGCGTCTGGCCGTCTGGCGTGCGGCGCAATCCCGAAGGGCTCGCGACGCTTATTTGGTCCTGTAAGTGAAAGTGAGCTTGGTTTCCTCGTCAAGGACGAGCGGGCGGATGAAGCTGTACGAACTGCCCGCGCGTGGCACGTCGACCTGAACGGGCAGGACGCCGGAGACGCGGCGTTGGAGGTTCAGGACATTGTCGGATGCGGCGTTGGAGGCCTGGGCCTTGTCCTTCTTCAGGTCGCGCTCGATTTGGCGTGATTCTTTGGCTTGGTCGTCGCTCCTAACCTCGACACTTTGCTCCACCATTCCTATTTGTAAGGTGAAGCTGACCGAAGTTGGATAATTTGCGTTGTAGTTGATGTCGCGAACGGTATTGGCGAATCCTTGCTTGGTGGCCACGACTTTCACTCTTCCCGAAGGGATGCCCGAAACGATCCAGCGACCGGAATCGTCCGTCCGCGCAGTGCGTACGGCGCCGGTGTCCAACTCGGTGACGTTGACCTGCGTACCGGCCACCACCGCGCCAGTCGGATCGATGATGTATCCGCCGACTTGGCCTGCGAGGAGTTGAAGCGACCCGATCTTGCCCGCCGAGCCGATACCCACGCCCGCTTGGAATGAGCCCGAGGCCAAACCCATGGACTCCATACCCTCCAGCGATGCGGGCAACAGGTTCGCGGCCAGCGCATCGCCGCCAAAATCTTTCACTTTGTATTGCTCGGGGAGAAAGACCTCCCATTGCAGCACGGTGATGGGAACATCCATTTTTGGCAGGGAGATTTCCGAGCCACCTTTTTTGGCGAAGGGCGTGCCGGAATGCATGAAGACGAAGGAGA
>DASXMM010000008.1:0-18838 GCA_036495665.1 Candidatus Acidiferrum sp. | reverse complement strand
GGCGTCGAGTCTACAAGCACGCCGTCCATGTCAAAGAGCACGCCACGGCATTGAATCATCATCGAAGACGCTTCCGCCATTTCGCGAGTCCCGCTGCAAAGGTCACTTAGGGTATCGAAATCCGAGGAAACAAGGAAGGTTTGGGTGGGAGACGGGGATTGAACCCGCGACATTCGGTGCCACAGACCGACGCTCTACCAGCTGAGCTACTCCCACCACCGTGCAATAAACCTAGTTTACGCTACTTTCTCGCGACGGAAAAGTGCCGGGAAAAAGCAACCTCGGGCCGTCTCCGTCGCCGCCGACTCGTGGAAAATCTGTCGAGAGGTCCCGGGCTCTTTACTTTGAACCTGTGCCGCTAGTCGTAGCATCCAATTTTCATCGCAGGCATTGCAAGAAGCGGGGTCAAACGCTTAGAGTACGCTAAGCAAAACTCAGCCCAGGCCTGAGGACCTCCTGTTCCGTACCCGTTCTCCGTGGCTGCTGGGAGCGGCATTCCGCGAGCATTCAGCGAAGCCGGCGCGTTTCGGGCAGCTCCCGAAGAGCGATGCGAAGGGCGGTTCTTCTTCGCGCTCTGCAAGGGACAGCTGGCGTTTCTGCGAGGTTTGCACGGAATCATTCAGTACGGTGCGTCGAGCGTGCTCGGTTCAGCGGCGAATCCGTGCTGGCGGAGAGATTGAGTTTCACATGAAATTTCTTCATCCATTGCGGCGCGGCGACCCGAAGGATCACAACGGGGACTTGAGTCGCGGCATCCTCCTGAAGCTGGAGCTGCTCAGCGATCCGAGTTTGCTCTGCGCGGTGCGCGGCGCTGTCGAGCGCTTGACGGAAGCACTCGGATTTTCCGCAGAAGATGGCCGCGCAATCACGCGTGCGGTCGACGAGGCCCTTACCAACATCATTCGGCATGCGTACAATGGCAGGCCCGACCGTCCGATCGAAATGTCTTTTCGTTCCGTTCAACGGCAAGCCAAGGCCGAGCTACCGGCTTCCGCGGGTCTCGAGATATTGCTGTACGATCGCGGGCCATCGATTGAGCGGGCGCGATTGTGCATGCGAGCCCTCGAAGAAGTGAAGCCCGGCGGACTCGGTCTGCATTTCATTCAGCAAAGCATGGATGTCGTCGAATACGAGCGCGCGAATGGGACCAATCGTCTCCGCTTGGTCAAGTATAAGCGCGCGCCGAAGCAGGAAGTGAAGTCGTAAAGACCCAAGGAGAAAAAACTGTGCAGATTTCTAGCCGGCAACTGGATAAGACGACCATCTTCGATGTTTCGGGAGACATCGATCTGGCGAACTCGCCAGCGGTTCGCAAAGCGCTATTGCACGAGGTGCGAGACATTCGCACGCCAAAAGTAGTCATGAACCTTAGCAAGGTCCGTTATATCGATAGCTCCGGCGTAGCTTCCCTGGTCGAAGGCCTGAAAGCCTCGCGCG
This sequence comes from Candidatus Acidiferrum sp., assembly GCA_036495665.1. Taxonomy (GTDB): domain Bacteria; phylum Acidobacteriota; class Terriglobia; order Acidiferrales; family UBA7541; genus Acidiferrum. The sequence continues at coordinate 17,401 of DASXMM010000008.1, read as the reverse complement.
ATGTTGGCTCGCGCTTCATCCTGTTTGGTCTGAGCACCTCCGCGCGAGAAGTCTTGCAGCTCTCACGCCTGCTCAAAATTTTTGAGGTCTACGACAACGAAGAGCAGGCGCTCGCGGCCGAGAAGTTGATTTAAGTCGGCAGATGTTCCTGAGGTTGATTGCTTTGCTTTACAGGGGATAGAGTCGCACCGGATCACGATGCCATTCGTGTCACAAGTCGGCGACGGCGTAATCAACAGCCTGTCCTATGTCGGACAGCTTGCCTCACTCGGTGGTCAGGCCGCCTACTACACGTTCGTGGCGCCATTTCAAGGCAAGCCGCTGCGCATCCAACGCGCCGTCTCACAGGCCATGGACGTGGGCGTGCGCGCGCTCCCGATCCTCTCGCTGATCACTTTTTTTATTGGGCTGATCCTTGCGCTGCAAGCTGCCTACGAACTCCGCCGTTTTGGCGCGATGAGTTACGTCGCCACAGCAGTTGCTGTTTCCATGTCGCGCGAACTTGGCCCGCTCATCACCGCCATCGTGGTAATCGGGCGTTCCGGTTCGGCATTCGCCGCCGAAATCGGTACGATGAAGGTCACCGAAGAAATCGACGCGCTGGAGACGATGGCCATCAGCCCGATTCGTTTCCTCGTGACTCCGAAATTTCTCGCCATGATCGTAATGTTGCCGTGCCTGACGATTTGGGCCAACGCGATGGGCATTTTGGGAGGCTCGCTGTTCGGCGTCACGCAGGGAGAGTTTACGTTTGTCCGCTATATTAACGCCTCTCTCGAATCGCTCTTCCTCCGCGATATCATGACCGGGCTCGTCAAGAGCGTGATGTTTGGCATCACGATCACAGCTGTTGGCTGCCAGGAAGGCTTATCCACTGGAGCAGGCGCCGAGCAAGTCGGGCGCTCGACGACCCGCGCCGTCGTCGTCTCGATTTTTCTCGTGGTACTGGTCGATCTGGTCTTTACGACGTTGTTCTTTTTCGTGACTGACCACTAGGACGTGTGAACTTGTCAACGCCGACGGGAAAGCCAAATACGGAAACGCCAGACGCGCTCGATTCGCAGACGATGATCTCGCTGCGCGATGTGCGCGTTAGCTATGGCGACAGGGAAATTCTTCACGGCGTCAGCTTTGACGTGAAGCGCGGCGAAACCCTGGTAATCCTCGGCGGCTCCGGTTCCGGGAAGAGCACGCTCCTCCGCACGCTCGTAGGCCTGGAGAAACCCAGCTCCGGAGAAATCTGGATCAAAGGCAAAAATATTGCCGCTATCTCCGGCGCGGAGATGGACGAGATTCGCAAAAAGATTGGCATGTCGTTTCAGGGCGGCGCGTTGTTCGGCTCGATGACTGTCGGCGAAAACGTAGCCCTCCCGCTGCGCGAGCACACCAAGCTCGAAGACTCCACGATTGAAATCATGCTGCGCCTCAAACTGGAACAGGTAGGCCTTGAAGGCTTCGAGTATTACATGCCATCGCAACTCAGCGGCGGGATGAAAAAACGGGCCGCAGTCGCGCGAGCTTTAGCGATGGACCCGGAAATCCTCTTCTTCGATGAACCCTCCGCCGGATTGGATCCCATCATCGCCGCTGGCATCGATCAGCTCATTCTGGAACTGCACCAAGCCTTCCGCATGACCATCATCGTCGTCACACACGAACTCGCAAGCGCCTATCTGATCGCCGACCGCATGGTGCTGATCGACAAAGGCCACGTCGTGGCCATTGGCACAACCGCGGAAATGCGCGCCAGCACGCAGCCGCGCGTCCGCCAGTTCTTGGATCGCGTGCCCGAACCCGAAGTGGCGCGCGAACTGGATTATCTGCAAATGCTCACGGAAGATCGCCGCTCGCTATAATCGCGTGCGGAGGAAAGAGGTCGTAATGGCAGGAAAGCGCGATTCGGTGTTCGTGGGACTCTTCGTTATCGTCGCAGCCGTCGTGTTGATCGGCATGGTCTTTGCCATCACTGGCGCGTTCGGGCGCACGGCGAAGACGTACCACGCGTATTTCCCGTTTGCCGGCGGTATCGAGCAGGGTGCGGCGGTGCGTTACGCCGGAGGCCCCAAAGTCGGCCGCGTGGATAAGCTCAACATCGACCCCCAAAATCCCTCGCGCATTGACATCGTCTTCAGCGTGCAGACCGATCTGCCCGTCAAAACAGATAGTCACGCCAGGATCATGAGCATGAGCCCTCTCGGCGACAATCATATGGAGATTATCCCCGGCGGCGCGCAATCCGCGCTGGCTCCGCCAGGCACTTTGCTTCCATCGGATCCTTATATCGACTTTAACGCGCTCACCGCGCAAATCAACGATCTCGCGCCGCAAGCAAAGCAGCTCATTCAATCGCTCAACGACCGCGCCACCGAACTGAAAACGACCATTGAGCGTGTCGATGACCTCCTCAACGCCGAGAACCGCGCCAACCTTTCCGCGACGCTCGCCAACACCCGCGGCATGCTCGAAGAAAATCGTCCACAGATTAAGTCCACCATTGCGAACCTGAACCATGTCAGCCAGAAGATCGAGCCCCTCATTCAGGATCTGCACCACACATCCGAAGAGGCAAACAAAGCCCTCGATCACATTGATTCCCTGATCGGAGAAAATCGCGAGGACATACGCGTTTCCGTCACCCAGCTGCGCAAGTCCTTAACGACTCTGACCGACATCACCGGCCGCCTCGACCAGACCATCGACGTTAATACGGAAAATATCGACGAGCTCCTCGATAATTTCCGCCGTGTCTCGCAAAATCTGAAAGAATTCACTGACACCATCAAGAAGCGTCCTTACACTCTCATTCGCGCCACCAGTCCGCGCGAACACGTTCCCGGTGATCACCGATGACGCAGGAGAATCGCGAACTCATGATTAGACGAACGGAAATGCCCCGCTGCGGGGAAGGCCTGACTCCTCACACGCCGGCTCGGCGAATTCTCTGGATTATCGCGCTAGCAGTGTGCTTCGCCGCCGGTTGCGGCGCTGGCCATCCCATCAAGTATTACCAACTCACGGTTCCGGGCAACGCGCCGACAGCAGACGCGAATCCCATTCCCATCACGCTCCTGATCGGCCGCCTCACTGCTCCCGCTCTCTACCGCGAAGATGAGATCGTCTACGGCACTGGCGGCGAAAGCATGGGCATCTACGAATACCATCGCTGGTCCGAACCGCCCACCGAGATGATCTCCGAGATCATGCTCCGCCAGTTCCGCGCCTCCGGCCACTATCGCGGCGTCTACACGCTGCGCAGCGATATCCGCGGCGATTATGTGCTTCACGGACGCCTTTACGAGTTCAAGGAAGTTGACGCACACTCGCTTATCGCCCGCGTCACTATGGAAGTGGAGTTGCGCAACATCAAGGCGGGTACTACGGTCTGGACCCGCTTCTACACCCACGACGAGCAGGCGACCGGGAAAAGCACCGATGCAGTCGTCGCCGCTCTGGACAAAGGCGTCCAGCAGGGCGTCGCCGAGTTCCGCGCGGGCCTGGATGAATACTTCGCAGCCCATCCACCCAAACAGGACGCGCCGTAATTTGGGTTCCGGAATCGGGAGGGGTTCAGGAAGCCTCGCGCGTCAGCCAGAGCGCCGCAACGTCAGCAGGGTAACATCGTCTTCCAATTCGGCGCCGCCTTTGTATCCTTGCACGCCGTCCAATAAAGCCGCTGACAGAGCAGGCAAACGGACTGGGGTGGGCAGCTTTCCCAGAGCCGTCTCCGCCAACTGCACAAATCCCTTCGGCGTCAGTTGGTCGCCGCTGGGCGACCGCACTTCGGTTGCCCCATCCGAGAACGCCAGGACCATGTCACCCGGCAGCAGCCGGATGCTTTGCTCGCTGTACGATTCCCCCGTTACGATCCCGAGGGGCAAATTTTCTAAGCCCTCGCCAATCTCCAGAAATTTGCCTTCGCGCGCGCGCCAAAGCAGCATCCGCGGATGCGCCGCATACGCAAAATTAAACTCGCCAGTGGTGCCATCAAACGTCCCGGTGACGACGGTCGTCAACCGCAACGGCCCCTCAGAGTTCTCCGTGTTTAGAGTGAATTCATCATTTAGCGCCGCCAGCAACCCCGCGGTATTGCGCACATCTTGATGCTTGTGCAACACGTGGTGCACGTGCCGCGCCACTCCGCTCGCCACATACCCGTGTCCCACACAGTCCGCCAAAACCACGCGCGCAATGTTGTCGCTGCACGAAAATACCGCCGAGAGGTCACCGCCGCTTTCCGCGCCCGAAGGCACGGAAATAACATCAGCCTCCAATCCGGCCAATTCCAGCGAGCGATGCGCTCGTTCGTTGCCCGCCCACAATTCCATGCACCCGAACGGCCGCGCCGCCGACGTCGTGCATACAAAAACCTCGGGTTTCATCTTCTTGAATTTCATCACTATTTCGATGCGCGAGTCCACGAAACCGCTACGCACAGCCGATGAAGCCGATCCTCACAAATCGCCTCTCCGAATGCTACTCCTGCTGCGACGCACGCTTTCTTTCGGTTATCCGGCGTTCCCACTCTCTCTTGGCTTCGGCGGAACATTCTGCAAATATATCCCGCCCGTACTTGCGAATTGCGGCAGCCGAACTAATCTCGTCGTAACTGTTTGCGTAGGCAACGAGGGACCGAGACACAATGCAGTACGCTACCCTATAGATACGGATACCGTACCGTTGGCTAAGGAGTTGGTAGTACCCTCACCCCATGGCGACGGAAATTCATACACCACTAACTTGGAGTTACCGAAATAGAATAACACCGGACCGACCCACCAGACTTTCCTACCTATATTGACGCGCACAAAGCCCCGGCGTTGCCTAAATCGTTGCAACCTGGATACGCGGCCTCACGCGCTATCCGTCGCTTGCTAGACTATTTCAAGAGGAATCGCGTCCCCGCGCATGAGTCCACACGAAACCGACCGCCGCCACCTCGAGCGGCAAATCGTCTTTGCGCGGCCAATCGTCGTTTTGCTTTCCGTTTTGGCGTTGCTCCAGCAACCCGATCCCCACGCCGCCAGGCGCTCCATCACTTTCCTCATCGCCTATCTGATCCTCGCGATCGCTGTCATTCCGCTTGAGCGCCTTCTCCGAAAACGATCCTGGCACTTCCCGATTGCCTGCGATTTGTTGGCCCTGTGCTTTTTCATGTACATCAGCCCGCTCTCCGTCCCGGTTTGGTTTCCCTATCTCTTCATCTGTTGGGTCGCCGGTATGCGCTGGGGACTCCGCGCAGCAATTCCCCTAGCCGGAGCGCTCGCCCTAATTCTGGTTCTGCTTACTGCCGTGAAAGGTGAAATTGGCTGGATGCGCGTAGTCGCCTGGGTCGGCCTGGTCGGCGGCACCTTCGCGGGGGGAGCGGCTTTGGCCTTCTTAGCCGACCGCAGCCGCCATTTTGCTTCGCAAAACGACTTCTTCTCCCGCATCACCGCTACTCTCCAGGTCGACCAGGGCCTCGCCGAGTCCCTGCGCCTGCTCCTCGACGAACTCGCCCGCGCATTCCATGTCGAGGTCGCCCTCCTCGCCTACCGCGACACCGATCTCGAACGCATCTACCTCTGGCGCCTCAAAGCTGGTGAGAGCGAACGCCTCGTCCCCGAAAGCTACCCCCTCGCACGCGCCGACGGCTTCCTGCTCGACGATATGGACGCCACCGTCTGCTGGAACAGCCTCCAGGGCGCAGGCAGCGGCTTTGGATGGGATCGCCGCGACGGACGCCGCCTGGCCACCCTTCCGCGCCTCCCAGGCCCTACACAGCAGGAGTTCAATATGCGCTCCATGCTCTCCGTTGCCTTCGACCAGCTTGGCCAGCCCGCCGGTCGGCTCTTCCTGATCAACGGCCGCAAACCCTTCGAGCGCCCCGACCTCGCCTGGCTTGAACGCATCGCTCGCCACGTTGGTCCCTCGCTCGAAAATGTCTTTCTCCTTCGTCACCTCCGCGCCCGCGCCATCGAGGGTGAACGCAGCCGTATCTCCCGCGACCTCCACGACGGCATTCTGCAAACTCTCCTCAGCATCGAAATCCAGCTCGATGTCCTGCGCCGTCGAGTCGCTTCCGCACCCGAGCAGTCCGAAGCCAGCCTCGGGAACCTTCAAGCCACCGTTAAAAACGAGTCCGCCGAGCTCCGCCGCATGGTCACCGACCTCCGCCCCCTCCGCGTCCAAAGCGCCGATCTCGTCGACCTAATGCACGGTTTCGCCGAGCGCTATCGCAACGAATCCACTCTCGCACTTGACGTTATGATTGAATCGGCCGACCTTCACGCTCCCGACCGCGTCTGCCGCGAGATCTTCCAGATTTACCGTGAAGCACTCAACAACATAAAAAAGCATGCGAAGGCTTCCCATGTCGTGGTAAAACTGTCGCAGGATGACAGTCGCATCGTCCTCATCGTGGATGACAACGGCGAGGGCTTCAGCTTCGCAGGACGGTTTACTGGGGATGAACTCGATCGCCTGCGGCTGGGTCCGATTTCCATCAAGGAGCGTACGCGTACTGTGGGGGGCGTGTTGACCGTTGAGTCAAACCCTGGCCATGGAGCGCGACTGACTATCGAAGTCCCGCTCGGTTGACATGGCCAAAACTAAACAGCAAATTCGCGTCCTTCTCGCGGACGACCACGCGATCTTTCGCGACGGCCTCCGCAAACTCCTCGATTCCGATGAGGACATCACTATCGTCGGCGAAGCGCAGAATGGCGCGGAGTGCATCAAACTCCTCGCCAAACTCAAGCCGGAAATTCTCCTGCTAGATCTGCGCATGCCCGATAAAGACGGCCTCGCCGTCCTCGAAGAAGTCAATTTCGATACGCTTCCCACGCGCGTCATTGTGCTCACCGCTGCCGAAGACGATCGTGACGTCGTTCGCGCCATGCGCCTAGGCGCACGCGGCGTCGTTCTCAAACAGTCCGCCACCGATCTGCTCGTGAAAAGCATTCACCGCGTTCACGCCGGTGAAATTTGGCTCGACAACCGCATGACCGCCGAAGTCATGAAAGCTTTCTCCAAATCTTCCGAATCCGGCCCGCGCCGCGAAAAGCCGTTACTCAGCGACCGCGAAAAGGAAATCGTCCAGCTCGTAGCTCAAGGCTTCCGCAACAAAGAAATCGGCGAAAAGCTTTTCATCAGCGAACAAACCGTAAAAAATCACCTACATAACATCTTCGATAAACTAGGTGTCTCCGACCGTCTCGAACTCGCCCTCTACGCCATCCACCATCGCCTGATCGACCAAACCTAGCCGTCCGGCAACGTCGTGTCGTAGTTTGTCGTCGCTCTATAGCACAACGTCAGTCCGTACTGGCCTGCACGAAGGGGTCCTCCCGCCGATTCTACAGCGTTCGCTGTATAGCCTGCAGAAGGCAATCGTCGGATTGTAGTTTTGGACGGGGGGCAGTCGAGACGAGACTCTTCGAGAAATCGAAGGGCCCGGGCTGGGACGTCTTTTCTGCTCTCCTCACCGTTCATCCTGGAAGGTTCTCATGAAGATTACTTGCCCCTCCTGCCGCAGTATCCACATCCACCGGTCGAAGACTCGAGGTGTTTTCGAGTTCTTCGTCGCCAGGCTCTCGATTAGGCCGTATCGATGCAATGACTGCGACCGCCGTTTCTTTCGTCGAGCCCTCAAGCGCAATTCGAGGCCCGGCCCGCTCGCAAAAGCGACATAACGTTCGTTTTGAAGCGGCTTACAAAATTTCTAGCTGCCACCTGCCCCAGCGATGCGAAAGAAGTGTCCTCGCCGGCGTGATCGAAGGAATCGCCCCGCAAACGACACCCCCGCCAACTTGCACGGTGTTGCTCGGATGAAGCTGCCAGCGTGCCCATGCTAGGGGTGTGGACGAATTCCAGCTTTCTGACGCCCGAACAGATCGGCACAGCCAGTTAGCTGGTACGTTCCTCAGTCAGTTCGAATTCCCATCGGCTTTGCCAACGCAGACTTTCAGGAATGCGCTCATCGAACAATAAGAATCTAGAGATAAACCGAGCGTTTCTATAGGTATGCGTATGAATTTAGAATAAATTATACGACCCTCTCATAAAAAGATCGACGCAACTCTAAGAGCAGAAGACAGTTATTGGTCGTCACGAAGCTCTACCTCCTTTGGTTCCCCGATTGCACTCTTCGCTCCTCGTTCGGAATGTAAAAGATTTTACTGCGTGCCTGGCGAACGTCAGGATCCGCAAGTCCGGCAGAGCAGTTCGAAAGTTAAAGCTACTGTAAAAAAGCGCCATCTTCGAAAAATTGGGACAGATCGGGAGGATTTCGATGCGGAGGTCAGTTGCAAGGCTATTAGGGGCAGTCGCCGTTACGTGTTTGCTCGCGATTTCGGCTTTTGCCGATCTCACGGGCGACATTCAAGGCACCGTCTTGGACGAGAGCGGTGCTGGCGTCGCAGCGGCTAAGATCACTGTTAAGAATCTAAGTACCGGTACAATTCGGACTGTCGAAACCGACCAAGCGGGCGAATTTTCATCTCCGCAAATGGAAATTGGAAGTTACCTCGTCACTGTCGAAAAAGATGGGTTCAAGACATTCACCCAAACGGTCGTCGTGCGAAGCGGCGAAAAGACCCGCATCGACGCGCAGATGCAACTCGGAAAAATGTCCGAGACGGTGAGCGTCGAGGCGAGCGCCCTTCCCACGCTTGATGTGGCCACTGCACAATTGAGCGATTCCCTCAGTTCCGAAGAAGTCCTGTCCTTACCGAACTTGGCTCGTGACCCCGTGGTTTATGCCACCCTTTCCCCGGGGACGGTCCCCGTTTCCATCAACAATCCCTTCCTCGGTGCCGGAAGCTTTAACTCCAACGGCTCGCGCGGCAGATCAAACAATATTACTTTGGATGGAGTCACAGCCACCGATATTTCCGTGACCGGCGAGTCTGGCGCGGCCTTCGTACAGGACAGCGTTGCGGAAGTAAAGATTATCACCAACAATTTTGACGCGGAATTCGGGCGCAATTCTGGCTCTCAAGTACAGCTCATAACCAAGAGCGGAAGCAACTCTTATCACGGTTCAGCCTATGATTACTTCCAGAACAGCGGTTTGGGCGACGCTCGCGGTTACTTCACGCCCGCAGGCGGACCAGTCACGAAGATCGTTCAAAATCAGGGTGGAGTGACTTTCGGCGCCCCCATCATTAAGGACAAGACCTTTTTTTACGGTACCTGGGAGGTCGATAGAACCGCAGGCGCCGGTCAGGCTGTCATCGCGAACGTCCTTACTCCCGCGCAGGCTGCTGGTATAACGGATCCCAATTCACTGGCGATATTTAAGGCCAATGGCTCTCCCACTTCCCCGACAGGCAGTTTGGCCGAGTCCTCCGCCAATACCTCGCATGGGGACGCCTGGACGCTGCGCGTCGATCAAGTTCTGCGCGGCGGCAAAGACAATCTATTTGTTAAGTATGGCCAAGCTCCAGCGACGACGATCAGTCCTGGACTTACTTTCGTAACCACCAATCTTACCGGATTTGGCGCTTCGGTTTCGGCTGAGCCTCGCGATCTCACGATCGGCTACACTTCCGTATGGACTCCCAACCTTGTCGATTCCTTCCATTTTGGCTTTGGCAGGGTCAATCCGAATTTTCCGGTCAACTCTCCTTTCACCCCAGGACCCGAGATTAATTTCGGCGATGGCACGTCGTCCTTTGGAGAGGCCTTCATCATTCCGCAAGGGCGCACGCAAAATACTTTTCAGTACTTGGACGTGGTTTCTTGGACGAAGGGTAAACACACGTTTAAGTTCGGTGGCGAGTTCGACCGCTACCAGGCGCCCAGCACCTTTCCGGCTAATGCCTTGGGAAGCTTGGCGTATGCGAGCATCGCGGCTTTCCAAGCTGGGACGCCCACTCAGTGGACGCAGACACTCGGCCCCACTGACCGGCATAACTTCGCGCTTGATGCTTTCGGATTCGTCCAGGACGACTTCCGCGTGACGAGGACACTGACTCTCAATCTCGGATTCCGCTGGGAGAGCTCCGGCGGCGTTTCGGAAGGCAGTAATCTGCTCTCCAACCTTGATCCCAACAATCACACGCCCATTGGCGCCTTGGGAGTTGGCGCGCTCGGCGGCGTCGACCTCGGCGGCACCGCGTTCCACCGCAACTATAATCCGGCGCCCCGTTTGGGCTTTGCTTGGAACCCTGGCAACGGTAAGCTCGTTTTCCGTGGTGGTTATGGGATTGCCTACGATTTCATCTATCAAAATCCGATCACCAACTTGCGTTTCGCGCCGCCATTTACGAGTGCGATTAGCATTGGGTCCTCGTCGTTCACGGGCGGCAATACCGTTGCCAATTTGCTTGCCGGCACCGCGTCGGCGCAAATGGCGGCCCTGGCTGGTTTAGGGACGTTTTCTCCGACCACGTCCGACTTCGGAGGATTTGACCCGGTGGCTCAAAACCTCCAAAACCCCCGGAACCAGCAATGGGACTTTGGCGTCGAGTATCAGGCTCCCCACGATTTGGTTCTTAAAGTGACCTATGTCGGAAGCCACAGCGATCATCTGCAGGTCAGCGAGCCGATTAACCTCGTGAATCCGGCCAACATCCCGGCCGCTCCGACCAGTCTCGCCGATCAGACCGCGCGACAAATGCAATTCATCAACGCCTCGCTTAGCGAGGTCGGCGGCAATTCGATTACCGCCACCGGGCTGAACACCCTAATTGACCAGCGATTCGACAACGTCACTCAGGTACAAAGCACCGGGGCTTCCAGTTACAATTCACTTCAAGTCGAAGCCATCCGCCGATTCAAAAACGGTCTCACCTTCGACGCGAACTATACCTGGGCGCATAGTATCGATGACGTTTCCGATGCTCTGAACGTGTTGGTCAACGACAGCCCGGTCCCCCTGGACGCGGCCAAGCCCATCTCCTTCCAACGTGCCAATTCTGAGTTCGATATCCGGAATCGCTTCGTGTTGAGTTACACCTACGAGCTTCCGTTTGGCAAGCATTTCCAGGGCTGGAGGAAGTATCTCCTCGACGGTTGGAGCCAGAGTGGTATTTTCACGGCCCAGTCAGGGCTACCTGTTAGCGTCTTTGCTGCACCTATTACTCTGTGCAATTCGGGAGGACCGCTGGCCGCCTGCCCGGCCGCCAATCAGGTTTCTATCAACGACCTGCTCCTTAACGGCACGAATAACGGAGGCGGAGTAACGAACACCTTGGTGAATGGCAACGCAACCTTACTTCACCCGGTGCCCTTTTCCTCGGCCTTTACTGTGCCGACGAACCTTCCCGTCTCTGAGCCGCTTTTAGAGCAGAATGGAACGAGCGGACGCAATCAGTTGCGCCTGGCCGGACTGACAGACTACGACGCTGCTTTCAGTAAGTCCTTCAAGTTTACCGAAAGCAAGTACTTCCAATTGCGCTGGGAAGCCTTTAACTTCCTGAATCACCCGAATTTCGCCGGTTACGTCAATAACATCGGGAGCTCGCAATTCAACACCTACACCCAAACGGCCACGAATGCGCGAACGTTCCAACTGAGTGGCAGGTTTGTTTTCTAACCCCAACCATTCGGCTGGCCGCGTGGCACACGCTGAACGTGCTGAGTCGGCCTTGCATTTCTCTTGGGTGGCCTGCCCTTTGCGGTTCTTTTTTGCAAAGGGTAGGCCACTCGTCTTTTTTGGGCGCGCCGAGATTCCCCACCAATCTCCCCACTTCCAACTTCTAACTCTCGAAGAATAACTGCCCCTTCGCCTCCTGCTCCGCACCCGCTATTCACCCGAGCCGCAAGCGCTTCAAACCGCCAGTCCCCATGCAACGAAGCAAGATCCGTATCCTGATCGATTGGCGCTTGACAATTCTTTGCGCCTTTCGTATAACCAAGTGGTTGTACAACCTATGGGTTATGCAATGAAGGCTATCCAATGACTTCCTCTGACCGCCTCGACGCCACCTTCGCCGCTCTCGCCGACCCCACTCGCCGCGCCATTCTCGCGCGCCTTGCCTCCGGCGAAGCTTCCGTCAACGAACTCGCCGAGCCCTTCAACATGACCCAGCCCGCCGTTTCCAAGCACCTCAAAGTGCTCGAACGCGCCGGCCTCATCTCGCGCGGCCAGGAGGCGCAGCGCCGCCCCCGCCGCCTCGAAGCCAAGCCTTTCGCTGAGGCCACCGAGTGGCTCGAAAAATATCGCAACATTTGGGCTAATAACTTCAAGCGTCTCGACGCTCTGATCGATCAGCTCAAAGCTGATGAACTAAGAAAAGGGAAGCAAACTCGCTCAAAACAGTAAAACGCCAAAGGAGAACTCCAATGAGCAACGAAGACGCAATGAAACTAACCATGCCCTCGGACGTCGAACTCGTCGTAACGCGCACCTTCAACGCACCGCGCAAACTCCTCTTCGAAGCCTGGACCAATCCAAAATACCTGCCTCAATGGATGCTTGGCCCCGTAGGCTGGACCATGCCCGTTTGCGAAATCGATCTCCGCATCGGCGGCTCCTGGCATTTCGTTTGGCGCAAATCCGATGGCACCGAAATGGAGATGCGCGGCGTGTACCGCGAGATCAAACCGCCCGAGCGCCTCGTCTCCTCCGAATCGTGGGGCGGCCCATGGCCTGAAACTCTCAACACGCTCGTCCTCACCGAAGAAGCCGGCAAGACGACAATGACGCTCACCATCCTCTACCCATCGAAAGAAGCTCGCGAAGCCGCAACCATGACCGGGATGGCGAAAGGCATGGCCATGAGTTTTGATCGCCTCGAATCGTACCTCGTGTCTCAAAAGGCGTGAGAGTGATGCGTAGAAACAAAGGGAAAATCATGAACGAAACATTCTCGCGATTCTCGTCGGCATGGATGTGGAAGCTAATTGAAATCTGAAAAGGAGACTCTCATGCAGAAAGTCACGCCGTTTTTGTGGTTCGACAACAAAGCCGAAGAAGCTGCCAAGTTTTATGTTTCTATTTTTAAGAACGCGAAACTTCTAAGCCCCACGACATTCCAAATCGACGGACAGGAATTCATCGCTTTCAATGGTGGACCGCACTTCACCTTCACGCCGGCTATTTCGCTCTTCGTGAACTGCGAAACGCAGGAAGAAGTCGACGAGCTTTGGGAAAAGCTCTCCGAAGGCGGAGAAAAAAGCCGCTGCGGCTGGCTGAAAGATAAATTCGGGCTCTCCTGGCAGATCATTCCGTCAATCTTGGGCAAACTCATGCACGACAAGGATCCCGAGAAAGCAAAACGCGTCAGGGAAGCCATGCTTAAAATGAACAAACTTGACATCAATGGACTGAAGCGAGCATACGAACAGGCTTAACCCCGGGGCCACCGCTGCTCGCTCGGCCCAGCGTTCGATTGACCTGACCCACCTTTCTCTGTTATCAACAACAAACGATAAACAAGCTGCGAGGAGCCTATGCCCATCACCCGACGAAACTTCTTCCGCAACGTGGCCGCGGGCGCGGCTGTCACCGCGAGCCTTCCTCCGCTTGCAGATCTGGCTTTCGGCGAACTCCTGCCCGGCTCTCGCGCCAGCGAGCCCGGCGGTCCTATCATTCTCAGCCGCAACGAAAACGCCTATGGCCCCTCGCAAAAGGTCCTCGCCTGCATGCAGGACGCTCTGCGTTTTGCCAACCGCTATCCCGATCCGGCCGCAAACGCCCTTCACGACAGAATCGCGCAATCTCACTCCATCAAGCCCGAACAATTAGTGCTCGGCTGCGGTTCCGGTGAAATCCTTGGCATCTGCGCTTCCTCTTTTCTCGCCCCGGGCAAGACTCTTATCACTGCCGTGCCCACGTTCGAATCCATCGGCCGCTGCGCGAAAGCCCTGGGAGCGCAAACCGTCGAGATCCCCCTCGACAAAAATTACGCTCACGATCTGCCAGCCATGTTGGCTCGCGCCGACGCCTCCACCGGCTTGGTCTATATCTGCAACCCCAACAATCCCACAGCCAGCCTGACGCCCCGCAACGACCTCGAAGCTTTCATCCGCAAGCTTCCTCCAACAACCATGGTTCTCCTCGACGAGGCTTATCACCATTTCGTTCCCGCAACCCCCGACTACACCTCGTTCATCGACAAGCCCATGAACGACGACCGCGTCATCGTCGCGCGCACGTTTTCCAAAGTTTTTGGCCTCGCAGGAATCCGCGTAGGCTATGCCGTTGGTGCGCCCGACAAGATCAAAGCTCTCGCCGCGCGTCGTCTGCCCGAAGGCCTCAACGCCGTCGGCGCCCGTGCGGCTCTGGTGGCCTACGACGACGTCGAATACGTCCAAATGAGCGAAAAGCGCAACGCCGCCGATCGCCAGGAATTCTTCAACCAAGCCAAAGCTCGGAAAATTCAAGTAATCCCCTCGTCCGCGAATTTCGCCATGCTGGAAACCAACCGCCCCACCGTCGAAGTGATCGACCACTTTAAAAAGAACAACGTCATGATCGCCCGCCTCTTTCCCTCCATGAGCACCCACGTTCGCGTCTCTTTCGGCACCCCGCCAGAAATGACCGAGTTCTGGCGCGTTTGGGATCTCACCCCCGCCTAAATCCTATCGTCAAAACCACAATCTGCCTATGAAAACTCGAATAAGGCCTATCTCGTTTAAAATCAACCATCTAAGGGATGCGTCCGCGAAGCATCGCCGGCATTTCTGTGAAAACGCCAAAGAGTCTTAAGGGCGAAGGCAACCTCGAAAGCGAACGCTTTCCAGAGCGTCTTCACTGAATCGCGAGTTTGCGGCCCTCGCGGCGCCCGCCAAGCCGCGATAGGCTTTTCCACAAACCGTCCTAGTACATCCGTACTTCCCAGTGTTGAACCGATTTTGTACCCGCAGTCCTATTGTTCCCTAGGCCGCTCCCGGATACACTCTCTCTTCAATCAGGAGGTATGCCTTGACCGGTTCCGAACGCCGCACGACGCAACGCTTCCAAATGCGGCTGCCACTCACCGTCCGCTGGACCACCGGCGCCGCAGTTGGCGAGACAAGCACCGAATCCCGTGATGTCAGCTCGCGCGGTGTCTACTTCTTTCTTTCCAAGGACGTGCGCGAGGGCTCTCCTGTCGAAATCCTTCTGACCTTGCCGAACGAAATCACTTTGGCGGGTCCCGTCCGCGTCCGGTGCCTCGGGCGCGTTCAGCGCACCGAGCCTCGCGACGAAGGCGCCATCGGCGTCGTCGCCGCCATCGAGCGGTACGAATTCCTCCGCGGCGAAGACGACTCGAAGTAGCAGTCTCTCTTAGCCAGCGCTGGACCGCGTTCCGCAGCAATTGCGCATCAAACGGATCGCTTCGTTGCCGCGCTTTTGAAAATTTGTTGAATCGCGTAGACGCAAATGGTGTCGCCGCAAAATCCGCGATAGCAACCCGCGGCGCGCGCTTGCAACGCAAAGATTCTTACAAGTTTCTTGCTCGCTCACTGCGGAGGCGGGCAGGATAAGCCGGGGTCTCTCGGCCCCTCAGCGGAGTGCCCCGGCTCAAATTTTTCGCCCCGAATTTTCTAGCCGCGCTTGTTCCCGCCGTCCGCAATTGCTCTTTAACTCGAATCCGCAAATACGGCCGCATTAAACCGCTCGCAACACGCCGCAAGAAATCCACAGAAGCATAGTTACCTCTGCGCGTCCTGTACTTTTGGGCAGTCGATTTTTGCCGCTCACTGCGCGATGATGGAGTCCGCCCAGCAGTGAACCAGCACAAGCTAGCCAATTCGGGCCGCTCACACGCGGCTCCTGTGTAACCGTCGTGTCGCGCATAGAGAAAAGCCCGCGGCCAATCGATCGCCTGGGGGAAAGTTCTAAGATGCTTGCCGAAATTCAAGATTCACAGAATCAACTTGCCAATCCAGTTTCCGCGGAACAAGCCGTTGGGCAGATTTCGCTTCTTGAGCTCGCGGAAATTCTCGATCAACACAAAATGTGGGTCGAGTCCAGCGGAGAAACCGGCGTAAAAGCCGATCTCTGCGGCGTAAATCTCGCGCATTCGGATTTGACCGGAGTCAACCTCGAAGGCGCGTTTCTGCAACGCGCAAATCTAATCGGCGCGGACTTGTCCATGGCCAACCTACGCGGCGCCAGCCTCGTGCAAGCTGACTTGCGCGAAGCCAACCTCCTCGGCACCGAACTCCGCGGCGCCAATTTGATGGGCGCAAATCTCTACGGCGCAGAAGGTGTCTGGGTCGGGCGCCTCGGTGGCACGAATCTTTTCGACGCAATCCTTCCAGAAACAGTCGCGGAGTTCGATAGCACCAAGGCCATCACCGATGCTTCCAAGGTAGCGCGCTGGTTTTATTTTCTGACCATGGTCGCAAGCCTCGCATGCATTTCGCTCATCGGCCTAACCACAGACGTCCGCCTGGTCGTCGACGCCTCTGCAATTCCCATACCGCGCTTCCCCAAAATCCTCTCGATGACCAGTTTTTATCTCGGCGCTCCGCTGGTCCTCTTTGTTCTTTACCTGCGCTTCCATTTTTTGCTGCTGCGCTTGTGGGGCAGCATGTCCGGCCTGCCCGCCGTCTTCAAAGACGGCCAGACGCTCGAAAAAGACGGCCCCTGGTACCTGATGGGACTGGTCCGCCGTCATTTTCGATGGATGCGTGAAGGCCGCTCGCCGTTTTGGGTGCTCGAAACGGTAGTCGCCACCGTTCTTGCCTACTGGGTCGTCCCCGCCACGCTATTCATGTTCTGGCTGCGCTATCTCGTTCGCCAGGATTTTCGCGGCACGCTCCTGCATGCGTTTCTCCTGACGCTTTCCGTCGCCGCCGCCACCTGCGTTCCCACAATTGTCGCCCGTGTCCTTCAACCCGGCGACCTCCTTCGCCAGAAATCGAAAAATTTGCTGCGCCTGAGCTTCGCCACCGCGCGCATCGCGCTCCTCACCGGCTGCGCACTCCTGATTTTCTCCCTCGGCGTAAACCGCGGCCTGCCTTCCGACCGCAACGTCGCGACGCAACACTCCCAGACCAGCATCCTCAGGTGGGCTTCCGAAGCCCTGCAATCCATCGGCTACCGCCCCTACGCCGAACTGACCGAAGCCACGCTCTCCGGCCCTCCGCCGAGAGGGAACTGGAGCGAAGAAGCCCTCGGCTCTGTTCCCGGCGCCAAACTCAACGAAATGAATCTGCGTTTCGCGCGCGCCTACAAATCCTATCTCGTGAACGCAAAACTCTGGCGCGCCAACCTCGAAGGCGCCTATCTCTCCGAAGCCGACATGCGTGGAGCAAATCTGCGCGAAGCCGTCCTGCGAGACACGATCCTCGACCGCGTCCTCGCCTCCAAAACCGTCATGGTTTCCGCGGACGCCAGCCGCGCAAATTTCACCGGCGCCGATTTGCGCGGCTCCGATATGTCTTTCGCCACTCTCGACAGCGCCCTGTTGTCCAACGCCAAGCTCGGCGGCGCCTCGCTCTACGCCGTCAATCTTCGCAACGCCCAAATGCTGCGCGCCGA
>DASXMM010000007.1:0-8249 GCA_036495665.1 Candidatus Acidiferrum sp. | reverse complement strand
AATAGAACAGCTGCGGTTGCGGCGACACGTGGCGATTTAGGGCAACTTGCTCCACGTAAAAAACTGCTAAAGAGCTGTAGAGTATCCCAGAAGATTTTCTGAGACCCTCCGAGCACTTTGGCACGGAGGGTTTTTCGTTTTTACCTCCCTGCTGCCCTAAGCGAATCCTACGTGAATTGTTAACGGTCCGTTTGCCTGCACTTTGGCGTATCTGGCGCGGCAAAACTGGCGCGACGAAAGGTAAAGCAATGTCCGAATCCTATGAACTGCGCTGTCGAGAGTGCGGCAAAACCTGGGGCAACGCCCCTCGTTCCTTCTGTGAAGACTGCTTCTCGCCTCTCGAAGTGTCCTACGACTACGATTCTCTCAGAAAGAAAGCCCGTAAAGAAAACCTCGTGGGCCGCGCCTTCAACATGTGGCGCTACGCGGAATTCCTCCCGCTCCACGACGATTTCACGCCAACGAGCGCTGTCGGCGGCACGCCTCTGGTCGCTTCGCGCAAACTCGCGTCGGCGTGGGCCATTAGCAATCTTTACCTGAAAAACGATGCCGTTTGCTTCCCTTCTCTCTCCTTTAAAGATCGCGTTGTCGGGACGGCACTGGTCGCCGCGCGCCGCTTCGGTTTTGAGACCGTCGGCTGCTCCTCCACGGGCAATCTCGCGAACGCCGTCGCGGCACAATCAGCGCAGCAGGGTTTCGACGCCTGCGTCTTCATTCCCGCCGATCTCGAACCCGCCAAAGTGCTCAACACCGCCGTCTACGGCGCCCGCATTGTGCGCATCAACGGCAACTACGATCATGTGAACCGCCTCTGCGCGCAAATCGCCGACCGCTTCAAGTGGGGCCTGGTCAACGTCAATCTGCGTCCCTACTACTCCGAAGGCTCAAAGACCCACGGCTTCGAAATCGCCGAACAGCTCGGCTGGCGCTTGCCCGATAACGTGGTCTGCCCGATGGCCGGCGGCTCGTTAATCGGCAAAATCGCCAAGGCCTTCAAGGAGCTCGTAACTCTGGGCTGGGTCGAAGCAAAGCCAGTTAAATTTTTTGGCGCGCAAGCCACAGGCTGCTCCCCCATCTCCGATGGAGTAAAGCGCAACCTGGCCCGCTTTGAGCCGCAAAAGCCAAACACCATCGCCCGATCGCTCGCAATCGGCAATCCTGCGGACGGCCCCTTCGCGATGAAGCTGATCCGCGAAACCGGTGGCTGGGCCGAAGACATCTCCGACCGTGAGATCATCGACGCCATCAAGCAGCTAGCCGAGACTGAGGGCATCTTCACTGAAACCGCGGGCGGCGTAACCGCCGGCGTGGCCCAAAAGCTCATCCAGCAAGGACGCATCGGCGCCGACGAGACCACGGTGGTTTGCATCACCGGCAACGGCCTGAAAACCACCGACGCCATCGCCGCCGAATTCCCCGTCATCGAAGCCATCGCCCCACGCCTCGACGCTTTCGAGGCCTACCTCGACAGTCAATTTGCCGCAGCAGCGGCAACGAAGTAAGCAAGCTGAGTAAGCGAAGCGAGCGAACTGAAGTAAGCGAAATGATCTAAAGCAGGGACACCAAGGAGAGCAAGAGAAAATGCCCGTAACCATCGAAATCCCCACAGCGTTCCGCCGCTTCACCGAAGGAACGCCCAAAATAGACTGTAGCGCCACAACAATCGCCGACGCACTGAACGACCTGACGACACGCTTTCCCGCGTTGTCTCGCCACGTCCGCGATGAGCAAGGCCAAATCCGCCAATTCCTCAACGTCTACCTCAACGAAGAAGACATTCGTTTCCTAGGTGGCGAAGGCTGCACGCTAAAGGAAGGCGACCGTGTCCTCCTCGTCCCCTCCATCGCCGGCGGCAGCCCTTTGGAGTGCGGGAGCTTGCTCCCACTTTTCGGCGCGTTCGGGCCGATACGGTAACCCATTTAGAATCAATACTTTTAAGCTGGCTCTCTAACTGTTGCATCCAAAGGGCTTACGCTAATCTTAAGTCTTTTAGATGCAACACTTACAGGAAACGACGAGGGAGCCACACGCGGCTCACTCGGCTAGCCACACCGTTGCCGCACGCGACCCGTCGGGATCGTCACGGATTTGCACCTTGACGTGTGTCGAATAGGGAGGCAATAAGGAGATACCGTGGCTTACTTCGCTCTACTTTATGATCTCGTCGAAGACATGGTGAACCGCCGCGTCCCCTATCGCGAAGCGCATCTCGGTCTCGCCCGCGAAGCCCACACCCGGGGCGAACTGCTCCTTGCAGGGGCCTTTACCGACCCCACGGACCGCGCTCTGCTCGTTTTTAAGGCGGATGGGCCAGCCTCGGTCGAAGACTTCGTCCGCAAAGATCCCTACGTCCTCAACGGCTTGGTCAAACGCTGGGAAATCCGCCCGTGGACCGTCGTCGTCGGAAACCAATAGGAGCCTTACCTGGATGATTGCCCGTCTCTGGTCTGCTAGAACCACAAAAGCTCAATCGACTCGATACCTCGAGCACTTCTGGCAGCACGTCCTGCCCTCGCTCAAGACATTTGACGGATACGTCTCTTCGAGCGTCCTGGTGCGTCCGCAAGGCGACCTGGTCGAGATCCTCGTCACCACAGTCTGGCAGTCTCTCCAGGCCATCGACGCCTTCGCCGGCTCGGATCGCGAAACCGCGGTGGTGGCCAGCGAAGCCGCTGCGCTGCTTACCGACTACGACCGCCGCGTGCGGCATTACGAAGTCGCCCAAATGGACGGTCTCTCGTTTCGCCAGTCCTAGTAGGCCAATTCCAACGGGGCTCGCACCATCGACTGCGGAGGCGGAATTGCCCAGGGCTCGCACACCCTCGCAGCACGCACGCATCGAACAAATCAGCCCGAGCACAAAAAGCAGGAAACATTTGAGGCACACACTTCGTTACTTAGTCCATAAGCCTCGGAGGTGTATCCATGCGTGTTCCGTTCTTGCTGGCCAGCGCCCTGGCGCTCTCGGTAGCCTCAGGCGCCGCTCAAACCAAACTCGACGTCAAGGACATTGAAAATCATCCATTCACAGCCGACTTCAACTCCGGCGGAAAGCTGCGACTGTACCTGCGTTCAGGCGACTTTCGCATCGTCGGAGGCTCCGACAACAAGATCACTATTCGCGTCGGCGGCAGAAACGCTTACCAGGCAATCGACATGCGCGTGCAACTCGACGGCTCGAATGATTCCGCCGATTTGACCATAAGCGGCGGGCCGAAGAACGATCTGGAAGTTACTATCGAAGTGCCCAAGAAAACTGGGCTGTTCGTTCGCATGCCCGCCGGCAATCTCGAACTTCATCATGTCACCGGCGATAAAGACGCGGAACTGCACGCCGGCGAGTTGATTATCGAGGTTGGCGATGCGAGCGATTATTCGCGCGTAGACGCGTCCGTTTATTCAGGCGGACTCGAAGCTAGCCCCTTTGGTGAATCGCATGGAGGTCTCTTCCGCTCCTTTCACAAAGAAGGCAACGGCAAATACCACCTGCACGCCCACGTAGGCGCAGGTGATTTAACGCTGCAATAGGCTGCATCGATGGGCTTCGCCCCTGCATCCTACTAATAAGAACACACGCAACATTTTGCGATTCACAGTGTTCTTACCTGTATGAGATTTAGAATCGCCATCTACGTTGCCGCTTCGCTGGTTCTCCTCGCATTTTATGCGCCAGCGCAAGCGGTCGTCTCGCTGTTCAGCGGCGCTCGCGACCGCTAGATTCCTCCTCGCGCGCCCCGCTGGTTCCCGTGCTGAGCGAGCAGCTTCCCATTGAAAAACCCCACTGAAAAGCAGTGTTCAATGATTTTTCCTCGTAGACGTACGTCTGCATCCTGTGTACAGTCCGCGTCGAGCGCAATCCCTGCTGCTCGATGGGAGAGTCTAATCGGTGTCGACCACGGCCAGCGCCCCTCCAACCGCGCCCGATACGCTCGCGCTTGCCAAGTCTCTAACTCCTGTCGCCTTACTGCTCGCAATCTCAACCTTCATTAATTACATCGACCGCGGCAGCCTGTCGCTCGCCGTGCCGTTGCTCAGGACGGAGCTAGATTTATCCCCGTGGCAGTTGGGCATTTTGCTTTCGTCCTTCTTCTGGACCTACACCAGCTTCCAAATTGTTTCCGGATGGCTGGTCGACCGCTTCCATGTGAACTGGGTGCTCGCGGGAGGCTTCTTCGTTTGGACCGTCGCCACCGCAACGACTGGCGTGGTGCACGGCTTTCAAATGTTGCTGGTCATGCGCCTCATCCTAGGCGTCGGCGAGTCGGTCGCGTTTCCTTCGTACTGCAAAATCCTGGCGAAGCATTTTCCCGAGTCGCTGCGCGGACGTGCAAATTCGTTCATTTCCGCGGGAATGGCCGGAGGCCCCGCGTTCGGAATATTTTTTGGCGCAATGCTCATAGCGCGGTACGGGTGGCGGCCGTTCTTCATCGCGCTGGGGCTGATCAGCCTTCTGTGGCTGGTTCCGTGGAAAATGTGCATGCCGCACGGGTCAGGACTGGATGTGGCCGCAAGTGCGTGCACGCCTGGCATCCCGGAGATTCTCACGCAACGTTCCGCCTGGGGAACCTTCGCTGGGCTTTTTGCCTACAACTACCTTTCGTATTTTCTTCTGACGTGGCTACCATCGTTCCTCGTCAACGAGCGGCATTTCTCCATGCAAAAAATGGGGACCATCGGCGGGGCAGCGTACCTGACTCTGGCACTTTCGGCGCTACTGTCGGGGTGGTTCTCCGATTTGTGGATCGCAAGAGGCCGCAGCCCAACACGGGTGCGGAAGACATTCACCGCGGCCGGGTTGGCGATCGCGTCCTGTTCCTGCCTCGCAGTCGTTGCACTCGCCTCCGATGAGCGGCTCGCGGTGTTTTTTCTGTTCGGCACTTGCGCAGCAGCGGGGCTTTGTACTTCTAATCTTTGGGCCATCACGCAAACCATCGCGGGACCGTTAGCGTCCGGAAAGTGGAGCGGAGTACAAAACTGTATCGGCAATTTTGCAGGAATCGTTTCGCCCGCGCTCACGGGATTCGTGGTGCAACGAACCGGCCACTTCTTCTGGGCTTTTGCTGTGACTTCGGGAGTATTGCTGGCAGGGGCGGCGGCGTGGGCGTTCGTCGTTGGCCGCGTTGAGCCAGTGCGATGGCGGGGAAAGAGTTTTGCTTCAGCGCGAGATGCCTACGGAGGTTAGCAGACCTTGGGGCGTTACGGCCTCGGCTTCTCCCAGCGCCCCGTTTCCGCAGAGCGGAAGATTGCTGCGATAACGGCCATGTTACGGATGGCGTCTTCGACCGAAACCGGTACGTCGCCATCGCCACGCACGGCCCGCGAGAAAACGTCTCCTTGAATCGTGTACTGATCGCACTTGGGAAGAGTTTCCGTGGTGACGCCGCCGCCAAAAACATCGCGCCCATCATCAACAAAAATGCGGCAAGGCCGATCATTTGGGGCGTTAAACGGTATTTCGATTTCGATGCGGCCTTTTGTGCCGAGGAAATGCATGCGCTGGTACGGAACCAACTGCGTGCTGCACGTGAACACCGCCTGCCCGGCAGGAAAATCGAGAATAGCGGACGTTAAGCGATCCGTCTGGAATTCAGGATCGCGCTCGACCAAAGCGATGACTCGCGACGGTTCTTCGCCAAAAATAAATCGTGACGTGGTGACGGGATAGCAGCCGATGTCATACATGGCGCCGCCACCCAAATCCAGAACGTTCCGAATATTTGCGGCGTCGCGGTTGAAATAACTAAAGGCTCCGACAATCGACCGCAAATCGCCGATGCGGCCCTCGCAGATCAATTCCCGCGTCCGCAGCCACTGCGGATGCGTGCGCACCATAAACGCTTCGCCAATTTTTACGCCCGTCCGGTCGCGCGCGTTGAGCAGCGCTTTCGCTTCCGCAACGTTCAGGCCGATCGGCTTCTCGCACAGCACGTGCTTCCCGGCTTCCGCCGCTTTGATCGACCACGGCACGTGCAAATGATTCGGCAGCGGATTGTAGATGGCCTCAATCTCGGGATCGGCGAGCACGTCCTCGTAAGACCAATACGCTTTCGGTATTCGCAGCGTACGCGCTACGGTTTCGGCCTTTTTTCCGTCGCGCGAAGCGATGGCCGCAATCTCGCTCCACTCGCCCAACTGCATCCCCGGAATTACTTTCTTAACGCCGATAGCCGCTGTACTCAGCACGCCCCATTTCACCTTTTTGTTCGCCACCACTTTCCTCCCGAACCCGCCGTCCCGTTCTACCACGCATCGCAGCCGGCGCAAAACGGGGCGATGAAACAGCCGGACGAAATTTTGGAGGAATCGGAGGGAAGGTGTGAGAACGCGGCGTGAACGAAGAAGCCACGCGGCGATTGAGAGAGATCTCGTTTGCGGATTTGTCTTACCCGCACCGACCGCGTATAAGAATTGCCATGCTTCAGGAGCCCGTGCTCGCTGCTCTGGCAGCGCCAAGCCCTCCGACCGTTTTCGAGTGGCGCTGGGCGATTTTCTCAATCGGAATCGGCTCAATCCTTTTGACGATTGGCGGGCTGGCCACGGTCATCTTTCTTTTCCGCAGAAAAACTGCCGGCCGCGCGCTTTTCTATCTCGGAATCTTTGTCATCCTTTACGCGGTTCGCATATTCGTACGCGAACTACCGCTTCTTTCCGTCTTCGCGATTCCCCGCTCCGTCGCAGCACACATCGAGCGGGCGATCACGTTTACGATCGCCGTGCCGGCGATACTCCTGTTCCTTGAAGTCGTGCAAACGCGCTGGCGGCGCGTCATGCTCTGGACCCTCGGCGTGCAAGTGGCGTTCGCCGCCATCGCGATCCCTCTTGATTTCCTGCATATCGCCCCCACCGCTCTCGATAGGGCCAACAGCGTTTTGGTCCTGGTCTCCTGGGTTCTTCTGGCCGCCCTTGTGTTTTTTCTCGGACCGCCCGGCCGCATGCCGAGCGAACTTCGTGTTGTTGCCTTGGGGCTCGGTGTTTTTGGACTGTTCGTTGTCTACACCAATCTTGTCGCGCTTCGTATTCTTCCCGGGCGCGATGTCGAATCGGCCGGCTTTCTGTTTTTCGTCTGCACGATCGGCTATCTCGTGGTGCATCGCATTTTCCTCCGCGAGGAGAGCCTTTTCGCCATTCAGAAAGAGCTGCAAATCGCGGAACAGATCCAGGCCTCCATTCTTCCACGTGAAGTTCCGCGTCTCGCCGGTATCGACATTGCCGCCCGCTATCTGCCGATGAGCGCCGTGGCCGGCGACTTCTACGATTTTCTCCTCGTAGGCCGGCATCAACTCGGCGTCCTGGTCGCGGACGTCACTGGCCATGGCGTCCCTGCCGCACTCATCGCCTCGATGCTCAAGGTGGCTTTTGCAGGCCAGTCGGAGCATGTCGCTGATCCTGCTCGCGTGCTCAGCGGGCTGAATAAGGTGCTTTGCGGAAAGTTTGAAGATCACTTTGTGACCGCCGCATACTTGTATGCCGATCTTGATGCGAAGATTGTCCGCTACGCGGGTGCCGGGCATCCGCCGCTATTGGTTTGCAATCGGACGGGCGGCGGAGTACGAACGCTTGAGCAGAACGGGCTCTTTCTCGGCATGTTTCCGGAGGCAGAGTACTCGTCGGTGGAAGTTCGGCTGCAGCCCGGAGATATATTCGTCCTTTACACCGACGGATTGCCAGAATCCAAAAACGATTCAGAAGAAGAGTTTGGGATTTCGCGCTGCTTGAAAGTTCTGGATTCGCAGCCGCGCCTTCCCGCGGGTGCGCTTGCCGATAGACTGCTCGGCGAAATCTCCCGATGGAGCACCACCGTGAGCGGCACCGCGCGCCCGCAAGAAGACGATATGACACTGATCGTGATCGACTGCCAGGTCTAGAGGAAACTCCGCTGCCTGCTTTCGAGAGCAAGAAGCCTTTTCTTGAGCGGAAGCCCGCCGCCAAATCCTGTTAAATCGCCATTGCTTCCAATAACGCGGTGGCACGGAATGATGATCGGTATGGGATTGGAGCCGTTCGCGAGGCCAACAGCGCGAGATGCTTCGGGCTTGCCGATGCGCTTGGCCAGTTGACCGTAGCTGGTCGTTTCTCCATAAGGAATCTTGCGCAGATTCTGCCACACGAGCAGCTGAAATTCGGTGCCATCAAGGGCGAGAGGAAGATCGAATTCTTGCAACTTTCCGGCTAAGTACGCTTCGAGTTGCCGAATCACTTCTTTAAACAGCGCTTTGTCCTCGATCCAATCGGCCCCAGGCGATTTCGGC
>DASXMM010000006.1:0-11760 GCA_036495665.1 Candidatus Acidiferrum sp. | reverse complement strand
GCTGTAAATGCCGGCTTGTTGCGAAGAAGGCGCATCGAGTGGCGGAGGTCCCGGTACAGCGTTTCCATCGCGTTGAAAGTCCACATCTCGCGGGTCCTTTCTTTGAAACTTGTTTCATTGCCGAATTGGCGACGGGCGGCGCAGTGGGCTTCTCGAGGATCGATTCCGGCCCTGCGGTTATTCTCTTCTCGCATCGACAGGTGAAAGGCGATTTCATCCCCGAGGTCGCGATCGAGTTGCGGGCGCTTCCAAAGCGCTTTGATTCGCAGCCGGACATTGTTGCGCCACTCGGCAAGCATTTGTTTCTCCTGCGCCAGCTAAGCCGTTTGGAGTATTCGCGCTACCGCGCCCGACATGCGGCGCCAGAACTCCGTTTCTTGCGCCAACTGCTTTCGGCCTGCGGCGGTCAGGGAGTAGAATTTTGCGCGGCGGTTGTTATCCGAAGTACCCCACTCGGCAGAGAGCAGGCCTCGAAGCTCAAGGCGGTGAAGGGCAGGGTAGAGCGCGCCCTCCTCGACTTTCAGGATGTCGTCGGAGGTTTGGTGAATCCACTCGGCTACGGCGTAGCCGTGCATGGTGCTCCGGGCCAAAGCTTTTAGAATCAGGAGGTCCAGCGTGCCCTGGAGGAGATCGCCGGGGTTGTCGCGACTTTGTTTCATAGAGAGGGCCTCTGTCTTACCATAAGACGTTTAGGGGAGAGAAATGTTTCACGAGATTCTTCGTTCCCGAATATTCCGCGCTTGTACGCAGATCCCAAGGCTTGCGGCTTGGATGAGCACATGCCCGTCGCCGAAGCTTGCTCGCTCGGCAGGGCACGCGCTATCGTAATCTGACTGTCCTCATGCGAAGCGAACCCTCGTTGCCTCTGCGACTGGCCCTTGTTGGGATGTCCGGTGCTGGAAAAACCTTCTGGACAAAGAAGTTAGCGGCTGAAGGTTGGGACGCAATTTCTTGCGACGACCGGATTGAGGAGAAGCTTGCGCCGCATTTTGCAAATAGCGGGCACGCGGGGATCCATGGCGTGGCGGCTTGGATGGGTTGGCCGGACAGCGCGCAATATACGGAGCGCGAGTCGCAGTACCTCGAAGAAGAGACTCACACGCTGAGCGAAGTGCTGAGTTCGCTGGAGCGCGAGCCTGAGAAGCCACTGGTCCTGGATACCACCGGCAGTGTGATCTACACAGGAAATAATTTGCTTTTGCGGTTGCGGAGGCGAATGACCGTGGTGTATCTCGCCGCGTCGGCGGAGGAGCAAGAGCTTTTGGTGGAGCGGTATTTGAGCGCCCCCAAGCCGGTACTGTGGCGCGGAGCTTTTCAGCCGAAGCAGGGCGAAACGCCGCGGGAGACCGTGGCGCGCTGCTATCCGTTGCTGATTTCCGCGCGGCGGCAAGGTTATGAAGCTTTGGCGCATTGCACCTTGAAGGTGGCGGAACTGCGCGATCCGGCGTTGGATGCGGCGGCATTTCTTTCGAAAATTCGCGCGCAGATCGAGCGCGGCCGGTGAGATACCGGAGCACAGGCGGCAAAGCGGCGCTGACTTCTTTGCGCGGAGCGGTTTTGCGCGGGCTCGCGCCAGACGGCGGGCTCTACATGCCCGCGGAGATTGCACGGCGTTCACCTCAGGAGTTGGAAGAGTTTCGGCGGCTACCGTTTACGGAAGTTTGTTTTCGCGTCGTGAAACCCTTTGCCACGCCGGAGGTGCCGGAAGAAGTGTTGTGGCAGATCGTGGCGGAAGCCATCAATTTTCCGGTGAAGCTAGTGTCGCTCTCGCCGGGCTTGCATATCCTCGAGTTATTTCACGGACCCACTTTGGCGTTCAAGGATTTTGGCGCGCGATTCATGGCGCGCCTGATGGGTTATTTTGTGCGCGGCGAAACACGGCCATTGACTGTGTTGGTGGCTACGTCCGGCGATACTGGCAGTGCGGTCGCGCACGGATTTTTGGGCGTGCCAGGAATTCGCGTAGTGATTCTTTATCCGTCGAAACGCATCAGCGAAGCGCAGGAAAAGCAGTTCACGACGCTGGGCGAAAATATTACGGCGCTCGAAGTGGCGGGCAGTTTCGATGATTGCCAGCGGCTGGTGAAGCAGGCGTTTTCGGACGTGGAGCTGAACAAGCGCGCGTTTCTGACGTCGGCGAATTCGATCAACATTGGGCGGCTGCTGCCGCAAATGTTTTATCACGTGGCCGCGTACCGGCAGTTGCCGGTGGCGTCCGTGCCGCTGATTGTGTCGGTGCCCAGCGGAAATTTCGGGAACTTGACGGCGGGGCTTTTTGCCAAGCGCATCGGGTTGCCGGTGGCGATGTACGTGGCTTCGACGAACGCCAATGATGTGGTGCCGGAGTATTTGCGAGTCGGAGAGTACCGTCCGCGCCCGGCGACGCAAACGTTTTCGAACGCGATGGATGTGGGCAATCCGAATAATTTTCCGCGGCTGCTGGATTTGTGTCGCGGACGTCTTGAATACGTGCGGCGCGAGATTTGGGGCCACGCCGCAACGGATGACGAGACCCTGCGCGAGATGAAGTCGCTGCATGATCGTTTTGGCTACATCGCCGATCCGCACACTGCCGTCGGTGTGCTGGGCTGGGAAGCGTATAAACGTGAACATTCTGAGCCGGCGCAAGGATTGGTGCTGGCCACCGCGCATCCTGCAAAATTCGCCGACGTGGTCATGCGCGCCATCGGAACGGCGCCGCCGTTGCCCGATCGGCTGACGGCCTATTTGAAGCGCGAAAAATTGTCGTTGTCAATGTCGAACGCGTACGACGACTTTAAACAATTTCTCGTTGCGCAGTAAACGCTACGACGGTTTGCGGAGGCGGTCGAGGAGTGCGAACAGGAAGACGGCGACGAAGGCGTTCACGAGGGCCGCGATGAGGAGATGCATGTTGAACCATGGCTCGGGTTGTGAGAGGAGCATTCGGCGCGTTAAGGCGATGACGCCCTGGTGAACACCGAAAAATAGAATCGTGAGGGCGAAACGGGCTGCGGGGTGTTCGGTGTCGAGGCGCGCGCCAATGGAGGACGCGAGATAGCCGATCACCGTTTTTGCGATGCCGTAGAGACCGAGCGGAACCGTCGGGCCGCTGAGGCTGTCTTGCAAAATACCAATGACCATACCGAGCAGCAATCCCGTGGAAGGATTGCGGCGGCTGAGACCAAAATAAATCGTGATGAGAAGCGGAAGATCCAGGACGGCGGCTTTCGGAATGTAGATGGGCACGAAAGCCTGAAGGACAGCGCGAAGGCGGTCGTCAAAATGACCGCGCCTGCACGAAATTTGTGCACCTCGATGTGCAATTCGCTGCTGCGAATATCGTACGTGTCGTTCATGGTTTCTCAGGCGCCGCTGGGTTGGCTACTGCGGCGGAAGGAGCAGCTGCCGGCGTGTTTGCGGAAGCTGGAGGCGCCGCGGGCTCTTGTTTCAACTCCAGAGGCTTCATGGTGAGCAGCACAAAAACCTCCTGAAGGCGTTCCATGCTCGCGGCGGGTTTCACGCGAAGCTGTTTAAACGGCATCCCTGGTTTGATTTCAGCGATTGTGCCGACCGGCAGATCGCGCGGAAAGATGCGATCCATGCCGCTGGTGACGACGCGTTCACCGGAATTTACGTTGTCATCGTTGGGGATGTACTTCATCACCATGAGCGGCTCACCGGTGCCGCCGACAGGTCCCTGCAGGCCCGAATCGATGAGCTTTGCGCCCACCCCGCTGTCTTTATCCGTCAGCAACAATACCTGCGATGTGTCCTTATAGGACTCGATGACCTTGCCTACTACACCGTCCGGCGTGATCACGCCCATGTTGCGGCGGATGCCGTCGCGTTCGCCACGATCCAGATAAACGGTTTGGCTCGCGGAGTCCGCGCTGCCACCAATCACACGCGCGCTGACCATCGGCACGTCAATGTTCGTCTGACGAAACTTCAAAAGCGCCGCAAGACGATCAGCTTCGCTAGCTTTGCTTTCAAGCTGTGTGATTTGCAGCTTCAGCGCGCCGTTTTCGTGCCGCAACTCTTCGTTTTCGCGCGCAGTATTCTGCAGCGCGAAATAGTGATTCCAGGTGTCGCGAATATGGCCGATGCCGTGAGCGCCGACGCGTTCGAAAGGCGAAACCGCGCCCACCGTCCACACGCGGATCAACCGGCCCTGCGAATCGCGCTTGATCTGCACGGCCAGCAGCAGAATCTGCAGAAGCACGACGCCGCCGAGCAGAAAAAGCGATCTGTGACGAGAAGGGATGCCGACCATGGAGTCCTGTAGCACAGACCGACCGTGGCCTGTGCGATTCAAGATTTCGAAAATGCTTCAATTCCAGAAAACTCGTTAATCTATACAAACCTGGCGCAGCAATTTGAAATCGCTGAGCATTTTGCCGGTGCCCAGCACGACGGACGCCAGGGGATCATCGGCGATCGAAACCGGAAGGCCAGTTTCTTCGCGGATGCGCTTGTCGAGATTCTTGAGCAGCGCGCCGCCTCCCGTGAGCACGATACCGCGGTCGCTGATGTCCGCGGAGAGCTCCGGCGGTGTGCGCTCGAGAGCTACGCGCACGGCATTCAAAATGGTTGCCACGCACTCGGCCAACGCTTCGCGAATTTCGCTGTCGTCGATAGTGACCGTGCGCGGCACGCCTTCGATCAGGTTGCGGCCTTTCACTTCCATGGTGAGCGGCTTTTCCAGCGGATAAGCCGAGCCGATTTCCATTTTGATTTGTTCCGCGGTGCGTTCGCCGACGAGCAGGTTGTATTTGCGCTTCAGATATTGCATCACGGCTTCGTCCATCTCGTTGCCGGCCACGCGGACCGAACGCGAGTAAACGATGCCGCTCATGGAGATGACCGCGATGTCCGTAGTGCCCCCGCCGATGTCCACGACCATGTTTCCGGAAGGTTCCTCGATCGGCAAGCCCGCGCCGATGGCGGCAGCCATGGCTTGTTCGACGAGATACACTTCGCTGGCGCGCGCGCGATAAGCAGAGTCCTGCACGGCGCGCTTTTCCACCGGCGTGATTTCGCTCGGCACGCCGATGACGATGCGCGGATGCACCAACACGCGGCGGTTGTGCGCCTTCTGAATAAAATATGTCAGCATTTTTTCCGTGACTTTGAAGTCGGCGATGACGCCGTCCTTCATCGGCTTGATGGCGACCACGTTGCCGGGCGTGCGCCCGAGCATTTCCTTCGCTTCGCGGCCGACGGCCACGACTTCGCCGCTGGACTTGTTAATCGCCACGATCGAGGGCTCGTTGACAACGATGCCTTTGCCGCCCGAAAACACCAGCGTGTTCGCGGTTCCCAGATCGATAGCGAGGTCGGACGAAAACAAACTAAACACCGACCTCAGGTTGTACCCGTTCTTATTCATTCCCCCCGCCCCCCGCGGAGAAGTCCTCTCCGCCGTCCAGCCGACAACGAACTGCTCACAGCTTCACGGTTTAGTTGTACCGCTGTGCGGCCAACTCAACCATTGTCTCCGGACTTGGCGACCGGCGCAAAGTCGCGCCCGCGTCTTTTTTCTGGCGTGATCAAAAAACAATCAACGTTCGAAACCTTTATTTCGGCACAACGATCGGCACTTTCGTTTGGTTCGTGCCCCCGCGCCGGTTCTCCCCAACGATAACGATGGTGTGCTGCCCTGGTTCAAGCGGTTCCGTAAAATGTCGGAACGTGCCGTCCGCCGCAATAATGGGCACTGGCTGGCCATTGATGATCAGAGCCGCGCCTGGTTCGGTTTTGCCAATAATCTCCACCACTCGGCCATGAATCTGCGTGCCTGTGACTTCCAGCAACATCTCCTGGGTCTTACCCTGCGCAACCAGCGTAAAGCGAAATGTTTCGCTGACTTCGCTTGTTTCTTTCTTTGCGTTGGTCGCGCTGACGTTCCAGAAGTAGTCTCCCGCGTCAAGACCCGAGATATCTACTGCGGTTCCTGGAACATTCGGAGCTTCCTTCACGGTTCTTGTGAACATCGCCGTCGCGCTAATTCGCAGTGTATACGACACCGCCTGAGGCACGGCCTTCCATTCAAAATGGATCGACGCCGATTTTGGATTCTCCACGATCAATGGCTCAAAGTTGTGCGGAGAACTCAGGTCCGGAGGGGCGAGCACGTCCGACTTCGCAATCGGCCCACCCGTTGGGATGCTCACCTTTTGAAATGGCCCGATCTCCACCCTCTCCTGGCCGCGTTGTACTTCCGCGCTGCCGCTGGAGACTACGATCTCGCTTTCCTTGTTCGCCGGATCTGTTTTCATGGCCGCGCTGCTGTTCGAGTGCAATTGCGTCAACGAGTCTTCCATAGTGACCGCGGCCTTGGAATCCGGTGAAGAATAATTTGGTGTCTTAAGGTCAACCTGCCCGCTGGTGATGTGCACCGCCGAGCTCGATGGCTGCTCGCGTCCCATGGAATTTTCCTCCACGGTGATAAACGTTCCGGGGCTCACCGTGTAGGTCGTGCCGTCTGCGAAGCTGATGCGCGCCGCGCCCTCCGAAGACGTCTGTATCTGATCGCCCTTGTCCAGCGAGGTGTGAAAATTCGCGTCCACCCATTGCACGGAGTTGACTTTCTTTACTTGTACTTTTCCGTCGAGGTTGACGAATTTCGCTTGCGTCGCCGCGATCGGTACGGCATCCGGGTCCGTGCCGAGCGTCCTGGTTACCCCGTTGTACGCCTTTATATAAATACTCGGATTGATCAAATAAAGTGCGGCGAAAACGATGGCGGCAATCAATACGCAGTATACGATGACGGTCTTGTACGTCACCGTGTGCCAATACACCTCCACTCGCTTGATTTTCGGGTTGTTCGGGTCGTGCGGTGTCTGTGTGTTCACGGGTTTTCGCGCAGCAATGCCGTCAATCTTGCAATCTAGCACAGCCAATTGCGCTGGGACGCTCGGCGCTGCTCTACGTAGTCAAACAGCAAATAGCGCTTGCGACCACTCGTCGTTCGGACAGGCGCGTTGCCCGAGAGGACAGTTGGCTCGTTTCGTGATTATTCTTACAGCTCCTCGCGGTTTCTGAGGCAATTCTTACGAGGATTTGGAGCGCAGGAACGCGATCGTCAGCGGCCACGCCAGCAGCGCCGCGGCCGGGCTATAGCTCGCGCGCGCGTCGCAGAAGAACCCGTGGTCGGCGTTCGAAATCTCAACGTTCACGAAATTTTTTCCAGCCGCTCGCAACGCATCCGTGATCGCGCGCACCTGCTCCGGCGGAATGTGCTTGTCGCGCCCGCCCCAGAAAAACAGCAAAGGCGACTGGATTCCGACAGCCCTGCCGAGCAATCCTGGATTCGAGGCGTTGGGAGCAATGCCGCCGCCGTAATAAGAGACCGCCCCAGCCAGCGGCAGTGTGAGCGCCGCGAGAAACGCCGCTCGTCCGCCCATGCAGTAGCCAATCGCGAAAATCGGCAAATCCGCGCCAATGCTTCCGCGGAGCCAGTCGAACGCAGCGCGGTGGTCCGCAGCCATCGATGCGTCGTTCAATGCTTTCATGTGCGGCACCGCACTAGGAAAATCGTCGTAGCGGATTTCGACTCCCGCTCCGGTGCGATGAAAAAGCTCCGGCGCCACAGCCACGAAACCTTCGCGCGCGAATCGGCCTGCAATGTCGCGAATGTGCGCGTTCACACCGAACGCTTCCTGGAAAATGAGCAAGCCGGGATGCGCGCCTTCTTCTTTGGGCCGCGCCACCCACGCACGCATAGCGGTGCCGTCGTTCACGCTCAGTTGCACATAGGTGCTTCTGATTTCCATGTCCCCTCCTGCGCCGCCGAAATTTTCGCGCGCGAACTTTCACTCAATGCCGAATAAAGTAGCCGCGCTTGTCGAGATTCGCCGCGACGGCCACGTCGAAGAATCCAACCATCATCTCATCGTACGTCTGCTCGCCCCAGCGAACCGCCGCATCCGGGTCCGGGTTGTGAGGGTTGTCGCGCGAATTATCGTACCAGGCGACCGCTTGCAGCTCCGTTCCCGCTTTCAGCAAGCGCGGTTCGGCAAGCCGGTAACTCATCTGCCAGTGAAAATGATAATGGACATCGAGAAGCGCTTCAATTTCCTGGCCAGGTCTCGCAGCTGAATCCTTATCGCGGTGAATCAGGTTGTACTGAAAACGTTTTCCGCGCAGATGCATGTGCGGAAAAAAACTGAGGAGAGTCGCGTCATTCGGCAGAGTGCCACGAGCCTCGACGCGATAATCCGGCGCGCCGGGCAGAATCACAAAGTGGTCGTTGGTGAGCTGAAGCGTCAGCACGCGCTGTGCGGGAACGTGCTTCGCAAAAATCAGCCCGACGCTCGTTTGGTCGCTGGCCGCGTGGCCATTCGTTGTATAGTGCATCTGAAACACAAGATCGGATCCGTCAGGAATAAATTTTGCCAAGCCGTCAGGCCAGTTGTCCGGCGAACTCCCCGGCGCATAAACGAGCAACACGTCGCTGTCGGTCCAATGCGCGCCGCGACGGTCCTCCGAATCTGTCAGCGTGGACGCCGTGAACGGCACTCCCACAGGTGCGTGCTTCATCCACTGCGAATCCGGCGGCCGCACGTACACCACAGCGTGATGCACATTGGCGCGAAGCAAGGGCAAAACCTCTACCGCCTGCACCCAGCGATCCTCTTTGAATCCCGTCGGCACAATTTCGTAGGTGTATTCGACATCGCCGCTCGCTGGAAGCGCCACAGCCTTCGGCATTTTCAAAATCAGATCGGGCTGCGCGATGCTCCAACTTTCCGCCCAGCGCACCGGCGCCGGCGCGTCATGCGGATCACCCGCTGGAGCTCCGGCATCCGCCCAGCCTGCTAACTCCGCAATTTGTCCCGCCGAAAGCGAAGGATCATTCGAGAAGCGACCGATGTGTGGATCGGCAAACCACGGCGGCATGGATTTCGCACGCGCTGCCGCCGCAATGGCCGCCGCGTACGGCCGTGTCTGCTCATACGTTTCAAATCGCATCGGCGCGATGCCTTCGGCGCGATGGCAAATCTGGCAGCGCTCCTGAAGAATCGGCAACACGTTGCGGTAAAAAGTGGGCGAACTTGCCTCCGCTTGTTTCCGCCCGGCACCTTGCGCAGACCCCGACGGTGCCCATCGGCCGAAAGCGCCGAGCAAAACCAAAACTAGCGCCAGGAACAGCAGCTTGATCCTTTTTCGAGGCTTGTTGAATGCGCTCATCGACAGGTTCGATGATACGCGTGTTCTAACCGTTTCCCCGGCTCTCGCCTGGCTTGGCCTCGTACTTTCCACCGATTCTATTTGAGACGCATGGCTACAATCTCCTATAATAATGTGTTTGCTTAGGACTTGGGGGATTCAGCGGATGGCCGGCAGCTCAGATAAGAAGCAACAACTCTTTTCCCGGATTTTTCTCGGGGTGATCGTGCTGATCCTCTCGGGCGGCATGCTCCTCTATCTTGTGCCGACAGGTCCGGGATCGACACAACTGGCAACCGATACCGTGGCCAAAGTTGGCGATCAGACCATCACCGTCGCCGACATTCGCCAGCAACTCAACCAGATCAAACAGACCAATCAAGTCCCGCCCATGCTGGAGCCTTACTACGCCCAGCGCATCCTCCAGCAACTCCTTCTGGAAAAGGAAATGGAGTACGAAGCCGGCCAGCTCGGTATCCGCGTCTCCAACGATGAAATCGCTGACCGCATCAGGCTGATCCTCCCCGCGGCCTTCAATGGTGGCACCCCCATCGCTCCGGATCAGTACGCCGCCCTGGTACAGCAGCGCACGCAAATGAGCGTTTCGCAGTTTGAAGACACCGTGCGGCAAGGCATGCTCCAGGAGAAATTTCAGAAGCTTGTAACCGACGGAATCAGCGCGGGCCCGGCCGAGCTACAGGAAGAATTCATCTACCGCAACGAAAAGGTGAAGCTGGACTACGTCTATATCAAGCCGGAAGATCTGTTGGCAAAGATCACGCTATCCGACGCCGAGATCAATGCCGCCTACGAGAAGAACAAAGCGAAATACCAGGTTCCGGAAAAGCGTGTGGTTCGTTACGCCATCGTGGACGTCAACCAGATTCGCCAGGGCATGCAGATCTCCGACGACCAGTTGAAGGCCCAATACCAGAAGAACATTCAGGATTATCAGGTGCCGAACCGCGTGCACGTCGAGCACATCCTGCTGATGACCGTGAACAAGCCCGACGCCGAAGTCGAGGAGATCAAGAAGAAGGCGGAAGACATTCTGAGCCAGGCCAAAAAGGGCTCAAATTTCGAGGATCTGGCGAAGAAGTACTCCGAGGATCCCGGCACCAAGGACAAGGGCGGAGATCTTGGCTGGATCATTCAGGGTCAGACGGTCCCAGAATTCGAGAAAGCGGCGTTTTCGCTGCCCAAGGGCAGCATCTCGGACCTGGTTAAGACTCAATACGGCTTCCACATTCTCAAAATCATCGACAAGGAGTCGGCTCACACCAAGCCCTTCGACGAAGTCAAGGACAGCATTCGCACCCCGCTGCTGCTTTCGGAAGCCGATAAGAAAGCGGCTGATATCGCCGATAAGCTCGGGCAAGCCATCCGCCAGTCCAACAAAGTCTCCCTTGACGACCTCGCGCAACAGTATCACCTGACAGTTGGCGAGACCCGCCCGGTCGCTGCGACCGATCCCTTGCTGGAATTGGGCAACTCGCAGGACGTCAAAGTGAGCGATTCGATCTTCCGGTTGCGCCAGGGAGACTTGAGCCTTCCGATCCACACGGATCGCGGCTACCTGGTGCTCTCCGTCAAACAGGTTCTGCCTTCGCATCAAGGAACCCTCGACGAAGTTCGGGACAAGGTTGTTGCCGAGCTGAAGCAGCAAAAAGCCTCCGAGGAAGCGCGCACCAAGGCGGATCAGCTGGTCGCCAAGGCCAAAGCGGGCGAGAAATTCGACGCAGCCGCGAAATCCCTGGGCTTAGATCCGAAAGTGAGCGACGATTTCGCCCGCGCGGGCTCCATCTCCAACGTAGCGAGCGGCAAGCAGCTGGCTGCCGCCTTTAGATTGAAGGCTGGCGAGGTCGGTCCCCCTCTCAACCTCGGCGCGAATTGGCTCGTCTACACTGTCGTCGACAAACAAGAGCCCAAGCCCGAGGATTTCGACAAACAGAAGAAGGAAATCACGGATGCGGTGTTGCAAAACAAGCGTTCGATCGCCTTCGAGGCCTTCCGAACCGCGCTCGAAGCGCGCCTGAAAAAAGAAGGCAAGCTTCAAATGATGCCCGAAAAATTAAAGGGCTTCGGCGACGTTGGTTAATCTAAGCTACTGATAATAAAAGCTTTATAAAATCTACGCTGTGTACTTGTCTTTCTTCCGGCGTCCCGGTAGCCTATTGCTGTCTCCCAAATAGCTGTTTTCCCACTTGGGGTTGCGCCCGTACGGTCCCTCGGTCCGTTTAGGCGAAGGCGGAAAGCAGCTAACCGGAAAACAAAACAATTTTGCATGGCTCCCCAGCCTCTGCGCCAGGATCTCAGGATCTCATGAATACGAAGAAGGCTCCCGCTCGAACGCCCGCCATCCGCAACGACTACCGCTGCAGCATGGAAAGAAATCAATCCGGCAAGTATTGCGTAAGAATTCAGGTTTTCTACCCGCGCCACGCCTGGAATCTGGGGGTCTTCTTCCTGGCTTCGTCCTTCGACCGCGCCATGAAGAAGCTTGAGGAGGGTCTGGACTTCCTCCAGCGCCATGAGGAGAAGCTCTGGTTCTGGGGCGTGGACCGTGCCGAAGATATGGGCTTTTCGGCTGAGTTCCTCCGCGAG
>DASXMM010000005.1:0-4259 GCA_036495665.1 Candidatus Acidiferrum sp. | reverse complement strand
GCGCGGGGATTCGTTTTACGGGTTTGCCGGAAGCGAAGACCGTTTAGAGTGATGTAATTTTGGTTTAGAGGCTGACTGAAAGTGTCAGGCGGGTGTAGCGCATGAGCGGGAACAGGGTTCAAGAGATTGAACGCGCGATTGGAACTCTGTCGCAAGAGGAGTTGGAAGAACTGCGGCTGTGGCTTGACCAGTACGCCGGGCCGCAACCGCTCGACCTGTGCATTGAGGCAGACCTTGCGGCGGGCCGGCTCGACGGGGGCGGTACAAGGCGCGCTGGATGATGAAGAGCGCGGAAAAGTTCGTCCGCTGTGAATGGATGGAACATCGCGCCACCGAAGGGTTCTGGCGGGCCTATCAGTCGTTGCCGCTCGAAATCCGAGTTCGCGCCGACAAGTAGTTCTCTCTCCTAAAGAGTAATCCACAGCATCCTTCTTTGAAATTCAAGAAAGTTGGGGAATCTCGCGGCTACGAGGTGTGGTCGGCGAGAGTCACTCTGAGCTATCGCGCGCTTTCTCTAAAACGGACTGATGGATTTCTGTGGTTCTGGATCGGTGATCACGAGAAGTACGCCAAGTTGATTTCGTAGCGGGAAGAGCGTCGATCACTACATGGGCTTGAGGCGGGGGGGTGGGCCAACGGGAGGACGGGGGCCTGTGGGCCTTAAAGGCCACCTGAAAGCGGATTGCGGCACCTGCAAGAGCATGGCTGGATCGCCGAAGAAGATCCAGGTGCGGCGAACGTCGTTGTCGGTGACGCCGGCCTTAGCTTGGACAATGGCGACGGCGATGGGCGTTGACGGATTAGCTTTGAGAATTGCGAGCAGCGACTGGTTCATGGAGGCTTGCGGCGGTTGACCGGTGAAGCCGGAGGAGGCCCAGACGGCAGCGGCGCCGCCATTGGGAGCGAGGAGCAGCGATTCAGCGAGGCTGGTCCCGTAAACGTCCTGAAAGAATCCGTTGAGACAATCCATCAGGAAGTAGACGGACAATTGATTGCCGTTCGATAGAGTGGCCGCCGACGTATCGTCGAGAAGATCGGCGAAAGACCACTGTTCTTCCGAGCCATGTCCGGAGTAGTTGACGAGAAGCGGGCCGTTATTGAGCGCGGCAAGAATTTGCTGAGAGACAACGGTGGGATCCTGACCATCCGCGAAGATTTCTTTGGGCTGAAGCGTCGACGGGAGATCCGTGGCCGCGAATTTCGCGGCGGTGGTAAAGTCCGCGCCTATATTTTGATCGGCGACGAGCAGAGCTTGCTGGGTTCCTGAGCTGGCTCCCACACCCTTTTCGTAATTGACAATTTTCGAGACGACCAGTTGCGCGTCGGAGAGAGTACGGACGGGGAGGCGTCCCGTCGCGATTGTCTCGTAGCCATTTTGCCGGAAGTCGCTAAACCAATCGTCGCTGGCGGTTTTGAACGCAGCGGTTTCGATCATGCGAGTGGGCACGAAGTCGAAATCGCCCAGCCCGAGATAGTTGCGCGGGTCGAGAGACGCATCGCCAACGAGGAGAAGGTATTGTGGCTTGACCATCCACTGTGACTGGGCATTTTGCAGGAAATCCCGCATGGCGTAGGGGCTACGTTCGCCGTAGTTGAAGGCGTCGAAGACTTCGTCGATGGTGACGACCTGGACGGACTGGCCGCGCGATTCGTGCATTTGTACCAGAGGGCCCAGCGCGGATTGGAAATCGGGATGCGTGATGATGACCATTTGGCTGCCGGTGCGCTGCTCGGCGAGCGCGGCGGGACTGTGGAACGTGAGCGCCGAGGGCGCGGAAATTTGGTCGTCGGAGAAGACGAGGAGTGTGCGTTCTGTTCCAGCAGCAGGTGGCACGCCGAGTGTGATGCCGTAGCTCGCGCTGTCCTGGCTGACCGTGCCGGAGAGTTGCTCGACGGCGAGCGGATTGGTGATGTCAAATACCTGGACTTGCTGGCTGCTGAATCCTGTGATGTGAACGGTGCTGCCTGACGGCGTCGTCGCTTTGAGCCAGTTCGCATCCGCGGCATAAGTGTGCGGATAGTGCAGCGCGATGGACTGCACGACGCTGACGTCGTTATCGCCTTGCAGAGCCGTGAGCGTGACGGTGTTGACGCCTTCCTGGAGCAGACTGCGGTCGACGCTGAACGTCTGGGTGAAATTGGCGAGATTCGCGAAATCCATTTCGCCGATAGAAGCGCCGTTGAAGTACACAGAAACGGAGTGCGCCTGCTGATCGGAACCGCCTTGGAGCTGAATGTCGACCGTGATCGGCATTGGGGAATTGGGATCGTTGTGAGCGACGGTGAGTTGCTGGTCGACTGGCTCGGTCGTGACGACGACGCCGAAGAAGTTGTCGTTATTTTCGCCGTTGAGCAGCGTGCCGAAATAGGTGGTGCGTTGTTGCAGCACGATGGTGAACGGGAAGCTTTCCGGTTCGGACGAACCGGTGTTGACGGCGGGAACGGTGGCGACGCGCAAACCGGGGCGCGAGCCGCGAACGAGCCAGTAGACGCGGGTATCGGAGAACGGAGTGTCGATGCCAGTTCCGTAGAATTCGATGCTGTCGTTGGGACCGAGCGGGCCAAACTGGCGGCCCAAGATCAACATGGGCTGCTCGATGCCTTCGGCGTAGAGCTGTAGCGTGCGGGCGTCGGCGTTCGGATCGAGACCTGCGGCGACGAGCTGCGACTTAGAAACCTGGTACCAACCCTCGCTCTTCACGGAGATTTTTACGGCGGCGTCTCCATCGAGCGATACGGGAGCGGTGCCCGGCGGAGGAAAAGGCCAGACGGGCACCGGCCTAGGCGTAGGCAGCCTGCGGCCGATCAGACCGAGGAACGCAGGCTGCGTGATTGCGCGATTCAGTTGCGTCAAGAGAAGCGGCTGCGAAATCGCGCCGGAACTTGGAGCGACCGACACATCAACGGAGATAGGGCCGTGCGGCATGCGCGTGCCGTTGAGATCGACGTCTTCCAACTCGTAAGTCGATTGCGGCGTGCCGCTGGGATCGAACCACTGATAGGTTTTTGCGGCGTGTTGTGGGAGCCCGCCACGGATCCACAGCGCGGAGCCGGCGATGATCGATGGATTCAGGCGTTGGCGACCGGAGCCGGAGCCATCCAACCGGAAAATATTGAAGCCGAGATTGCGAATCTCTTCGCGCGTCTTCCATTCGAGAAGCACCCCCCCGCCTTGTCGTTGCAGGGCACGGAAAGAAGCTAATTGGACCGCGGTGGGCGCGGCAATCGTTGAAACGACAGTAGAGGAGTTGTTGGTGAGATTCGGATCACCAGTGGTTGCTGAAACGGTAGCCGTGTTGGTGGCAAGGGTCGAAGAGCTGAACGTGTTGGCGTTGACGTTGAAGGTGATAAGGACCAATCCGCCGACGCTGACGGTGCCGAGCGAGCAGCTGATCGTGGTGGTCGATGCGGTGTAGGTACAAATGCCCTGGGTGGTAGAGACCGATCCAGTGACGTAAGTAACTTCCGTCGGTAGCGGATCGGTGACGGTGACACTCTGGGCCGCGGCGGGTCCGTTGTTTGTGACCTGTAGGGTGTATTGCAGGTTCGTGCCTTGATCGACGGGATCGGGATTCGCGGTTTTGGTGATGGCGACATCGGCCTGCGTTGGCGAGGCTACAACGACACTCGTTGAGGCGAAATTGTTGACGCAATTCGGATCGCTCGCGGACGAGCACGGCGAATTGTTGATGTTGGCAGTATTGGTGATGGTGGTCCCGGGCGTGTCGCCGAGAGCGGCTTTGAGGACGAGCGGGAAACTGGCGGTGGCGTTGACGGCAAGCGAAGCAATGGTGCAGGTGATCGTGCCGCCGGTGCTGCCGACAGCGGGAAGAGTGCCGCAACTCCAACCGGTGGGAACCGTCAGGGAAACAAAGGTGGCGCCGGCGGGAACGGTATCGGTGAACGTGGCTGTGCCTGACACAGCCGGGCCGTTGTTGGTGACCACTTGTGCGTACGTAATGTTGTTGCCGTCGGTCACGGGATTGGGTGACGCGGCGCTGGTGACGCTCAAATCAGCTTGCCCGGCGGTGGCCACGACATCCGTCGCGGTTGCCGAATTGTTATTCGGATTTGGATCGGTGGTTGTCGAAGAAACATTTGCCGTGTCCGAGATGACCGTGCCGGAAGCCGTGCCGGCGTTGACGGTCAGCACGACCGTGAAGGTTGTCGAGGCGCCCGAGGCAAGCGTGGCGTTGGAACACGTAAGAGTGCCGCTTACAACGGAGCAGGTCCAGCCCGTCGCGGGAGATGGGGTGGCG
>DASXMM010000004.1:0-4404 GCA_036495665.1 Candidatus Acidiferrum sp. | reverse complement strand
GGTTGCCGATACGGCAAATAGAGCTCTGTGCCGGCAGGCCGGTCGAGGCCGGCGTTCTTGACGTCATCGACAACGCCGATCACCGTAGCCCAGTCCTTGCCGGGACGCACGCGCCGGCCGATGGGGCTCTGGTTGGGCCAGAAAGTATGTGCCATCGCTTCATTGACGATCACGACTTGAGGCGCGTCCTGGACGTCTCGGTCATCAAACAAGCGCCCGTCCATCAGACGGATGCCCATCGTCGCGAAGTAGTCTTTGCTCGCTGCTTGATAGAAGTCCACGTTCTGAATTGGCCCGTCCTTCGTCATCACGAACCCTTCGATTTGCGTGTCGTTCATATTGGGCGGACGCATCGGAGCCAGGCCCGAAACGAGCGCGGCCGATCGTACGCCGGGAATCGTCGTTACGCGTCCTTCAAGCCGCGTCCAAAAATCCGTGATCTTTGCCGGCTCCGTGTACGTTCCGCTCGGCAGGGAAACGTGCATCGTAATCACGTTGTCGGGGCGAATCCCGGTGTGCACCTCTTGCAATTTCCAGAACGCTCGCAACATCAACCCGCATCCGATCAGCAGCACTAACGCCATGGCCAGCTCGCCTGCGACCAGCGCCCGGCGGAAAAATTGCGCGCCCGCCGCGGCGGTCGTGCTTCCTGCCGTGTCTTTCAGCGATTCGGAAATGCCGCTGATAATAAGCGGCAAGAGCGGCGCCAGACCGAAAAAGACCCCAGTAACCACGCTGGTTACCAGCGTGAACGCCAGCACTCGCCAGTCCATCGTGATTTCATCGGCGCGCGGGATTCCTCCGGCATTGGTGAGCTGGACAAGCCGCACCCCCGCAAAGGCCAGTGCTATGCCCAGCACGCCTCCACAAAGCGCCAGCAGGATTCCTTCCGTCACGAATTGCCGCGCCAGCCGGCCGAGACTTGCTCCCAAGGCGCCGCGAATTGCGATTTCCCTACGCCGCGCTTCTGCGCGCGCCAACAGCAGATTTGCGACATTCACACTGGCGATCAATAGGACGAACGCGACCGCTCCCAGCAGCATCAACAGCGCGGGCCGCACGCTTGAAACAACTTCTCCCTGCAGCGGGAAGCTGACAATCGTGTGATTCTTCGGGGCAAAGCTGTGCGTATTTGGTGCCTTGTGTTCCCCATAAGATTGTACGAGCGCTTCCAGTTCCCCTTGCGCCTGCACGGCCGAGACGCCGGGCTTCAAGCGGCCCAGCAAATAATAATTGTGCGAACCACGCCCTCCCGGTTTTGCCGGATCGAGCTGCAGGGCCGTCCAGACTTGCGGTGGATCCTGCTCGCCCGGCGGAAATTGAAATCCCTTCGGCATAACGCCGATGATTGTGCACTTCAATCCGTCCAGCAGCGTTTCCCGGCCCACCACGTTCGGATCGCCTGCAAAAACGGTCTGCCAGGTCCCATAAGAAATGTCGGCGACGACCGCCGCTCCCGGCACATCATCCGATGGCGCGATAAGGCGGCCCTTGATGGGCGTCACATCCAGCGTCTCCAGGAGGCTGCCGCTCAAATAAGCTGCCGTAACCCGAACAGGCTGTGTCTTACCGGCAAGGTTTGCGCCGCCGGAAATCCACGCGTCCAGCGTTGACCATGAATGCGTGTCGCGCTTTAGGTCAAGGAATTCAGGAGCGGAGGTCCAGAAGCGATGCAGCCCGCCGTTCGGAAACGCTGGAAACTCCGTGTAGACACGAATCAGCTGCTCCGGATGCGCATAGGGCAACGGATGAAGCAGCACGGCATTCACCACCGTGAAAATCCCGGTGGTCGCGCCAATACCCAGCATCAGGCATAGCACCGCCGCCGTCGTGAACCCAAGGTTCTTGCCCATCATCCGAAGCGCAAACTGCACGTCTTGACGCAACGTTCCCATCGAACCCTCCATTAATGATAGGTACGTCCGAATCCGGTTTATGTTCCCGGTTTTTCATGCTCTAGCATCAACAGACGCGGCGCGAGCACGTGCGTTTCGGCGGTACTTCCGTCTCCTATCTCTTATCAACCTAGAACAGGCGCTTCGTAAATCTAATTGCGGTGTTAAACTGAGCGGCGTGAAACAGGCTTCCGTTCGCGATCTCCGTCGCCGCTTCTCAGCAGTG
Organism: Candidatus Acidiferrum sp.; assembly: GCA_036495665.1. Classification (GTDB taxonomy): domain Bacteria; phylum Acidobacteriota; class Terriglobia; order Acidiferrales; family UBA7541; genus Acidiferrum. The sequence goes on along the minus strand of DASXMM010000004.1, from coordinate 2,283 downwards.
CAGAAGCTTCTGCGCGCCGGCGGAGAAGTCCAGATCACCAGGCGCGGACGTGTCATCGCTCGCCTGTTGCCGCCAGAGCCTCAAGTTCCAGATCCCAAAGTTCCAAATCCTCGAGCCGCCGTCGAAATGCCGGACTTTCTAGGCCGCATAGAAAAGGTCTTCGGTAAGAGACGGTTGAAAGTCTCTGGAGCCGCGCTGCTTGCTCTTGACCGCGAACGCTTTTAGTTCCTTCCTTCGAGCGCTTTACCCCGTACGAAACAAGAAGTGCCACGTCACATCCACCAGTGCGTGGACAATCGCTGAGGCAAGAATCGAGCCGGTTTTTCGCCAAGTCCAGCCGTAAAAAATACCGGCGATGGACGCCAGAATCACGTACCGCCAGTTCGGGAATCCGAGGTTGGTGATATGCGAAAATCCGAATAGCACTGACGCCGTCCACCATCCCGCCCAATCGCTCTTATACGACCGCGCCAGCATGTTCTGCAGCAGCCCGCGGAACAAAAACTCCTCCGGCCACGCCGTAAAGAAGAAAATCGCCAGCGAAGTGAACAGCAGTGAGCCCCACGCATGCCATTGCGGCGCGAAAGCGATGAAGTGCAGTAAGGTCCCTAGCGGGATGGCGATGCATCCGAACACGGCGAAGCTTCCAAAAACGAAAAACCCCCAGTGTCGTCCCCAGCCAATCGAATAGCCGATTCCGTCCACGCGGCGCAACAAAACAAACACGGCCAGCGCAACATTCACGGCCAGAAGTACGGTGAACACATAAGCGAGCCGCCCGCTAGGATAGGGCCACAGCCAGTGCGACGGCCCAAATTTCACCGCGACCCAGATGCCCGCCAGCGTCACAAAATCCTGCCAAGTCCCAGCGGGTTTGCGCTCGGCAGATGCCGCCAGCGCCATCGGCAAAAACACCAGACACCCCGCCGCCCCAGCCCGCCCAAATGTAAAAGTATTTGTCCCCAGCCCGTAGATCAGGTATGCAAGGAACGCGGCGGCTCCCAATGCGATGCCGGCGCCGGGTCCGAAGCGCGCCGCGAGGCCGTCACCAATGCCGCGTGCCGCGAAAAGCAGCATTACAAGAAAGAAGAACGCAAAGGCCGTCAGAGTAGCCGCAAAATCTCGGCCGCCGTACCCTTGCCAGGCTGCATACAACGCCGCCGTCAGGCACAGTCCGGCCCACAGGCCGAGCATGGGAAGCACACCGAGTTGGCGCGTCGCTGGCAATTTGGCCGCTCACACGTAAAAATAAAGAGAAGATTGTAGCGCACAGAGATGCCGTTCGAACTTTACCGCAAACTTTCACCAATTTTCGCGCGCCGCCGCGAAACGATCGCTCCATGCCCGCGGCGCGAAGCATGAAACGCCTGGCTTACGTTGACTGGATGCGCGGCCTCGCCTGTGTCCTGATGTTTCAAACGCACTGCTACGACTCCTGGCTCAGCCCCGAGGCAAAAAAGTCCGCCCTTTTTGCGTGGTCCCAACTCGGCGGCACGCTTCCCGCTCCGCTGTTCATCTTCTTGGCCGGCGTGTCCTTCGCGCTGGTGACAGAACGGCTCCGCGAGAAAGGCTTATCGGCCGCTGAAATCGCCAAAACAACCATCCGCCGCGGCGCGGAAATTTTCGCGCTCGGTATGCTGTTTCGAATCCAGGAATACGTGCTCGGCTTCCGCGTCTCGCCATGGACCGATCTCTTGCGCGTCGACGTCCTTAACATCCTCGGCCTTTCGATGATGCTGATGGGCGTTCTCTGCTGGTTCACTGCCGGCCGGACTTCCGTCAACGCTGGGGCGGTCCCTCAATCCATCGCCGCTTCGCGAATACGCGGAATTCTCGCCAGTCTTCTCGTAGCAACGCTCGTAGCAATGGCCACGCCATTTCTTTGGACCAGCCATCGCCCCCGCGTCCTTCCGTGGCCGCTGGAATCCTACGTCAACGGCGTTCACACTCTCGGCAGTCCGCAACCTTGGCTCTTCCCACTCTTCCCCTGGTCCGCCTTCGCGTTCGTCGGCCTCGCCGTCGGGTTCATCCTTTTCACAAGCATTGCCAGGCGCCACGAAGCCGTCATTTTTGCGTTGCTCGGTGGCACAGGCATTCTTGCCTGTTTCCTCTCTATAAAACTCGACACCTCCAGCATCCAGTTCTATCCCGCCTACGACTACTGGCACACCAGCCCCAACTTTTTCTTGATGCGCTGCGGCATCCTCCTGATCATTCTTTTCTGCGTCTACGCCTGGTGCCGCTGGGGCCTCGCGCAAATGGGTTTCAGCCCCATCATTCAAC
>DASXMM010000003.1:0-4409 GCA_036495665.1 Candidatus Acidiferrum sp. | reverse complement strand
CAAGAAGCACGGCCGTGGGAACGCCCGTTCTGGAAGCCCGTGCATGGCAAGGAAGGCGTGTTTGCTTACCTTGTTTTGATTCACGCGCTGGCGGTCGTTGGATTGATCCTTTTCCCGATCCCAAGCTGGAAAGTTCTTGGGCTGGCGATCCTTTTCATCGCTTTTGGCGGGCTCGGCACCACCGTTTGCTATCACCGGATGCTCTCGCATAAGACGCTGAAGACAAACAAGTTCATCGAGCAGTGCTTGATTTTTTGGGCGGTGTTTAACGGCTCGGGGCATCCCGCGAGTTGGGTTGCGTACCATCGGCTCCATCACGCGGTTACGGACGAACCCGACGATATCTCGAGTCCCAAACAAGGCGGTTTTTGGTGGGCGCACTTGCGCTGGCTTTACCAGACTCACCCTGCGGATAAGAATCGCTGGGCGCCGGAGTTGAACAAGGGGATTTATAAGGCGTGGGGCTGGCTCGAGACTCCTGTCATTCTGCTTTCGATTTTTTCTGGGTTGCTGCTTGGTTTTGGTTGGATGGGCTTCTTTTGGCTGGGCGCGATCCGGTTGGTCTATACCCTGCACATGCAGTGCTTCGTGAATAGCCTCACGCACCTGGGGCAGGCCGAAGAGGGTAAGGACTCCAGCATGAACGTGTGGTGGCTCGGGCCTTTCCAGATAACGGCCTGGGGCGAGAATTGGCACCAGAATCATCACTCGCATGCGGGCTCGGCGCGGCTCGGGCTGCGGTGGTATCAGACCGATATCGGCTGGTATTTTATTTGGACGCTCGAACAGTTGGGTCTTGCTCATAGCGTGAAGCGGCCGCGCGCTTCGTAGATCGTCGTTTCGTTGTTTGACCTGCCTCTCTAAGAACAATTTCGCTGCGATGTTATGATGGCGAAGTGTACGCACAAAAACTAAAAGTGAACGTCGTGATTCGCGGCGAAAGCCGTGCCTGCCCATTGGACTGGCTGGATCAGTTTTGCATGCGCAATTTCACAAATTCGGCGGACTTTGACGACACGTTGCCCGTGGGCGACGGCAGAGTGGAGGCCAGCTTCCGGCTCACGCCGGAGCGGTTTGCCGAAGGCTTGGCGGCGTGGCTGACGCAGCGTGGCAAAGGCGAGGGGCAGCCTGTGGTTGTGCAGGTGACGGCGGAGCCGGCGCAAGCGGCTGGCGGCACAGCAGGGAAGTGACACCGCAGAACCCACGGCTGCAATCGCGCTGTCTTAAGCGGCGGAGTCGCGCTTCTCACCGCTGAGCGCCGCGCGGATTGCCGGCAGCGCGGCCGAGGCGGCCGCTTCTCCGGCGGCGACCATCTCCGCAGTCTTGGTGAAGTCGTCCCACACAAACGGCGTCACATCCGGCTCGATGATGACGTCCGCCTGCTGGCGCCAGGTGAGATCGCTGTGCCGCTGGATGATGGTAAACGAGCGGCTAAGGACGTCGGTGAAGGTGCGCGGCTGCTCGGTGTTGCTGGCTTCCAGATAAACGGCGATAACCACGTCCGCGCCGAGGAGTAAGGCGCCCTCCACGGGTACCGGCGAGGTCAGAAATCCATCCACCAGAGTGCGACCTTCGTATTGGATGGGGACGAAGAGTCCTGGATAAGCGCACGACGCGCGGAGCGGCGAACCGATCGGCCCACGCGTGTAGTAGACCGACACGCCCGCACTGATGTCCGTGGTAGCTATTGCGAGGGGAATGGCCAGGTCTTCAAAAGCTTTAACGTGGGTGAAGCGGGCGAGAAATTTTTCGAGGCGCTGATTGGTGGCGAGGCCGAGCCAGGAAGGCGTCCAGCGGCCGAAGTCCGCAAAGCTGGTGGTCGCTCCGATGCGCTCCATCTCTTCGAGCGGCGTGCCCGCGCAAAATGCCGAGCCAATGAGGGCGCCGACGCTGGTGCCCGCGACGACGTCGATGGGTATGCGGGCCTCGAGCAGGACGCGCAAGACGCCAATGTGTGCGATGCCGCGCGCGAATCCGCCGGAAAGCGCCAGGCCAACGCGAGGGCGTTCGGTAGGTTTGCGATCGTCGGCTTGGGCCAGCGAGAGCAAGCGCTCTTTGGCGGACTGGAGCCAGCCGATGGCGTCTGTCACTTTTCCAGGACTCATCCTTCCCATACTTTAGCGCGGGCTTTGCAGCAGGGCCATAGTTCGTTTGACCAGGGGATAGCGGTTTTGTAACCTGTCCACTCGTCTTAATCTCCGGAAAAAAAGGCAGGCCATGAAACATCGAATCGAGAAGGCTGCTGTGTTGGGTGCGGGCACCATGGGCTCGCGAATCGCCGCGCATCTGGCGAACGCGGGGCTGCCGTGCATCTTGCTGGACATTGTGCCGCCGGATTTGAAACCGGGCGCGCCTGCCGCTGAACGAAACAGGATTGTGCGTGCCGGCCTTGAGGCTGCGAAAAAATCAAAGCCTGCGGCGTTTTTTACGCCGGCGCTGGCGGAGAAAATTTCCATCGGAAATTTTGACGACGATTTGGCCATGTGTGCGGAGGCGGACTGGATTATTGAAGTCGTGGCGGAGAACTTGGAGATTAAAAGGAATTTGCTATCGCGCGTGGCGCAATTCCGTAAGCCCGGTGCGATTGTGACGACCAATACTTCGGGCTTGCCGGTGCATTTGATTGCGGAAGCGATGAGCGACGAGTTTCAAGCGCACTGGGCTGGGACGCATTTTTTCAATCCGCCGCGCTATATGAAACTGGTGGAAGTGATTCCCGGACCAAAAACTTCCAGCGAAGTAATCGAAACGCTCAGCGAGTTTTGCGACCGCAGGCTTGGCAAGGGCGTGGTTGTTGCCAAGGACACGCCAAATTTCATCGCCAACCGAATTGGAACCTATTCGATGTTGAACGCGATTCGGCTGATGACCTCGCTGGGCATGACGATCGAAGAGGTGGATGCGTGCACAGGACCGGCGGTGGGCTGGCCGAAGTCAGCCACGTTTCGCACGGCTGATCTTGTCGGGTTGGACGTCCTCGTACACGTGATTAAGAACATTTACGAGACTGCGCCGAACGATGAGTCGCACGAAATGTACAAAGTGCCTGCGCTGATCGAAGAAATGGCCAAGCGCAAGTGGCTGGGAGATAAGACTGGGCAGGGCTTTTATAAAAAAGTGCGCGGCGAGGGTGAGAAGGAAATTCTGACGCTGGACGTCAACACCATGGAATATCGTCCGCGCCAGAAGCCGAAGTTTGCTTCGCTCGAAATGGGAAAAGCAATTGAAGACACTCGCGACCGGTTGCGTGCGCTGGTTGGGCCAATTCTCGAAGGGCAAAAGGGAGACAAGGTGCAGCAGTTCATCTGGGGCGGACTCTCGGAAATGTGTTTGTATGCTGCGCGTCGGGTGCCGGAAATATCGGATAGCGTCGTGGACGTCGACCATGCGCTTAAGTGGGGATTCGCGTGGGAGATGGGCCCCTTTGAAATGATGGACGCTATCGGCGTGAAAGCCTTCGCCGCGCAAGTTCAAAAAGAGGGCCGCGCGATTCCACCTGCGATCGAAAAGGTTCTCGCGAGCGGCAGAAAAGGTTTTTACGAATCGGAGAAGGGAAAGACGACGGTCTTCGACATAAAAACTGGCGCATCGAAGCCGTTCGAAACGCCCCCCGGCGTGATCATTCTGAAATCGCAAAAGGAAGCAGGGCGAGAAGTCGAGCGCAACTCTGGCGCGAGCCTGATTGATCTCGGTGACGGCGTGGTGTGCTGCGAATTTCACGCCAAGATGAACGCTATTGGCGCGGACTTGATGTCCATGCTGCAAAAAGGATTGAAGCGTCTGGACACGGATTTTGACGCGATGGTCATCGCCAACCAGGCCGTGAATTTTTCCGTTGGCGCAAACGTGATGCTGATGCTCGTGGCGGCACAGGAACAAGAATGGGACGAGCTGCACATGGCCGTGAAGCAATTTCAAAACGTAAATCTGGGGTTGAAATATGCGTCGAAGCCAGTCGTCGCCGCTCCTCAAGGAATGGCGCTCGGCGGAGGCTGCGAAATTGGCCTGCACGCCGCGAAAATTCAAGCTGCCGCGGAAGCGTATATCGGCCTCGTGGAGACGGGCGTTGGTTTGATCCCGGGCGGAGGCGGCACAAAAGAAATGCTCATCCGCGCTAATGAACACGCGGCGGGCGGCGAGGATTTGGATTTGTTTCACACGCTGAAGCCGGTGTTCCAAACGATCGCCATGGCAAAAGTAGGAACGAGCGCCGAAGAAAGCCGCAGCCTGGGTTTCCTGCGGCGCGAAGATGGCGTTTCGATGAATCGCGACCGTCTTGTGGGCGACGCGAAGGAAGCGGCACTAGCGTTGGTTCGCGGCGGATACAAACCGCTCGCGGCAAGCTGGCAGGAAGGCGCGCAAACCACACAAATCAAAGTGCTCGGCGAGCAATTTTTGGCAGGCGCGAA
>DASXMM010000002.1:0-5604 GCA_036495665.1 Candidatus Acidiferrum sp. | reverse complement strand
AAGGTCAGATTCGTTTTGTTGGATTTGGCGAGGTCGGCCGAGCCGCCGATGAACCAGGGAATATTTGCTGCGAGCGCGTTCAGCGTTTTTCCGGAGCTCTCGCGCGTGGCCATGCCTTTGGGGTCGGCCGGGAACGTAGGGAGATTTTTGTCCCAGCCGTCGGGGAGCTTGCCGCTCTGCATGAGATTGAGCTGATCGGCTTGTTGCGGGAATTGTTTTGCGTAATCAGCGAATTTCGTTTTCCAGGCGGAGCGCAGTTCGGCGCCGCGCTTGCCGATGCCATTCTTGAAGTGATCGTAGACGCCGTCTGGAACCAGGAACTTCGCGTCTTCAGGCCAGCCGTAATTTTTCTTTACCAACTTCACTTCGGCTTCGCCAAGGGGTTCGCCGTGCGCCTCGTAACTGTCTTGTCTGTTCGGGGAACCGTAGCCGATGTGGCTATCCACGATGATGAGCGTGGGCCGTTCTTTCGTGCTCTTGAACGTTTCGAAGGCGCGCCCGAGCGCATCCACATCGTTCGCGTCAGCCACGCGCGTGATGCTCCAGCCATAGCCCAGGAAACGCGTCGCGACGTCTTCGTTGAACGACCACTCCGCGGGGCCGTCGAGCGTGACGCGATTGTTGTCGTAAATCCAGCAGAGATTCGAGAGTCTAAGATGGCCGGCGAGCGAAGCAGCTTCGCTGCAGACGCCTTCCATAATGTCGCCGTCTCCGCAAATAGCGTAGACATTGAAGTCAAAGATATCGAAGCCGGGCTTGTTGAAATTTGCCGCGAGCCATTTACTGGCGATGGCCATTCCGACGCTATTGCCCGCGCCCTGGCCGAGCGGGCCCGTCGTGGTTTCGACGCCGGTCGTGAGGTGTGACTCCGGATGACCGGGCGTTTTGCTGCCGATTTGGCGGAAGCGCTTGATTTCGTCCAGGGAAACGGCGAGCGTGTCCAGGATTTTGCCGTCCTTGGTGGTTTCTTTCACGCCGGCGAGGTGCAGCGTGGCGTACAGCAACATCGAAGCGTGGCCGGCGGAGAGAACGAAGCGATCGCGGTCGGGCCAGGTGGGATCGGCGGGATCGTAACGCAGATGCCTCTGCCATAGCTCATACGCGACGGGCGCCAGACCCATAGGCGCGCCGGGGTGGCCGGAATTGGCCTGTTGCACGGCGTCAATCGCCAGGGTGCGGATGGTGTTGATGCTCAACAGCTCCATGTCAAGCTGACTCTTCGGCTGACTCACATTGGCTCCTGTGGCGAGGAGGGAGGACTCCCCGCTAACGACTTGCTAGGTTTTGATGCACCGAGGTAGATATCGGGTTAAATTGATTTCACGTCAAAAAAAAGCAGGCGTTGTTCGCGCAAAACTCGCCATGCACGATTGCGATCGATACTCCCGGGAGGCGGGCCTAAGAGGAGAGCGGCCATCCAAGAAGAGGCAGAAAAATTACCGCGCTCCCCGGCGCTTGTCAATCAGGTTACAAACGGTTCACATGTTTCGCGGTTGGCGGGCAAAAAAAGCTCGTGAGCGGGGAGTCTTGGCCGCCAGCCGTTGAGCGCTGGCCCTATACATGCTACTTTTCCTTAGCTGCCCTGCCCGGGTGGCGGAATGGCAGACGCTGAGGACTTAAAATCCTCCGGGGATTTTTCCTCATGTGGGTTCGACTCCCACCCCGGGCACCAGTCTTTCCTATTGAAGATGAATGACTTGTTGGCGCGCCGCGTTCCGTGTACCTCTGGTGTACCCCACTTTGCAGAAGAACGAATGGATCGCGGCCCCAGGCGTTAGTCAAATCTGCTTCCAGCTGCTCCTGTCGCGAGCGCACCCACGGTGCGTAATGCTTCTCGGTGATTCTTACACTTTGGTGGCCTAGCAAAATCGACACTCGTTCGATGGGCACTCCAGCGAGAAGCAATTCGACAGCGAATGTGTCGCGGAAGCGGTGAGCATGTCCGTTCGGAACATCTGCGAGTTTGAAAAGTCTGCGCAGCCGCGTTTGCCAGCTGCGCACGATGCTTTCTAGCTTTCCGTTTCCACTCCAGAAGAAAAACCTCTCTGTGACTTTTGGCGTCGCTTCCAATGCCGATAACACAAATTCGGGAAGGATCGTATTCACTGGGACACCTGTTTTTTGCGTGTAGAGGAAGAGGCGGTTGCGTTCGAGCCTGTCTGTGCTTAAGTTGACCGCATCTCCAATTCGCATCCCGCTGTAACGAAGCAAGAGAACAAGACCCCGAATACGCTGCCCATTCTCGATTCCGTGACTCGGCATCTCTTCCTTGTATCGGTCAACTGCTGCGAGAATTTGCACCATCTCCTCGCGGCCAAATGGAAGGGTGGGGCACAGAGTCATCTTCGGGGCTTTCAGGTCGAGAGCTGGATTTTCCGTTACCCACTTGCGTTTTTGAGCGAAACGAAAAAATGCACGCAACCGTTCGAGTTTCTTTGCGCTCGAACGGGGCCCATCTTTCCATTCGGAACGAAACTGACTCACCTTTGCCAAGTCAAAGTCCGCCAGGACACGAAGGCCGCGTCGTTGGGCGAACTCTTCCATTTGGCGGTCCAATAGCTTGTATTTTCGTGCCGTAGAGTCGTTAAGTCTTCGGGCCTCAATGTCTGCTAGGAATTCTTTCCATGCTTCCTGTGTAGATTTCCTTGTCGGCTCGGATGTACGGCGGTTTTCGATCTCCCATTCTCGGATTATTTCCTGGGCTCGCTGCCAGTCTCGGACCTTCAGTGATTCACGTATCTCCGTCCCACCCAGTGTTCCGTCAACCCAAATGGGGCACCTGCAATTGCGATAACTTCGGCCTTCATCGCGACGTCGGCAGCGTTTGAGATGTCTTCGATAGGCTGTTAGCATGAGGTGATCTCCTACCGCGATACCAATTTCGATGATAACCGAGCGTGAACGCGCTCGACGACTGATTGGGGAATGCGCAAAGTAAGATAACGCCGCTTCCGCCGCGGATTCGATTCTCCTATTACAAGTACGCCTGATTCCTGCTCGAAAAGGTCACGGACTTTATCAGGGCTCAAATTCCACATTTCGGCGATTTCCGTAACGGCGTAGTGCCGCTCGATGTGCACCGAGGTCTCGATTTGTGATGGTACAGCCATAGTGCGTTAGTGACTCCTGCGGGGTCGAGAAGATCTCGAATTGACACCGAGAGCTACGAAAAGATTCCGCTTGCACTCGGTCGCCAATCGAGCTACGATAACGTAAACACAGTACACTAGTGTAGGAGAAATTGTCAACCATGATGTCGCTCCTCAAGAAGAAACCCCGCCACGAAGTCATCTCGATTCGACTCAGCGAAGACCGCCTCAAGCTGCTGGAGCGCTACCAGAAAGTCCTCAGCGAACAATTGAAGCGTGAGGTGTCTTTAGGAGAGGCCGCTTTCCTCGTTATCGAGGAGCGTGTTGCGGCGATGGACCGGGAAACAGCCCGGCACGAAATGCTCAGCGCCCCGACCGCTTCCCTCCATCACATTCGCAAGAAATGGGAATCACAGCACGCACTATCTGCCGCCGAGTGGGATGTGCTCATGCACTATATGCAGATTGGAGCGGAGGAGGAGGCTCAGGAACCTCCGTTACTGTGGCCCGCTATTCCTTCCAAAGAGTCCTATATCGCTTTGCTGGATGCTTTCGAAGCCGTTTATTTGAACCGAAAGAACCCTGCCTCGCAACACGCCTGGTACTACGTTCGCAACCTCGGCAACGACTCCCCTGGCGTTCGAACATCCGATGAGAAGCCAGAACAGAAGCATCAAGCGGTTTTGAAACAGATCGCGTCGCGGAAGCAACTACTAAGACCGTCCGAGAACTGGGAGCGCCCGGGCTCGGTCGCCAGGTGCCTTCTTGTCGCGATTCGTGACGAAGGGGTAGACAGCTCCATACTTGATCAGGCTCTCGCATTATTTTGGCCGGGTCTCTGGGGTCTTGCCGCGAGGGGGCATTGGCTACAGCACGGGCATCAGCCCGTTCGCCCCTCAGGTCCCAACGAAGATGATTTTCGCCGTCGAATTATCTTACCTGAGGCCCTGGAATCGGATCATCTCAGGCTTTCCTTTACCGGCATCGGCTGTCCTGAGCTGGGTATGTCGATTGATCTCGGTCCAGCGCGTCGCGTGAGCTTTCTGATCGCCCGCTACCCAGACTTGGCCGAGTTTCAGACGATGCTCTCCGGATGGCCCATGAAGCGTTCGTGGAACGGTAGGCATTTCGTTGCAACGACCAGTAAGGTGCAGAGTGGCACAACGATCACGCTTTGGCTGAGACGGAACGATGTGGGCATCGAGTTTACCGAGCGCGAGTGGGTAGCGCTGCGTGAACTCTCCCAGAGAACCTCAGCCCTTCCTGAAATTCAGCGGTGGTTGGAGGAGCTTCGGCTGGAATATGGCGAACAGGGTTGATAGCAGGAATCGGTGGTTTGCGCCGTGTTTTCGAAGAGCGGTGCCTGCGGCACCGGGAGTTGGACGGACACGCCACCCCAAAATGGGTGCTGCATAGCGCCGCTCGACAACCCCTTTGCGCGCCGCCACTTAGCGAAGTCTTCGCTGTTGCGGAAAATTCGCAGCGCTCTTCGTTAACTGCTTGATTTGGCTGGCGTGTTTTTGAAGCGCTGGTTTTTCTGCGAGTTTCCTTATCGGAGGTTTCTGCTGTGCCGAACGATCAACTCCGCAATCGCACCGTCGGTTCCAAGGTTACCGAATCGGAGTACGCGCGGCTCTCGACTATCGCAGAACGCCGGGGTGTGACTCTCGGTGAATGGTGCCGTGAGGTGCTGCTAGCCTGTGCCAATGACTCACAGGAAGTGACGGCAACCGCCGCCGAGCAAGCCCTGTTTGCAGAGGTCGTGGCTCTGCGCACAATCCTCCTGAATGCCCTCTACAAGCTGGCGCCACAAGAAGACCTAAGCGACCGGGACTTGGATCAACTGATTGAGCGCGCCGACAAGGACCGGTTCCAAAGGGCGAGGCAGCGCCTCGCCGCAGCCGCGAAAGGGGGCAAGTTGTGAATCACAAGTGGAGGGCAGACCGGCCCGCCGGCAAGTGCAGAAAGCGCCATCCCATATGGGCGTGGATGCCGGTCTTCGCGGCACTCGCCAGTATGCTGGCCATCTGTGCCTATCGTTACATCGAAGTATGGACTCCCCTGCAGCGGTTCTATTTCAAGACCTACATTCTCACCGGCCTTCGAAGCATCGGCGGTATGGAGAACTCGGGACACTATGAATTGCTTGCAGTGACCACGAAGAACGGGAGTCATTGGGCCAGTGGTGTGGAAGTGACCGAGGCAAGGACTGAGTCAGGCGGAATCACGGTTGCCCTCACGCAGGAGGCACTGAAAAATGGAGGCCTCCACTTGGTGTTAGTGACCGTGCAATCCGACGACGGAAATCTGCACGACTTCCTCCGGCAGGGGATCTATCGGGACCAAAGCCTTGCGGTTTTTCTGCGACCGGCATTGTGGGGTGGCTTCTGGGTGTTGTTTCTTTGGCCTGCGTTCACGCTCCTGAAAGAGGTAGTGCGTGCCCACGGACGAAGGCATGGACGGAGGTTGAGCGTTCCGCAGCCAGTGTCGAGCCTGGCATTCCATCGTACAAATC
>DASXMM010000001.1:0-6664 GCA_036495665.1 Candidatus Acidiferrum sp. | reverse complement strand
CCCTTTTCGAGAGCTTGTCGCAAAATCATCCATTTCTGGACGGAAACAAGCGGACGGCGATTACGGCAACCGGCGTTTTCCTTTTGATGAATGGTTACAGGCTGCTGTTCGATGATCTGGAAGCGTACAACTGGCTGATGGCTCTGTACGAGTCGGGCAGAGTAAGCAAGGTAACGATCGAGCCGTGGTTGCGGCAACACGCTGAACGATTCTAGCCGGCTATTTAATTTCAGGCCGAAAATCTCGTTTCGAAATCGCCCACTTACTTAGCTGCGGGCGTGATGACGATGTTGCGGAACTGGACGTGGCCTTTTTCGCTGCCTTGGAGGTAGATGGGGCCGGGCAGCTCTTCGTGGCTGTCGAGGGCGCCGCCGGTGAGGCCGGGGATTTCTTTGTTGTCGATGATGGTCGTGCCGTTCAGAACGACGGTGACCATTCGGCCGACCAGCGTGATGTCGTAAGTTTGCCATTTGTCGGGCGTGCGCGCAGGCTCCGGCGAAGGGGCGAGAAAACCGTAGACGCCGCCAAGGCGCTGGCTCGGAGGATCGGTGGCAGAGTCGGTTTCGATCTGGACTTCGTAGCGGCCGCGCAGATACACGCCGCTGTTGGAGTTCGGCCCGCAGTTGAACTCGACGTGCAGCTTGAAATCTTCAAACTTGGAATTGTTGATCAGTTCGGGGCCATTGCCCGGAGTGATCAGTGCGCCATTTTCCACTTTCCACGCGGGTGAAGCGCCGGGCTTTTCTTCGTGCCAGCCCGTCAGATCCTTGCCGTTGAAAAGAGTGATAGCGACGCCCCAGCTTGGCGCGACGGCTCGTTTCAGCGAGGGTGCGCGGCGGCCGGTCCACTGCCAGGTTTTACCGTCGGGGCCGTTCAAAGTTCCCGAAAGAATTTTTCCGTTGAGCGTACCTTCAAAAACCAGATCGGTCTTGCTGCTTTCCTCTTCTTTGGGCGAGACGAATTTCAGGCGGCCATTTGAGAGCTCCGCGCTGGGAAGCGGGCGAGGGTTTCCCCAGCGGCCCGTCATCTCAGCTTTTAGTTGCCCATTTTCCTCGCGAAGCTCCAGCCAGGAGGGATACTCGCGGTCGGGCGCTTTCAGCGTCAAATCCCAGCGGCCTAGATAAGCTTTAGCGGACGCCGTCGCAGAATCCGCTGAGGCCTTGTCTTGCCGCGAATACGCCACCGCCGACAGCAAGACGAGAGTGACGAACGCGAGCACAGTTCTATAAATTTTCATCGAGAGAGAGTCCCTTCTATCTGGAAATTTGCGCGTTGCGGACCCCGTGCGTCTCACCGACTGCTCTACAGATCTTTCTCAAGATATTCGTCCGGCACATCGTCCTCCGGAACTTCGTGCGTCCGCACTTCGCCCTCATCTGCATCAGGAACATCTTCCACGCCCTTCACGACTTCGGCTTCGAAGGCGTTTCCTTCTTCGAGCAGTTCGTCCACGCTTTCCGAGTCTGCGCCTTCGCGGTTCGACAAGCCTTGCAGGTCGCCGGACTGGCCGCCGGAGCGCGCGCCCATTCCCTTGGGCTCAAACACGACGGAATCCGCGCCTTCGCTCTTGCCACGTGGCCTGCTCCTCCTCACTGGTACTTTCTTTTTCGGAGCAGCCTTTCTTGCTGCAGGTTTGGAAGCCAGGGCTCTTTTCGCCGGCTTCTTTTTGGGAGCTGGTTTGCGGCTCGCGGTCTTTTTCGATTTGGTTTGCTTCGTCTTATTTTTGGTCTTGGTAGCCATGCCGGGAGTTTATCACGGCAGGATGTTCTTCATCGCGCGCAAGCAGAGCATCGGGCGCGGAACCCCAGGACAGTAGCGGCGACCCGGTTTTATTCGCCGTGAGGTTGCAAAGCTGGCCGACAACCTCTAGTCTGCTTGGGCTGACCACACGAAAGGCCGAATCCCTTGCCGGACTTCACTCCCGATGTTCTCGTTTACGGATTTATCTGGTACGTGGCGTTTCTTTTTTCGACGACGTGCCACGAAGCCGCGCATGCTTTGGTCGCCAAGTGGGGTGGCGACGAGACTGCCGCGCATGGTGGGCAAGTCTCTCTGAATCCGGTACCGCATATCCAGCGCGAACCCTGGGGAATGGTGGTCATTCCGATCCTGTCGTATTTGTTCATGCATGCCATGTTTGGATGGGCGAGCGCGCCGTTCGACCCGCTTTGGGAACGGCGGCATCCGCGGCGGTCGGGTTGGATGGCGCTTGCTGGACCCGCTGCAAATTTCACCTTGATGCTTCTGGCGGTGGCCGGGCTGCAGTTGGGGGCAAGCCAAGGATGGTTTCATCGCGATCCCATGACGGGTCATCTGGATTTCGCGGCCACCACACTCGTCATCTTTTTCTCGCTGAATTTGTTGCTGGGCACGTTCAACCTGCTGCCTGTGTCGCCGCTGGACGGCAGCACGGTGATCCTGCTCTTCATGAGCGAAAAAACCGCGCAGCGTTATCTGGATTGGCTTCGCGGAAACAGCTTCGCCATGGCCGGGCTGCTCGTAGGAATCCTTGTGTTTCGATACATTTACGGCCCGATTGAGAATTTTGTCAGCAGGCTTCTCCTACCCGGCCAGATCTAGTGTTCCGGAGCGGAACACTCCTTTGCGGCGTGGGCTTACTGTGAACATGCCCAACGCCGGACTTGCAAACCAAACCTTTCCTTGTCAATCGGTTCCGAGAGATCACGAATGGCTGCTGGCCTGCATTTCTGTCGGGCGGAGACTATGATGATGCTTCGGAGCGCCGACTTGGCCGTCACCCGCTTGTATGCCGTGGAGGTTTCTGGCTGGGATAGCAAGGACCACTTTTTTGTGGAGAGGTGCAAGCTCGAGTGGGATGAGGAATCGAGCAAGCAAGTTGCGCTGACGCGGGCTCTCGGAAAGAACACCCTCCTGCTCGTAAGGCTTCTGGAAGAGGCCGAGTCGGATCGGTCTCATGCCGTGGTATATGAAGCGGAATTCGTGGGAAAAACGAAGCGCGGGCGGCAGCAATTCCGGCTGAACGCGGTGGTTCCTTCCTAGCAAGGCGTGTCGTTCCGGGCCGAAACGACACGGTGACCCAAATTGAACTGGATAGAAGCGAGCATTGTGCGGAATGGAATGGCGGTGCGGACGCGCGCCAGAGACGAGGACGGCTATCGCCGAGCGAAATTACGGGCGAGCGACTCGATAAACCGCTGATTCTCCTGGACGTGGAGGTTGTCTGGCTGGAATTCGGCGCAAAGTGAACATCACAAAGAGAAAATGTGCGGGGATGGAACAAGGGTTGCGAGTGTGTTGGGTGTGGCACACGCATACACCAAGACGGTTGAGCTTACAGCAACGAAGACTTCCTTAATTCCCTGCATTCTGGACGACGATCATTCGCAGCTCGACTTGCTGTCGGCAGTCATGGAAGACATGGGCTATGACGCGATCACCACTTCCGACCCGGAAGAGGCTTTGGGGCTGGTACGGTCCGGACGGTGCAGGCTGGTGCTGGCCGATGTGAACATGCCGGGTATGAACGGTTACGAGTTTCTGGACCGCGCGTTGCGCTGCGATCCGGGCGTACATGTGATTGTGATGACCGGGGAATACACGCTGGAATCGGCGCTGGATGCGATACGCAAGGGTGCGACGGACTTTCTGCCGAAGCCGATCGATAAGGTGCGGCTAAAGCGGACGCTCGACGAAGTGGCCACGATCTACGACCAGCGCAGGCGCGTGCGGGCGCTTGAAGAGCAGTTGCTGAAGGACCTGGAATTCCATGGGATTGTGGGAAAAAGCCCCGTGATGCTCGAGGTTTTTGATTTCGCGCGAAAAGTGGCGCGGCACTATACGAATGTGCTGCTGGTCGGTTCTACGGGGACTGGAAAAGAGCTGGTGGCGCGGGCGATTCATAACATCAGCCCGGTGTCGCAGCAGAAGCTGGCGATCTGCAACTGTTCTGCGATGGTGGATACGTTGCTCGAGAGCCAGCTCTTTGGGCATGTGCGGGGGTCGTTTACCGGAGCTACGGACACACGGCCGGGGCTTTTTGAGTATGCGAACAATGGCACGGTGTTTCTCGATGAGATTGGCGAGACCTCTTTGCCGATGCAGGCCAAGCTGCTGCGCGTGATACAGAACCGGGAGATTCAGCGAGTGGGGTCGCCGGAAGTGCGGCAGGTGAATGTGCGGCTGATTGCGGCGACCAACCGGGATCTTCGGGCGGAGGTGCTGGCGGGGCGTTTTCGCGAGGATCTTTTTTACCGCTTGAGCTCGATTCAGATTCGAGTGCCTTCGCTGACGGAGCGGCTCGAAGACATTCCCCTCCTGGTCCACTATTTCCTCAAAAAATATAACGACGTTTATGGAAAGAACATTTCCGGGTTGACGCGGCGGGCGCAGACGGCGCTGCTGCAGCATGCGTGGCCGGGAAATGTGCGAGAACTTGAAAATGTGATTGCCACGGCGGCGATAACGGCGACAGGCGACTTCATCGATCTCGTGGACTTGCCGGAACACCTGCAACATCGCGGCCCGCGCAGGCCCGAAGGCGACGACTGGCGGCCGCTGTCGCTCGATGAAGTGCGCAAGCTGCATATCCAGCGCGTGCTCGAGCTGTGCCAGGGGAATCGGTTGCGCGCGGCGCAGATCCTGGGCATCGGCCGCACGAGCCTGTACCGCTACCTGAAACGCGACGGGCACGAAATGCGCGTCCGAGAAAAAAGCGGCGGCGCGGCAGCTTGATTCCCTCTTGTAAATAAACGAGCGCTCATTCTCCTTCCATTGAGTGGCTGGGACTCTGTTTGGTGGTGGGCCGTTGTGTCGGGACCGCGATGCTGCCATCGCTCTGTTCCCTGGAGGAACACTGTCCCGCGTTGACGCAGCAATCTTTTTTGCCGAATCCGTAAAACAAGGAAAATACGGCGCTTGGCGCGGGAGCGTTTGGCAAGCGCCCTGCAATTAGAAACCGCGTCAAGAAACGCAAAATCGCAGAGTCTCCACCGTGAACTGGTCAAGCAGCAGGAGCCAGCGGCGCGGAGAAGTAAGAACAAAGCCATGCACAGGGGAAGACAATCGAAAAGATTTGCGCAGGGAGGTCAAGCTGTTGTGCGGCCCTGCGTGAAAACGGTGCCCGCCCGCGGTAGTACCTCAATGAACCCTCCAACCAACTAGCCAGCACCCCCAAGAGCGCCGCTTCCCCCTCCCCTGAGGGGAAAAGCGGCGCTCCTTTCCTTCCGGGACATGTCGCTTCTTCGCCTCGCAATCCGTATGAATCCGCCTACGACCTATCCGTATTAAGCCGATTTGACATGGTGATACGAACCGTATTGAACTACTTACCTTGTTGTTTCTGACTGAGAGGGTGTCGCATGCGCACGAACAAGCTGTCCATCCTTCTATTTCTGCTTTTGGCCGCTGTACCAAGCCTCAAGGCCCAGGTATCCGCAAGCATCGCGGGAATTATCACGGACACGTCGGGCGCGCGGGTGCCGTCGGCGACGATCACCGTGAAGAACGTGGAGACAGGAGCGATTCGGACAACTGCTTCGGACGAGGTCGGCCGCTACCAGGTCCTCGCCTTGCCCGTGGGCGCGTATGAGGTTACTGCTTCCAAGAGTGGATTTCAGGATGAGCTTCGGACCGGCATTCATCTGGTCGTCGGTCAGGAAGCCGAAGTGGACTTGACGGTGGGTGCGGGAACCGTCAAGGAGCAGATCACGGTGAAAGAGGATGCGCCGATCGTCAATACCACCACCAGCGATATTTCGGGACTGGTCAGCGAGCAGCAAGTCAAACAGCTGCCTTTGAACGGCCGCAGCTACGATTTGCTGCTCACCTTGAATCCCGGCATAGTGAACTTTACCTCACAGAAAACGGGCGGAACAGGCGTTTCCAACTCAACCACTGCGAACAACTTCGCCGTTTCCGGAAACCGTCCGCAGCAAAATCTTTTCCTGCTGAATGGCGTGGAGTACGACGGAGCCGCGGAAAACAACATGCAGCCGGGCGGAACGAGCGGCATGCTGCTGGGCGTCGACGCGGTGCGCGAGTTTAACGTGCAGCGCGATTCGTACAGCGCGGAGTTGGGCAAACACCCGGGCGGGCAAGTCCTTATCGTGACGCAATCGGGAAGCAACCAGTGGCATGGCGCGGTCTACGAATTCCTGCGTAATAACGCGCTCGATGCGAAGAACTTCTTCGACCAGAACTCCGCTCCGCCGTTTCAGCGCAACCAGTTTGGCGCCTCGATCGGCGGCCCGATTCAGGCCGACAAGACATTCGTGTTCGCCAACTACGAGGGCTTCCGCCAGAACTTGCACCAGACATCCGCGGCGTTTGTTCCTGATAACGCCTCGCGAGCCGCCGCCGTCCCCAGCGTTCAGCCATTGCTCAATTTGTGGCCCACGCCCCCGGCAGAGGCGCCCGACTTCAATGGAATCGCCGAAGTGTTCAGCAGCCCGCTGCAAACGATCCGCGAGGATTTTGGAACAGTGCGCGTCGACCACATTTTTTCACAGAAGGATTCGCTCGCCGCAGTCTACACCATCGACGATGGCGGCGACGTAACCGCGACGATAGCCGATCCGTTTAGCACCGACATCATGACCCTGCGGGAGCAGGTGCTGAGTCTGGAAGAGACACACGTTTTTTCTCCGACCCTGCTGAACGTCGCGCGCTTCGGCTACACGCGGGC